>JAFXMA010000131.1 GCA_017530725.1 Bacteroidales bacterium
CATTCAGCGGGTTACCTACGAACCTTTCACGGTGAACCCCAAGGATGCGGCCATCTTCTCCATGACTCCTACCCTCGCTTACCAGATTGACGAAAGCAAGGCCGTGGACATCTTCGTGAAATACCGCAAGCCCGTCCGCGAACTGGAGATGGGCTACATCAACACCTGTATTTTCGAGGCTTACCGGACCTGCGCGAACAACTACACGTCCGACGAACTGATGGCGAACCGCGCCAAGTTCGAGACCGAGGTCCGCGCGCGTCTGGACGAGTCCATGAACCGGGAAGGCTTCATCGTCCGCGAGTTCACCACCAAGATCGACCCGCCGGCCTCCCTGACCGAAGCGATCAACGCCAAGAACGAGGCCGTCCAGAACGCCCTCAAGGCCGAGAACAAGGTGAAGGAAGCCGAGGCGGAAGCCAAGATCGCCATCGCCAAGGCGAAGGGTGAGGCCGAGGCCCAGAAGATCCAGGGTGACGGCGAGGCCTACTACAACCGCGTGGTGGCCGCCTCCCTGAACGCCCTCCTCGTCCAGCAGTACGCCATCGAGAAGTGGAACGGCGAACTCCCGCAGTTCAACGGCTCCAGCGCCCTGCCGTTCATCAACCTGAACAAGTAGCCTGTGTCGATGGTGGTCCAACGGAAGGACCGCCATCGGCAAAAACAGGGGTATAACGCTGAAGGTGGTCCAATGACTGGACCACCTTCAGCAGTTCATGCAGGAGTCGGGGCCGTTTACAGGTAAATCAGCCGCGAGAGGGTGTCCGGCGCGAAGAGGCGGCGGGCCATGGCCTGCAGGGCCTCGGGCGTGACGGCCTCGATGCGGGCGCGCATCTGGGCGGAGGTGTCGATGCGGCCCCAGGCGAGGAGGCTCTTGCCCATGGACAGGCACTGTGCCTCGCCGTTGTCGGAAGAGATGGCCAGTTGGCCGAGGAGTTGTTTCCGGTAGGCCTTGAGGGTGCGCTCGGAGAGCGGCTCGTCGCGGAGGCGTCCGAGGATCCGGTCGATGGCCGTGAGGCACCGTTCCAGGTTGGGCTTGTCGCAGCCGAAGGTGATGGCGGCAATGCCGGTGTCGGCATATTGCGTGTAGGTGCATTCCACACCGTACACCCAGCCGTTCTTTTCGCGCAATTCCTTGTTCAGCAGAGAGTTTGAGGCCGGACCGCCGAGGATGTTGCACAGCATGGCGGCCGTGATGCGGTCCTCCTGGTCATATAGGGAAGGCGCCCGGTTCCCGATGACGGCGTTCACCTCGTGGTTCCGCTTGTCCACGGTTTTATCGAAAGGTGCGGCCCAGGGAGATTCCTTCGCTTCGCTCGGAATGACAGGAATGCCTTCACTTGGAACGAGAGATTCCATTTCATTCCGAACCGGTGGAGCCGGTGAAGGGGTCCCATCTCCGAACAGTTTCGCCACCAGTCTCAGCACGCGTTTTTCCAGCAGTTTCTCGTCCAGGTCCGCGACGACCGTAAAGGCCATCCGCTCCGGGACGAAGAAGGTCTTCAGAAAACGGCGCAGGTCCTCCGGGCGGATGCGTTTCACGGATGCGGCCGTGCCCAGGATGGGGAGGCCCAGGGGATGCCCCTCGAAAAGCATGCCCTCGAACCGGTCATAGACGTCTTCGGCCGGATTGTCCTTGTAGGAAATGATCTCGTCCAGGACGACGCCCCGCTCGGTTTCGATCTCGGCGTCGGGGAAGGTAGCCTCCGTCGCCAGTTCGAAGAGCAGGCGGGCGGCCTTGCCCAAGTCCTCCTTCAGGACCGTGGCGTGGAGGACGATTTCCTCCTTGGTGGTGTAGGCGTTGAGTTCGCCGCCCAGCCGGTCCAGGTAGCCGGCGATGACGGCGGCGCTTTTCCGGGTCGTACCCCGGAACATCGTATGCTCCGTGAAATGGGCGATTCCGCTCGGGAAACTGTCTTCGTCCCGTGTCCCGCAGCGGATGCTCAGGGCGCAGTAACCGACGGCGGACCCGCCGCGCCGGACGGCGTACCGGAGTCCGCAGGGTGCCGTTCCGTTCCGCATTACCGTTTCTTCGAAATCCGTTTCAGGTCCTCGGCGAGGAAGCCGGGGGCGTTCTTCGCATTGACCTTGTGCTTGCGGATGTAGTAGAGGGTGTCCGTATCGGCCTCGAGGAGCATCTTGTAACTCCAGGTGCCGGCGGAGACGGTGTAACTGACCAGCGTGTTGTAGGTCTTGTCCGTGTAGGCCTTGTCGGCCTCGTCCTCATCGCAGAGGATGATGTCCTCGTCCAGGTATTTCTCGACGTCCTTTTCGGAGACGGACTCGGAGACGTCCTCACGGGCCAGGTAGATGCGCTTGATGCCGCCCTTCCGGTCGAAGTTCCCGTTGAACCAGTTCATGCCGGAATAGGCGGCCTTTTCGGATTCCATCGCCTGGAGGGCGAACTCCTGGACGCCCTTCACGAGTGCCGGCAGGTACACGAGTTCCCGTCCGTCACCGCCCTCTGCGGGGCAGAGCGGCAGGGAGATGACCTCGGTGCGGAGGGCGACGTTGTCTCCCTTGTCGGCCCCGCCCTTCTCCAGGGTCAGGAACCGGACCATCGGGGCCTCCTCGCCCTTGGCCTGGCCGGCCGTGATCACGAGGAAGTAGTACTTGTCCGACTTCTTGAGGGATTCGTATTCGGCCATGGGGCAGAACTCGAAGGGGGACGCCGTCCAGATGTCCACCACCTCCTGCCTCAGGGCGCCGTCGAGGACTTCGTTCCCGCACATCACCACTTTGGTGATCTTGTCGGAAAAGTCCGCGAACATGTGTTTCCGGGTCGTTACCTTGCCTTGCGCGAACAGGGAAAGGCCCACGCAGAGCAGGGTGAAAAGGGTAGTCAGTCGCTTCATATTCATACGTTCTTTCCATACAAAGATAGTGCTACGCCCCGGTTTTTCAAAATTACTTGTTATCTTTGTAAGTTATGAGTCAGTATATCGTATCGGCACGCAAATACCGGCCGGACTCCTTCGAGACCCTTCTCGGCCAGGACAATATCGCCCGGACCCTGTCCAACTCCATCAAGCGGGGGCAACTGGCCCACGCCTATCTCTTCTGCGGTCCGCGCGGGGTGGGGAAGACCACCACGGCGCGCATCTTCGCGAAGATGATCAACTGCGCCCATCCCGGACCGGACATGGAGCCCTGCGGAGAGTGCGAGTCCTGCGTTTCCTTCCAGGAAGGCCGGTCCTACTGCATCCATGAACTCGACGCCGCGTCCAACAACGGAGTGGACGACATCAAGGCCCTGATCGAGAAGGTGCAGGTGCCGCCGCAGGTGGGGAAGTACAGTGTCTATATCATCGACGAGGTCCACATGCTGTCGCAGGCTGCCTTCAACGCCTTCCTCAAGACCCTGGAGGAACCGCCGGCACATGCGATCTTCGTCCTCGCTACCACCGAGAAGCACAAGATCCTCCCCACGATTCTGTCCCGCTGCCAGACCTACGACTTCAACCGCATCAGCATTCCCGACATGGTCCGGAACCTCCGCGGCATCGCCGCCAAGGAAGGAATCGCGATTGACGACGAGTCCCTCCACGTGATCGCCCAGAAGGCCGATGGCGCCATGCGCGACGCCCTGACGATCTTCGACCAGACGGTCGCGTTCTGCGGGACGGACATCCACTACGAGGATGTGGTCCGGAACCTGAACGTGCTGGATTACGACTACAGTTTCGGGATGGTGGAGAACTTCCTGTCCGGAAGTTACGCCGCCGCCCTGTCCTCCTTCGACGAAATCCTGTCCAAGGGCTTCAACGCCCTGCATTTCGTGGCCGCGCTGAGTTCGCACCTGCGCGACCTCGTGGTCGCCCGCACGGCCGGGCTGGACGCCCTGCTGGAACTGCCGGATTCCCTGAAGCAGCGCTACCGCGACCAGGCGGCCCGCTGCCCGCTCCAGTTCCTGTATGATGCCCTGAACGTCACCACGGCCTGCGAAGCCGGCTACAAGGCGGCGGTGAACCCCCGTCTGCATATCGAGTTCGCCCTGATGAAACTCAGTTTCCTCACGGGACGCACGGAGGTCTCCACGGCGCCGCGGCCGGTCCAGATTCCTTCACCTGCCCCGCAGGTCCGGAATGAAAAGCCGGTGCCTGCCGCATCGGTTGCACCTGCTGCCGCTCCGAGCGAAGCCCCTGCTGCCATTCCTGGCGAAGCGAAGGAATCTCCCGCTCCCGCCCCCGCCGACAAGACCGCCGTCGCCGCACCGCCCGTACCCGAGCGGAGGCGCCGGCCCAAGACCGGATCGGCCCTTTCCATGAACGCGATCATGGAGGAGAAGGAAGAGAAACCGGTGGAGGAGGCGCCCGCGAATGCGGAGGCCGTCCTTCCGGACGACGACACCGTCCGCGCCCGCTGGAAGGAACTGATTCCCAAGTACGAGTCCCAGCCACGCCTGGCCAGTGCCCTGGCGAAGACCCATCTCCGGATGACGGAAGAGGGCGGCGTCAAGTCCGTCTATTTCTCGGTGGCCAACGCCTCGCAGAAGAAGTGGATCGAAGACAAGATCCTCCGCGACCTGGAAACCTCCTTCCGCGAAATCCTTTCCTGCCGGAAGGTCAATGTCCATGTGGACGACATTCCCGAGGAAGAGCCTACCGAAAAGGTTCCTTACATGCCCGAGGAAAAGGCGAAGGACCTGATGGACAAGCACCCCGAAGTGAGAGCATTCGTGGCCGACCTCGGCCTCGACACCAAATAGCCTGCATATCATGAAGTTACGCGCTGAGAATTTAGTGAAGAAATACGGCGTCCGCACGGTCGTGAAGGGCGTCTCGATGGAAGTGAACCAGGGCGAGATCGTCGGCTTCCTGGGCCCGAACGGTGCCGGCAAGACCACGAGTTTCTACATGATCACCGGCCAGATCGTTCCGAACGAGGGCCGCATCTTCATCGACGACGACGAACTGACGGGCCTTCCCATGTACAAGCGCTCCCAGAAGGGCGTCGGCTACCTGCCGCAGGAGGCTTCCGTCTTCCGCAAGATGTCGGTGGAGGACAACATCATGTCCGTGATGGAGATGACCCGGATGACACGGGCCGAACGGGAGGCCCGTCTGGAGCAACTCATCGACGAGTTCAACCTCTCCAAGGTCCGTAAGTCCAAGGGCATCCAACTCTCCGGCGGCGAGCGGCGGCGCTGCGAGATCGCCCGCGCCCTCGCCGTGGACCCGAAGTTCATCCTGCTCGACGAACCCTTCGCCGGGGTCGATCCGATCGCCGTGGAAGACATCCAGTACATCATCGCCAAACTCAAATACCGCAACATCGGCGTCATCATCACGGACCACAACGTGGGTGAAACCCTCGCCATCACGGACCGCGCCTACCTCCTGTACGAAGGCACCATCCTCCAGGAAGGCACCCCCGAGGAACTGGCCGCCGACGAAGACGTCCGCACCAAGTACCTCGGCACGGGCTTCCGGCTCAAGCGCTCCGTGAGCGTCGAGCGCGCCCGCCGCGAAGCCGAGGCCGAAGCCGAAGCCGCCGCCCGAGCCGCCGCAGAAGCCACTCCGGCCCCCGCCCCCGCTCCGGAACCCGCGCCTGCCCCCGACGCTATTCCGAGCGACGCGAAGGAATCTGTCGAAAATCCGCAGGCCTCCGAATAGTTTGGCACACCCCTTGCATTATACTAAGCCGGTTAGTTTAAAGTTGGTTTAGTTAATAAGGTACAATTAAGGCGAGTCGTGAGACCCGCCTTTTTTGTTTCCAACTTGTGGGCTTACAGTGCCCGCACCGCTCCCGCTACGGCCTCGAGGAGCCATTTCGGGGTGGAGGTGGCGCCGCAGACGCCGACGCGGTCGCCGGGAAGGAGCCAGGCGGGATCGATGTCCGCGGGAGAGCCGATCCGGAAGGACCGCGGGTTCTCGCGGCGGCACAGGTCGAAGAGGACGCGGCCGTTGGAACTGGATTCGCCGGCGACGAAGAGGATCAGGTCGTGGGAGCGGGCGAAGGCGGCCAGGTGGCCGTGCCGGTTGGCGACCTGGGCGCAGATGGTGTCGTGGACGGTCAGGGCGCCGGCAAGGGCGTCGGCCGGGACACCCCGGACGGCGGCCATCCGCTCGGCGAGGACGCCGCACACTTCAGCGTACTCGGACGGACTCTTGGTGGTTTGGGAGAAGATTTCCACGGGCTGGTTGAAGTCGATGGAGGGGAGTGCCTCCTCCAGCATCGCGCGGCTCTCCACCACGATGGCGTCGCCGTCGACCTGGCCCAGCAGGCCCAGAACCTCGGCATGGCCGATTTTTCCGAAAATGAGGAGCGTGCCGTGGAAGCCGTCCGCATGCAGGCGGGCGTAGGCTTCGCGGATGTGCTGCTGGAGTTTGAGCACCACGGGGCAGGTGCAGTCGATGACCGTGAGGCCGCGGCCGCGGGCGGCGGCATAGGTGGCCGGCGGTTCGCCGTGGGCGCGGATCAGGACGGTTTCCCCTGCGGGGACGTCCGGGATGGACGCGACCGTCCGGAGCCCGCGCGCTCCGAGGCGGTCGAGTTCGGCTTCGTTATGGACGATGGCACCGAGGGAATAGAGGTGGTCCTGCCCGCTGAGGAAACGCTCCGCCTGGGAAATGGCGCGGATCACGCCCCCGCAGAAGCCGGACTGGCTGTCGATTTCGACCGTCACCATGACAGGGCCGGGGCCTCGAGGATGCCGAACTTGCCCTGGATGACGCCCAGTACCCAGACCAGTTCCTCGTGGAGGGTCATGTGCGTGTTGTCCATCACAAAGGCGTCCTCCGGCTGGCGGAGGGGCGAGGTTTCCCGGTGGGAGTCGATGTAGTCGCGTTCAGAGAGGTTCTTGACGATGTCCTCGAAGACGGGCGTGTCGCCCTTCTCCACCATCTCGTCGTAGCGGCGCTGGGCGCGGACCTGGGGATCGGCCACCATGAAGACTTTCAGTTCCGCGTTCGGGAACACCGTGGTGCCGATGTCGCGGCCGTCCATGATCACGCGTCCGCCCTCGGAGAAGGCGCGGAGCCGCTTGTCCACATAGTTCCGCACGAACGGGATGGCCGATACGGGACTCACGTGCGAGGACACGGCCAGGGTGCGGATCTCCGTCTCGATGCAGCGCTCGCCCAGGTACAGGCAGGTTTTCCCGTCGATGTTGCGGAAGTGGAGGTCGAGGCTTTCGATATCGGCCTGCAGGGCCTTTTCGTCGATGGTGCCGTCCTCCGCGACCATCCCGCTTTCCATCGCGAAGAGCGTGACACCGCGGTACATCGCGCCGCTGTCCAGGTACAGGAATCCGAATTCCTTCGCAACCATCTTGGCGAAGGTGCTCTTGCCGGTGGCCGAGAAGCCGTCAACGGCGATGATGATGTCAGGAACGTTCATAATCTTTCACGGATGAGTCTTACAAATGTAGAAAAAAAAGTCCGTATATTTGCATAAATGTTTTCGAGACCATGAAGATTCTGATTGTTGACGACGAGCGCTCCATCCGCAATTCCCTGAAGGAGATCCTGGAGATGGAAGACTACCAGGTGGACACGGCCGAGAACGGCACCGCCGCCTGCGAGAAAGCGGAAAAGGAGAAGTACGACGCCATATTCTGCGATATCAAGATGCCCGGGATGGACGGTACCGAAGTCCTCCAGAAACTCGTTGCCGACGGGGTCGAGACCCCGATCGTGATGATTTCCGGCCACGCCGACATCGACACGGCCGTGGACTGCATCAAGAAGGGCGCCTTCGATTTCATCGAGAAGCCCCTGGATTTGAACCGCATCCTCATCACCATCAAGAACGCCACCGACAAGGCGAACCTCGTCACCCAGACCAAGATCCTCAAGAAGAAGGTGTACGGGCAGGAGATGGTGGGCGAGTCCGAAGGGATGAAGCACATCCGGGAGATGATCGGCAAGGTCGCCCCCACCGACGCCAGCGTCCTCATCACCGGCGCCAACGGTTCCGGCAAGGAACTCGTCGCCCGCAGCCTGCACCAACTCTCGCAAAGGTCCATGATGCCGTACGTGGAAGTGAACTGCGCCGCCATCCCCTCGGAACTTATCGAGAGCGAACTCTTCGGTCATGAGAAAGGGTCCTTTACCTCGGCCATCAAGCAGCACAAGGGCAAGTTCGAACAGGCCGACGGCGGCACCCTCTTCCTGGACGAGATCGGTGATATGTCCCTCGCGGCCCAGGCGAAGGTCCTCCGTGTCCTGCAGGAGCGCAAGATCTCCCGCGTGGGCTCCGACAAGGACATCACCGTGAACGTGCGCGTGGTCTCCGCCACGAACAAGAACCTCGCTGAGGAAATCAAGAAAGGCACCTTCCGCGAGGACCTCTACCACCGCCTCAGCGTCATCGTCATCCGCGTCCCCACCCTGGACGAGCGCAAGGACGATATCCCTTTGCTGGTGAACCACTTCCTGGACCAGATCTGCTCCGAAACCGCCATGCCCCGCAAGGAATTCTCGCCCGAGGCCATCGACCTGCTCGTGAAGAAATCCTGGACCGGCAACATCCGTGAACTCCGCAATGTCGTCGAGCGTCTCCTGATCCTGGGGAATAACCCTGTGAGCGTGAAGGATATCGAGGATTACGTGATCTAGATGCCCGGTCAAGCCGGGAGTGACGGAGGGATCAGACCGATATTGACAAAAAAAGCCGGCCCATTCGGGTCGGCTTTCCTGTTCCTGTCGGAAAACTTACTTCACGCGCTGGCCGTAGGAACGGTCTGTGGTGTTCACGGTGATGATTTCGCCGGTCTCGATGAACAGGGGAACCATGATCTTGGCACCGGTTTCGAGGGTGACTTCCTTCAGGGCGGAGGTGGAGGCGGTGTTGCCCTTCACGGCCGGCTCGCTGTAGGTGACTTCGAGGGTGACATAGGTCGGGAGTTCGCAGGTGAGGCAGCGCTCTTCGGGCTCGGTGAGGAACATCATTTCCACGCGCTGGCCTTCTTTCATGAGGTCGGCGTTCTCCACGACGTCGTGGGGAAGGGTGATCTGCTCGTAGGTCTCTTCGTGCATGAAGTTGAACGCCTCGCCGTCATCGTAAAGGTACTGGTAGGGGCGGCGTTCGACGGTGATGGTGTCCAGTTTGACACCCGCGGTGAAGGTGTTTTCGAGGATACGGCCGTTTTCGAGGTTGCGCAGTTTGGTCTTGACAAAGGCGGGACCCTTGCCGGGTTTCACGTGCTGGAAATACACCACGACGCAGGGTTTGCCGTTGAACATGATGTACATTCCGTTCTTGAGGTCTGCTGTTGTTGCCATATAAAAATGAATTAATCGTTATTTCGCGGTTCAGCACGCAAAATTAACGATTTGCCTGATTTTATGCAAATTTAGTTAATAGACCGCGGTCTGTCGGTCGATCTTGAACTGCTGGATCTGGTAGGTGCCGTCGGCCTTCGAGGAGACGAAGATGGTGACGATGAAGACTTCGCCGCCGGCGTTCAACTGGCCCAGGGCATATTTCATGTTGGAGCGGGAGGCCTTGTGGGAGATGTCGAAGGAACGCGGGGTGTAGGAGTCGAAGAAGGTCTTGACGATCTGACGGGCCTGGGTCTTGGAGCAGTTGCGGGTGGAGGAGATGATGGATACTTCCAGGTTGTCGGCGAACCAGGCGGAGAGGCTGGCGGCATCCCCCTGGGCAATATATTTGCCGATGGGGACGAAGACGTCGTAGCCTTTGTCCTGGGCGGACAGCCCCGTAACGGTAAGCAGCAACAAGGCTGCAAGCGTTGTGATCAACCGTTTCATCGGTGCTTATTGCTTGCAAATACCGAGCCGAAAGCGTATCTTTGCCCAAGGAATGGACGTGAAACTCGTGACTGTCGGCCGGACCGACGTGCAGTGGGTGAAAGAAGGCCTGGACCTGTATGTGTCCCGGCTCCGGCACTATGTGCCTTTCTCGCTGGTGGAGATTCCCCAACTCAAGAATGTGTCGGCCTTCACGCAGGAACAGATCAAGGAAAAGGAGGGCGAACTGATCCTCAAGCAGGTCGCTCCCGGCGACGGCGTCATCCTGCTGGACGAGCGCGGGAAATCGTTCCGTTCCGTCGAATGGGCGGAATGGATCCGGCAGCGTCTCGCCCGTGGCGGGAAGGCGCTCGTCTTCGTGATCGGCGGGGCCTACGGCTTCTCGCAGAAGGTCTATGACCGGGCCGAGGGCATGGTTTCCCTGTCCCGGATGACCTTTTCCCACCAGATGGTGAGAACGATTTTTGCAGAACAGTTGTACCGGGCTTTCACCATCATCAAGGGGGAGCCTTATCACCATGAGTAGAATCCTTCGCATACGGTTCTGGATGGGGCTGGCGGTCATTTCCGTCGCCTTGCTGCTCCTGGTGGCCTCGCTCCTGAAGAACCAGTCGAACCCGGACACCGCCGCGACGGCGCGGGAGGTGGGCCGCCGCGTGGAGCAGCGCCTCGCCCTCCTGGACCGGTACGCCGCCCAGGCCCTGGAAGCCGACCCGCAAGCCTGGCTCCGTCTGGAGGACCTGCCGGAGGACATGGTCGTGTACCGGTACCACGAGGATTCCCTTAAATCCTGGGCCCATCAGTTCCCGCTCCGCAACGACGACATCCGCTCCTTCGCGCTCGTCCAGCGGCTCGGTGACGGCCGGAGCATCGCGGCTTCCCCGCTGGCTTCGCTCACGCCCACGCTCACCTATGTCAATTACGGCCCCAAGTGGTATCTGGCCCGCTCCATCCGGGAGGGGAGCCAGACGGTCATCGTCGGCCTCGAGGTCGTCAACGAATTGAAATCCAGCCCCTTCAACGGGGTGAATCCGCGGTTCCGCCTGAACGACCGCTACACGGTCCAGCCGCTCACGGCCAGCATCGGCGTCCCCGTGGTGGCGAACGGCGCCCCGATCTTCAAGATCGCGGCGGAAACCGTCGAAGAACCGGCGCGCCACAACGTCTTCCTGTTCTGGCTGTCCATCGTCCTGTTCCTCTCCGGCACGCTCCTCCTGCTGTCGGTGAAACCCACGGTCCCGGCGGCCCTGGGGGCCATCCTCCTGCAGACGGTGTTCATCGGCGGACTCTATCTGTACGGACAGCATCTCAGCCAGGCTTCCCAGTTGTTCTCACCGCTGCTTTACGCCGACGGTCCGTTCCGGTATTCGCTCGGGGCGGTGGTCCTGATCAATCTCCTGCTGACGGCTGCCGTGATGAGCATCTATACCATCCGCCGGACACTGTTGCGGTGGTTCAAGGGCAAGGAGTCCCGCTGGCTTGAGACCGTCGCCCTGGTGGCGGCCGTCGCCGCCATCGTCGCCATCTGCGCTCACATCCACTTCTCGTTCAAGAGCATCGTGTTCAATTCCGGCATCAGCCTGGAACTGTACAAGGTGAGCCTGATCGACCGCTACACGGCCGTGGTCTATCTGTCCTTCCTGGCCCTCTCGCTCACCATCCCGCTGCTGGTCCAACTGCTTTCCCCGCTCATCCGCCGCCTCACGGGTTTCCGCTACGACGTGTTCTCCCGGACCGGCCGGATCGTGTTCGCCACCGTCGCCGGTGCGTATTTCGCCGTGGCCTCGTCGCTCTTCGGTTTCCAGAAGGAGAAAAACCGCGTGGAAGTGTGGGCGAACCGCCTGGCGATGGACCGGGACATCAGCCTGGAACTCCAGTTGCGGGCCGCCGAAGCCGCCATTTCCGAGGATTCCGTGATCGGCGCCCTGTCCCTGCTGGAAAACAGCCACGAGATGATCCGGGGACGCCTGGCCAATACGTACCTGACCCGCATCTCCCAGGATTACGACATCTCCGTGATTATCCCCACGCCCACGCTCGCGACGGACGTCCTGTTCAACGAACGGATCCGGAGCGGGGTGCGTCTCGCCGATAATTCGCACTTCTTCTACAGCACCGGCGCGAACGGCCGGGCGCAGTATTCCGGCTTCTTCACCTACTTCACGCCGCCCTACGGTTCCTCGTCGGTCCTGGTGCTGGTGGAATCCAAGTCCAACCGGGAGGACCGCGGCTACCTGAGCCTCCTGGGCCTGTCCGAACCGGGTCGCGTCGCGGTCCCGCCGCATTACTCCTATGCCCGGTATGTGGACGACCACCTGGTCCTTTTCAAGGGTGATTTCCCGTACGCGACCGTCATTTCCGACCGGTTCCGGCAGGTGGTCTCGACGCACTCGGAAGGAAGCGTCGTGCTGGACGGGTACATGCATTTCGTGCAGGTGGTATCCGAGGACGAACTCGTGGTCATCTCCCGCGAGAAGACGGAAATCCTCAACTACATCGTGGAGGCCGTCCTTTTCGCGATCGTCGCGTTCCTGCTGCTGAGCCTGCTGGGCTTCCGGCTCCGCCTGCGCCGGTCGGGCGAGCGGAACTATTACCGCACCCGCATCAACGTGGTGCTGTACCTGTCCCTGATCATCACCCTGGTGGCGATGGCGGCGTTCAGCGTCTATTTCGTGAACCGGCGCAACAACGCCGACCTCCAGAGTATCATGACCTCCCGCATCACCACCCTCCAGTCCATGCTGCAGGGCAGCCTGCGCGGGGTGATGAACGAGGACGACCTCCGCTCCCAGGCGGCGAAAACGGCCGTGGAGACGGCCGGAAACGATCTCAAGTGCGACATCACCCTGTTCACCCCGGACGGCCGGATGGTCCTGTCCACCACACCGGAAATCTATGACCGCATGGTGGCGGGCTGCCGCATCGCGGAAGAAGCGTACTACAGCATCGTCCTCCAGCACCGCCGGTTCAGCATCGAGCAGGAGCGGATGGGCAACCGCCGGTTCTACGCACTCTATGCACCTGTGCTGAATGCCAACGGGGACATGGTCGCCATCGTGTCCTCCCCCTATACGGACCTGAGTTACGATTTCGAGAACGAGGCTCTGGTCCACATCGCCTCCATCATCACGATCTTCCTCCTCCTGCTGATGATCGCCCGCGTGGTCACGGTGGCGGTGATCGGGAGGATGTTCCGTCCACTCAGCGAGATGGGCCGGAAGATGAAGGTCTCCGACGTGGACCACCTGGAATATATCGTCTATGACCAGGAGGACGAACTCACCTCCCTGGTGAGGGCCTACAACCTGATGGTCCATGACCTGTCGGATTCCACCCGGCAACTGGCCCAGGCCGAGCGCGACAAGGCCTGGAGCGCGATGGCGCGCCAGGTCGCCCACGAAATCAAGAACCCGCTCACGCCGATCAAGTTGCAACTGCAGATGCTCATCCGGATGAAGCAGTCCGGGAAACCCGGCTGGGAGGAGAAGTTCGAAGAGGTCTCGGCCACCGTCCTCGAGCACATCGACATCCTGGCTGACACTGCCAACGAGTTCTCCACCTTCGCGAAACTGTATTCCGAGGAACCCGTCCGCATCGACCTGGACGCCCTGATCCGCGAGGAAGTGTCCATGTTCTCCGCCCGGGACGACATCTCCTTCACCTACTACGGGCTGGAGGGCGCCGAAGTGTCGGGGCCGAAACCGCAGTTGACGCGTGTGCTGGTGAACCTGGTGACGAATGCCGTGCAGGCCCTCGAAGGCCGCGACGACGGCAGGATCGTCGTCTCGCTGCGGAACTCGGTGAAGGACGGTTTCTACGACATCGTGGTCGAGGACAACGGCCCCGGCGTCAAGGAGGAGAACCGCGGGAAACTGTTCACGCCGGACTTCACGACCAAGTCCCACGGAACGGGCCTGGGACTGGCCATCTGCCGGAACATCGTGGACCGCTGCGGGGGCGAGATCGCCTACTCGAAATCTTTCACGCTCGGAGGTGCTTGTTTCACGGTCAGGTATCCCAAATTATTGAAATAATTTGTACCTTTGTGCCGGAAATTGTCGAAAGGGGCCATGAAGATCAAGACCGCCATATTTTCCGGCAGCAGCACCCGGGTGGAACAGAAGCCCGCACGGCATCTGCCCGAGTTTGCCTTCATCGGCCGCTCCAACGTGGGGAAATCCTCGCTCATCAACGCCCTCACCGGCAACTCCAGACTCGCGAAGACGTCCCAGACTCCGGGCAAGACCCAACTCGTGAACCATTTCCTCATCAACGACAACTGGTATCTCGTGGACCTGCCGGGTTACGGATACGCGCGTCTGCCGGACAAGGAGCGCGCGAAACTCCGTCACATCATCTGGGATTATGTCAACCGCAGCGATGACCTGGTGATGCTCTTCGTCCTCCTGGATACCCGGCATGACATGCAGGAAGTGGACCTGCGTTTCATCGCCGAACTGGGGGAGAAGGGGATTCCCTTCGGCCTCATCTTCACGAAGGCGGACAAGCAAGGCTCCACCGTCACCGCCACGCAGGTGGAGAAGAACAAGGCCCGCCTGCTGGAGGACTGGGAGGAACTGCCCCCGGTGTTCGTCAGTTCATCGGTGAGCGGACAGGGAAAGGAAGAGATTCTCAACTATATCGGAACCGTACTCCAAAACTTATGATAAACGATGTCCATAAGCACAGGATGGCCATTTTCACCTGTGAAGCCACCCGGTATTTC
>JAFXMA010000132.1 GCA_017530725.1 Bacteroidales bacterium
CCGGTGGTCATCTGCCACACGACCCGTGCAAGGGCCAACGTGGTGGAGCGCATCGTGCCCATCGGTGAAGTCGAGGGCCGCGACATCGTGATCATCGACGACATCATCGACACGGCCGGCACCCTGACCGCCGCGGCGAACGAACTCGTGAAGCGGGGCGCCCGGAGCGTCCGCGCCTTCGCCACGCACGCCGTCCTGTCCGGTCCCGCCTACGAGCGCATCGACGCATCGGCCCTGTCCGAGGTGTACGTGACCGACACCATTCCCCTGAATCCCGAGAAGCGCGCCCTCCAGGGCAAGATCCGCGTGGTCTCCCTGGCCGAGACCTTCGCCCGGATGATGCTCAGGGTCTATAACTACCAGCCCATCTCCTCCGAATTCCCGCTCTGATGAAAGTCTTCCTCGCTGCCGTCGTCTTCGTGGCGCTCGCCGTGCTGCTGCTCGGGGTGAATATCTTCTTCTTCCACCGTCCTTTCCCGGACGGGGAGATTTCCACGAACCCGGAGATGCGGAAGCGGGGGATCAAGTGCGCGAAACAGGAGGAATTGGAAATGCTGGCCAGGCGCAGGGAGAAGAAGGTGTGCGACGGAAACTATTCGGATGCCTGCGCATCCTGCAACCTGTTCGGGAAGGAGGGATGATGCGTGTACTCGTCAAGATTCTCACTTCCGTCCTCTTCGTCCTGTTCCTCGCCATCCTTGTGACGAGCGTCAGTCCTATCTACCGGTTCCGGGAACCTGTCGCGTTCCAGGGACCGGATATCTTCAATCCCTACCGGGACCTGGACACCGCCCAATGCTGGAAGCGGACGAGCCTCCATACGCACACCCGCGTGAAAGGGCCGTTCCCGCCCAATGAGAGCGAGGCCTGGCCGGACGAGGTCTATGCCGCCTATGAGAAACTCGGCTACGAAATAGTCACCTTCTCCAACCATAACGAACTCACGGTCCATCCGTTCGATTCCACCCTCCAGGTCAATGTGTACGAGCAGGGTTACAGTCCCTTCAAGTTCCACAAACTGGTCTATGGCAGCAATCGGGTCCGGCATTTCGACCCGCTGCTCCCGCTGCTGGCTTCCCAGAAGCAGTTCCAACTGGACCGGTTGGGAAAGGACGCGGACCTGATCCAGTTGAACCATCCCTACCGCACGGTGGGTACATCCGAGGCGCACATGCAGGCCCTCTCGGGTTACGGGCTCATGGAACTGGACTCCGGGATCGGAACGGAGAACGAGTATTGGGACTGGGCGCTGAGCGCCGGACACTACAGTTTCGGCGTTGCGAACGACGACCTCCACCATCCCGACCGGCACCAGTTGATCGGCGTCCGCTGCACGTTCCTGTGCACCCCCTCCGGCCGCTATGAAGACCTCCTCAGAACCCTGCGGGGCGGCTGTTTCTACGCGATGCGGGTACCGGACTACGGCGACGGTGACTGGGATGTCAAGTATGCGAAGAACCGGGAACTCCCGACTGTCCGGGACATCGGTGTCCGCGGGGACACGGTCTATATGGCCCTGTCCGCCGTGGCCGACAGCATCCGTGTGACCGGCCAGGACCATCGTACGCTCGCCCTGGCGACGGACACCGACCGCATCGACTATCCCATGGCCCCGACGGACGCGTATGCCCGTTTAACGGCTTTTTTCCCGGAAGGAGAGGTCATTTATTCGAACCCCTTCGCCCGGTACGATTCGGCCCTTGCGGCCGATCCTTTCGACTATACCCCCCAGACGGTCGATATCGTCTGGACCATCCTGTGGAACCTGCTGCTGCTCGCCCTTTTCTTCGAATCCTTCCGGCTGTGGCTCAAACTCCTGCGTAAGAAATGAGTGAAACCGCCCGGAAAGTCCCGCTTGCGGCCTGGAGTCTTGCGCTCGCCGTCTTCACGCTCGTGGCGTTCCACGTGCCGTTTTTCCGGCACTTGCTCGCGAACGTGGAGTCCGGCCCCAACGGCATCGTGATCACCGTGACGGCGGCCCTCCTGCTGCTGGTGCTGGATTTCCTCCTGTACTATGTGCTGGTTTGGTTGCTGCGCTTCGTGGGGAAGTGCCTCGTGGCCTTCACCCTGTTCGGGGATGCCGTGATGCTGTACTTCGTGAACAACTACGACGTGCTGGTGACGGACGAGATGATGGGGAACGTGTTCCGGACGCAGTATTCCGAGGCGTCGGGCTTCTTCTCGTTCTCGTTCATCCTGTACGTCCTCCTGCTTTGCGTGGTGCCTTGCATCTATGTGTTCGGACGGAAGGTGGACTGCGGCTCCTGGAAGAAGTTGCTGGGCTGGGTCGGCGGCTGCGTGGCGGCCCTTCTCGTACTGGTTTTCGGGAACATGAAGAACTGGCCCTGGATCGACCGTAACTCCACCGAACTGGGGAGCCTCCTGATGCCGTGGTCCTACATTGTCAATTCGTTCCGGTACCAGGCGGCGGAAAGGCGCAAGAACGTGCAGGAGATTCCGCTCCCGGATGCCGCACTTACGGACGACAGTCCCGACATCTGCATCCTCATCATCGGCGAATCCGCGCGGCGGGACCATTTCTCCCTGTACGGTTATCCGAAGGAGACGAATCCGTACACCGTGCAGGACAGCGTGAAGGCCTATGTGGCGGACGCGTCGGCCACCTATACCGCCGAGGGCGTGAAGGCCATCCTCGAGTACAAGGATACGGACGTGCTCTACGAGATTCTCCCGAACTATCTGTACCGGACCGGGATCGATGCGTTCTGGCGTACCAGCAACTGGGGCGAGCCTCCCGTGCACGTGCGCAGTTACGAGACCATCGGCGACCTGCGGAAGCGCCTCCCCGAGGCCACGACGGGCCGCTATGACGGCGATCTCCTCGCCGGCCTGAAGGAGGAAATCCTCGCCGGCGACCGGGACAAGGTGTTCGGCGTCATCCACACCTACACGAACCACGGGCCGGCCTACAACACGAACTATCCTCCCGAATTCGAGGTGTTCACCCCCGTGAGCAGCACCGTGGAAATGTCCAAGGTGAGCCAGGAGGAACTCTTCAATGCGTACGACAACAGCATCGTCTATACGGACTGGATGGTCCACAGCGTGATCTCCACGGTGAAGGAACTCGGCCGCCGCGCCTGCGTCCTGTTCGTGTCGGACCACGGCGAATCCCTCGGCGAGAACAATCTCTACATGCACGGGGTGCCCTATTCGATGGCTCCCCGCGAGCAGTTGGATATCCCCTTCCTGGTCTGGACTTCGGACAAGTCGCTCCGGATGAAAGACCTTCCGAAAGTGGGACAGCACCACGTATTCCATACGGTTTTGGATTTCTTCCACGTGGAGAGCCCCATTTTTGACGAAGAATTGAGTATATTTGACCAAGATTGAGCAAGATATGGCACTAGTAGCAATCGTGGGACGGCCCAACGTGGGCAAATCCACCCTTTTCAACCGGCTCGTCGGGATGCGCCAGGCGATTGTCGATGAGACCGCGGGCGTGACCCGGGACCGCCATTACGGCAAATGCGAGTGGTGCGGCAACGAGTTCTCGGTCGTGGACACCGGCGGTTACACGTCCAATTCGGACGACGTGTTCGAGGACGCCATCCGCCGCCAGGTCGTCATCGCCGTGGAGGAGGCCGACGTGGTCCTGTTCATGTGCGAGGC
This sequence comes from Bacteroidales bacterium, assembly GCA_017530725.1. Taxonomy (GTDB): domain Bacteria; phylum Bacteroidota; class Bacteroidia; order Bacteroidales; family UBA932; genus Cryptobacteroides. The sequence continues at coordinate 3,634 of JAFXMA010000132.1, forward strand.
ACAGACCGGCATCACCGACTATGACGCGGAAATCGCGGACCTGCTGCGCCGCTCCAAGAAACCCGTCGTCCTGTGCGTGAACAAGGTCGATACGGGCGAGAAGATGTACGACGCCTATGACTTCTACGGCCTGGGCCTCGGCGAGGTGTGGACCATCTCCGCCGCCAACGGCTCCGGCACCGGCGACCTCCTGGACGAAATCGTCCGTGTATTGCCGAAGGACGTACCGGAGGAGGAAGACCATTCCGACATCCCGCACATCGCCATCGTGGGCCGCCCGAACGTGGGCAAGTCCTCGCTGACGAACGCCCTGCTGGGCGAGGAACGGAACATCGTCACCCCTGTCGCGGGCACCACCCGGGACTCCATCTCCACCTATTACAACAAGTTCGGCCACGAGTTCATGCTGGTCGATACCGCCGGCATGCGCAAGCGGGCGAAGGTCACCGAAGATCTGGAGTTCTACTCCGTCCTCCGGGCGATGCGCACCATCGAGCATTCCGACGTGTGCATCCTCATGATTGATGCCACCCTCGGCATGGAGGCGCAGGACATGAACATCTTCAACATCATCCAGAAGAACCGCAAGGGCTGCGTGATCGTCGTGAACAAGTGGGACCTCTTCGAGAAGGAGTCCAACACCATGCGGGACTATACCGAGGCCCTGAAGGCCCGC
>JAFXMA010000133.1 GCA_017530725.1 Bacteroidales bacterium
CTCGATGTTTTCTCCTTCCTTAATCGGGACAATGATCATGCTTTTACACCTCCTTTTTTCATTGGGACTGCAAAGGTAGCAATAATTTGCTAATCTGCAAGCATCCCGATGAATTTTTCCATTCCCTTCGTCGCCACGTCACGGATCAGGGTGATGCGGGGGTCGTGCACGGGGACGTCCTTGGGGTCGATGATGTAGATCGGGACCTCCGGCCGGGCATAGCGGTACAGGCCGGCGGCGGGATACACCTGGAGGGACGTGCCCACGATCAGGAGGATGTCGGCCTTCTCCACCAGGTCGATGGCCTTCTCGATGTTCGGGACGGCCTCGCCGAAGAAGACGATGTGCGGGCGCAGTTGCGACCCGTTGGGGGCGGTGTCGCCGAGGGAGACTTTGTCATAGCCCACGTCGATGACCTGGTCCGTGCGGTAATCCCGGTCGTAGTGGCCGTTCTCCGGCCGCACTTTGGTCAGTTCCCCGTGCAGGTGGAGCACCCGCGTGGAACCGGCACGCTCGTGAAGGTTGTCCACGTTCTGCGTGACCACGTCCACGTCGTATTTCTCCTCCAGACCGGCGATGGCGATGTGGGCGGCGTTGGGCTTGGCATCCTTCAACTGCTCCCGGCGCTGGTTATAGAAGTCCAGCACCAGTTTCCGGTTCCGGTACCATCCCTCGATGGAGGCGACGTCGTTCACGTCATACTGCTCCCACAGTCCGCCGGTGTCGCGGAAGGTGGCGAATCCGCTCTCGGCGCTCACGCCGGCGCCGGTGAGGACGACAATCTTCTTTCTTTTCATCATTCAGGCAGTTCAAAATAATACTTCTTGATCCAGTATTCGAAGAGCGGGTCCAGGAATTCCGGCTGGTCCTCTTCGTCGAATACGAGGATTTCCTTCTTCATCAGGGCGTCTTTCACGCGCTTGACATTGGCCGAGGAGTTGAGCCCGTACTTGCGGATGACCTCGGAGGCGCTGAACCGCACGTTCCCTTCCGCCGTGGCGCGCAACAGGTTCACCTGGTGCGTGGTGAGGCCGCAGACCATCGCTCGGAAACGCGGTTCATGGATGGAAAGCAGGCAGCCGAGCGCATCGACCAGGACCGGCTCCATGATGTATCCCTTGGACATCGAATCGCAGATGGCGGCGAAATTGTTGATGTACCAGAGGTCGTTTCGGAACAGGCGGCAGGCCCCGAGGAGAAGTTCCTTGTCCAGCACCTTACCTCCGGAGAGGAAGCCGCGGACCACATGGTCGACGATCTCGCGCTCGTCCACGGAGGAGAGTCGCACCCGGGTGACATACCGGTGGAACAGGCGGCTGGTCTCGAAGATCTGCTTCATCGCGTTCACCATGGACCCGCAGAAAATGAACGAGAAGCCCTTGTGTCCCTGCTGCTCCGCCTCCTCCTTGATGGTGGCGTCCAGGGGGCGCAGGATCCGGTCGCCGTCTTCGGTCTCGAGCACGTTCTGGAACTCGTCGATCACCAGGAGCAGGGGATTGCCGCGGTCCGCCGCCAGCCGGAAGGGGAGCCGCAGGACCGCCTTCACATCCTCCTCGTCCAGGTCCCAGTTGCGGGAAAGGATCTCGTCCGAGTTGGCAAAGGCTTCCGGGTCGAAGACGAAGTGCGTTCCGCCCAGGTAATCCTGGACGATGCGGGCGTATTCGGTGGGGGCCGATGCCACCATCCGGATGACGGTGGCGCCGTAGCGGGCGAGGAACTCGTCCACGGTGCGCAGATTCAGGACGGAGAACTGCCCCACGGTGATGGCCCGCTGGGTGTAGCGCATCGAATACATCGCCTGCTGGATGAGGGAAGTCTTCCCGGCTTTGGGCGGCTCGTAGAGCGCCACGTGCTCATGCTGGGCGATGAGGTTCGACAGGACCGTACATTCGGCTTTCCGGCCGATGAAATTCTTGCCGGTCACGAATTTGTCATACGGGAAGGGTGTGTCCATAGGCCTTGGTAACTATCTTGTTACAAATATAGGGAATTCTGGGAGAATCCGGACAGGAAAAAGCGGAAATAATTGTTTTTCCCGAGAGATTGATTAATTTTGTGTCAAAGAACAGATGCGCCATGCGAAAGTACTTGATATTGATTGCATTCCTCGTGTGTTCAACCGCCCTCTTCGCGCAGGTTGACTCCGTCCGGCTGGGCTATTCCGTTCACGGAACAGTCGTTGATGCCGCTACCGGCCGCCCGATGGAATCGGTCCACGTGTCCGTTCCGGACCGGCATTATGCCACGGTCACGAATGCTGACGGCGGATTCACCATCAAGTCGGACCAGCCGGTCTCCGAAGTCGTATTCTCGTATATGGGCTACCGCACCCAGTCGCTGCACCCCACGGGACAGGCGCTCCGGGTCCGCTTGCTCTCCGAATCCCTCACCCTGGAGGAAGCCTCCATCATCACCGGCGATCCCTACGAGATCGTCCGGGCCGCCATCGACAAGATTCCGGACCGTTTCAGCAGGCAGCCTGAACTGCTCGAGTGCTTCTACCGGGAAACCGTCCGCAAGCGCAACCGTTACATCTATGTCTCAGAGGCCGTCGCCAGGATGTACAAGACCGGCTATGACGGGACGATCTACCGGGACCGTACGGCCCTGGAGAAGAGCCGTGTCCTGCTGAGCCAGCGCAAGGCCGACACCTTGAGCGTGAAGGTCCAGGGCGGTCCCACCCAGGCGATGACCTTCGACGTAGTGAAGAACTTCGAGATCCTCTTCGACAAGGATGAGATGGCCCTCTACGAATTCGAGATGGGGATGCCCACGTACATCAACGACCGTCTCCAGTTCGTCATCCGGTTCCGTCCGGGCTACCGGCAGGTGGACTGGGCGCTGTACAACGGCACCCTTTACATCGACCGGGAACTCCTCTCCTTCACCCGCATCGAGATGTCCCTGGACATGTCCGACATCAACAAGGCCACCCGGATGATGGTCATCCGGAAACCGCTCACGCTGCGGCTCACCCCGCGGGAACTCTCCGTGGTCATCAACTATCGGCTGCAGGACGGGAAGAGCCGGCTGTCCTATTTCCGGTCCACGATGCGCTTCAACTGCGACTGGCGGAAACGCCTCTTCGCCACCTCCTATGCCGCCGTCAACGAACTCGTCGTGACGGACGTCCGGGAACCCGCCGTCCCGATCGCGCGGGCCGATGCTTTCCGCACCATCGACATCCTCAGCGACAAGGCCGCAGAGTTCCTGGATCCCGATTACTGGAAGGATTACAACATCATCGAGCCTACCGAAAGCCTGGAGAACGCCATCGGGCGGCTCCGGAAAGGACGGTAATTCGCCACAAATAGCGGCGTTTCGTCACTTTTCCACCCCTTTCACCACCTTTTTTTGCCGCGCTCCCTGCGGGCGGATACCTTTGTCGCCGTAATCGTTACGGCTATGATGGACCTGTCCTTTACCATTCCCGCCCGGATGCGGATCGACAATGCGGCGAACATTTATCCCGCCTCGCTGAGCAAGCACTATGCTTCCCTGTACCGGATGAGCGTCACGCTCACGGAGCCGGTGGACCTGGCCGTCCTCCAGCAGGCGCTGGTGACGGTGTCCGAGCGGATTCCCACCTTCCGGTGCGAACTCCGCGCCGGCGCGTTCTGGTGGCATCTCCGCCGGATGGACAAGGAGCCCGAGGTGGGGCCGGCCGCGCCGTTGAACCGGTTCCATTTCAGCGACAACGGCGGTTTCCTGTACAAGGTGAGCGCCGACGGCTGCCGCATCATCCTGGACGTCTTCCATGCCCTGGCTGACGGAACGGGTTCCGAAACCTTCCTGCTCACCCTCACGGGCGAGTATCTGCGCCTGAAGTACGGCGTGTCCATCTCCTATTCCAACCTCGTGCTGGATCCCTCCGAGGCCCCGGATCCGGAAGAGGTGGAAGACAGTTTCAAGACCGTTTTCGCCGGCCGCAAAGGGGCGCTGGAGAAGAACGTCCCCGCCTATCACATCAAGGGCCGTAAACTGCCCGGATCGGGCCTCCGCGACATCCGCGTGGTGATGCCGATGGACAAGGTGAAGGCGGTATGCGCCCGGATGGAGTGTACCGTGACCGATCTGTTGACCGGCCTGATGCTGGACGCCCTGCAGAAGATCTACCGGGCCGACGGGGACCGCAAGAAGTCCAGCGTGCTGAAAGTCAGCGTGCCGGTGAATCTCAGGCCGATGTACGGCAGCCGCTCGGTGCGGAACTTCTCGTCATACGTGAATCTCGGGGTGGATATCCGAACCGGCTATCTCCCGCTGGACCAGTTGGTCCGGCTCGTGAAGATGCAGAAACGGACGATGCTGCGCCGGGAAAACCTGGAGCCCAAGATCGCCGCCAACGTGGAACTGGAGGCGAACTTCGCCGTCCGGATGCTGCCGCTGATGATCAAGAAACCCATCATCGACACCGTCAACAAGCACCACGGTGACATCTACTGCTCCCAGACGCTGTCCAATCTGGGTCAGGTGAAGGTTCCGGACGAGATGCGTCCGTATGTGACCGATTTCGATTTTATCCTGGGCTGCCAGCGGGGCAACAGCGGCGCCGTCTCCTGCACGGGCTACGACGGGAAACTGTTCCTCCATCTCTCGCGCAACATCTTCGGCGCGGAGTTCGAGCAGTTCTTCCTGGACCGGGCCGGTTCCCTGGGCCTGGTCTCAGGCGTCTCGCACCATATCCTGGCGTAGGCGGCCCTAGTAGCGGACCACCGTTACGACCACCTTGCCGGCTTCGGGGCCGCGGACGACCTTCATCCGGAGTTCGCCGGTGACGGTGGTGCCGTGTCCGAGTTCGGTGAGTTTCGCCTCGATGCCGGGCTCGCCCGTGCCGATGAGGTCCTTCTCCGTGAGGTCGCCGTCCCAGAGGACGGGACCGAAGGTGTGGTTGATCACCCAGTGGCCCGGGTCGATGCCTTCGAACACGTACTCATCGACCCCCTCCTTGAGCATCACGCGCTTGGTGAGGGCGTTCCCGCCGTAGCCGAAGTTGCCGTTGCCACGCTTGTTGATCTCCACCTCTGCCCCCATGCCGTTCACGGCCTCGGTCTTCTCGCGGCAGTAGTCCAGGCCGCTGTCGAAGGATTCCACCCGGAAGAAATACTCGGGATCGACATTGAGGCTGTGGAGTTTGAAGGCGTTGTCGTCATAGACGATATAACTGTTGTACAGTTTGTCCTTCTCGATGCCGTAGCGGATGACGTACCCGTCCGCACCCGGGACCGGATCCCACAGGAGGGAGGCCTCGCGGCGGTCTTCCGGATTCCGGACCACCTTGACGCCCTTGACCACGGTGGACTTGCCCACGTTCGGGTTGCCGAACACGCGGAGGTCCTTGATGCAGAACTTGGCGCCGTCATAGGTGCCCAGGTTCGTGACCTTGACATAGCGTGCATTCACCGCTGCGGGAAGTTCGAGATAGACGTGACGGAATTCCTGCTTGTTGTCGGGTTTGTCCGCGACTTTCGTCCAGTTTACCTTGTCGGCGGAAACCTCGACAGTGTAGCACTGGTAGTGGTCCGGGGGCGTCTGGGGAGTGCCGAAACCGCGGCCCTGGGGCGCCGTACCGCCGATGTGGTCGAAATTGACCTGGATGGCGCGGATGTCCGCGACCTTCCCGAGGTCCACCGTGAAGTATTCGCCCGGATCGCCGGTCGCAGCCGCCCAGCAGGTCATGAAGTCCTCGTCCACACCCTTGGCGGGAGCATAGTTCTCGAAGGTCGAGGAAACTTCCACCTTCTTCTTGTTGGAAAGCAGTTTCCAGCCGGTCCAGTTGTCTCCGACGGGGCCCTTCCTGCTGCCCGGCCAGTATTGCGGCCAGTCGCCGAGGGCGGTCTCGGAATGCATCACGCCTTCCTTGTCCACGGCCGTCGGGTAGATGGCGAGTTCGGAGCCGCGTCCGCCGCCGTAGTTGCCGGGAATCATGCAGATGGTCCAGAGTTGTCCGTTCTTGTCGTGGAAGGTGCTGCCGTGGCCGGCGCCTACGGCGAAGCCCGTGGTCTTGAAGGTGAGCGGGTTATGCTCGGAGTAGGTGAACGGGCCGGTCGGGGAGTCGCCCACGTACACGCCGTGCGAATAGGACAGGAACTCCAGGCCGATGGCGGCGTACTGGAGGTAGTACTTCCCGTTGTGCCTGGTCATCCAGGGACCCTCGATCCAGGGATATTCCTCTTCGAAATAGTCTCGGCGGCCGTTGAAGATGGAGTAGATCACGTCCTCGTTCCGGCGGCTCTCGAAGCCGTGCCTGCGATGGTCCCCGAAGAAGAGGACCTTGGGCTCGGAGATTTCCTTGAAAGTGGTCTTGTCCAGTTCCACGACCTTGAAGGGCATGATCTGGGACCAGCCGTAGTAGAGATACAGGTGTCCGTTGTCGTAGAACATGTTCGCATCGCCGTACCGGTCGCTGTCCAGCGTGCCCACCTGCACCCATTCACCCTTGCGCGGATCCACGGCCCGGAACACCCGTTTGTTGTTCATCGAGCAGCCGTACAGGGTGCCGTCCATCTCCACGACGGAAACCACGCCGCCCGGGTAGTCCGGGGCGTCCACGTACGTCCAGTCCTTGAAGTCGGGGGAGTACCAGTATCCCTTGCGGTGGGAGACGAACAGGAAATAGTCGTCCTGGTAGATGAGGACGACGGGTTCGCCGCCCCGGTAGGCCCGTTCCTGCCCGATAATGATGTCCAGCGGGTTGCAGAAGGTTTCTTTCGGCTGGGCGGAGGCGCTGAGGGCCATCAGGAACGCTGCGGCCGCGCCGAGGAGGAAGTGCGTGCTTTTCATGTGCAAACGGTGCTTTTTGTTATTCTGACCATAAATATCGGCAGAATATTCGAGAATCCCTAACGTTTTGGCGGAAAAACAGTTACTTCTTCCAGTACGCTTCGATCTCCTCCAGCGTCTTCCCGGTGGTTTCCGGGATGTACTTCCACATGATGTACAGATAGGGGAGGCAGCAGAAGGCGAAGAGGAAGAATGTCCCGGCGGGAGTGAGGTTCTCCAGCATCCAGGGGGTCAGTTGGCCGATGAGGTAGGTGCCCACCCAGAGGGCCAGGCCGGCGACGGACATGGCCAGGCCGCGGACGCGGTTCGGATACATCTCCGAGAGGAGGACGAACACGACGGCGCTGATGGAGATGGCCGTGCAGAACACGTACAGGAGGAAGAACGTCAGCAGGAACCAGGTGGGCATCGTGCCCACGGCGAACCAGGTGCCGATGCACAGCAGGCAGAAGATCATGCCGCCGACGCCCCACCACACGAGTTGCTTGCGCCCGACCTTGTCGATGATCAGCAGGGCGATGACCGTGGTGAGCATGTTCACCACGCCCACGAGGACGGTCGAGAACATGGATCCTTCCCCGCTCAGGCCGGCGTCCTGGAAGATCTTGGGGCCGTAGTACAGGACGGCGTTGACGCCCATGAACTGGCCCAGGATGGCGATGCAGGAACCCACGATGACGGCGGTCCGGATGCCGGGCTCCAGCAGGGTCTTCCATTCGGACTTGACTTCGCCCGCGATGGAGGCGCGGGTGAGGGCCATCTGGGTTTCCGTCTCCCCGGGCGTGCAGTAGATGCGCTGCAGGATGGACCTCGCTTCGCTGTCCCGGCCCTTGACGATGAGCCAGCGGGGGCTCTCCGGGATGAAGAAGATCACCAGGAGGAACAGCAGGTCCGGAATCGTCTCCAGGCCCAGCATGCCGCGCCAGTACTCACTGCCCCACATCCGGGTGAAGAGGCCCTGGCTTTCCCGCTCCGCCAGGGAGGCGTCCGCGAGGGAAAGGTCCGCGTTCCTGAGTACCAGATAGTTGGCGAGGTATGCGACGAGGAAGCCGACGGTGATGGCCAGTTGGTACAGGGATACGAGGGTGCCCCGTTTCTCGGCCACCGCCACTTCGGAGATGTAGATGGGGGAGACGATGGACACGACGCCGATGCCGAAACCGCCGATCATCCGGTACACCACGAGTTGGGTGAAATTCGCGCTGGCGGCGCAGCCAATCGCCGAAATGCTGAACATCAAGGCCGCGATGAGCATCGTCTTCTTCCGGCCCAGGAAGTCGCTGAGCATGCCCGCGACGACCACGCCCAGGATGGAGCCGATGAGGGCACAGCCCACGAACCAGCCTTCCAGGCCCGTGGACAGGCCGAACTGGGCCTTGACGATTTCCGTCGTCCCCGAAATCACGGCCGTGTCATAGCCGAACAGGATACCGCCGATGGCCGCCACCACGGACAGGAATACGACGTATCCCATGTTCACGTTCCTGCTCATAGTCCGAAATACTCTTTATACCGGTCGTACAGGTGTCCGGCCTGGAGATAGGCCGACTGGGGGCTCATGAAGTGGGAGAACTCGAAGGTGATGGCCTTGTCGTAGCCGCACCGCTTCGCCGCCTCCAACTTGAGGCGGAGTTTGTCGAACTTGAGCGGGAAGAAATGGATGGGCATGTCGCGGTCAAAGGTCTCGGCATTGGTCCAGCACTGCATCCCGTAGCGGTCCGCCAGTTTCTTGTTCACGGAGAAGAAGGCGTCCAACTCGTCGTAGTCGATATGGCCGTCCTGGAAGGCGCAGGCATCGACATACTCATGGATGCCGTCGAAGATCTCGTTCCATTCCTTCTCGTGCTGCTCCACGGATACGGCCTGCTCCTTGGTGAGTTGGCCGCTGGCGGCATCGACCGCCTTCTTGCCGTCGATCCACGGGGAGATGAAAGTGGGCAGGCCGCCCGAAATCTCCTTGCACTGGCGGCCCATGGTCCGGAAGGACTCGATGGCGCCCTTCGTGGCGCGGGAGATCTCGCCGGAGATGTACCAGCCGCCGAAACTCTTGTACTTGCTTCCGTACCGCTCCCACACCTCGTCGATGACGAATTTGTTGGACTCCACCTCGTAGGACATGTCGCCCGTGTCCCAATACTTTCCGGAGTCGTACAGGCCCAGCATGAACTTCATCCCGTGTTTCTCCGCCAGGCGGCAGAACATGTCGATCAGGTCCACGGAGGGCATGTAGCAGCCCTTTTTGAGCAGGTAAGGGGAGGGGTAGGTGATGAACTTCCGGTATCCGCAGCGGATGTCGATGACCGTGTCGATGCCGATGGCCTTCATGTACCGGAAATCGCGGTCCCACTCCCGTTCACCCCAGTTTTGGTGCGGGATGTCGTGGGATATCTCATCCAGGAACGTGCCGGTGATGGGGAGGCCGGCTCCCTTGGGCACGATTAGTTTACTCTCGACGGACGGGTCCAATTCGATGCCGTATTTGTCCCCCTCGGGACTGCTCTTGCAGGCCGAAGCCAGCAGCGGAGCCGCTGCGGCAGCCAGCGCTCCTTTCTTGAGGAATTCTCGTCGGTTTTCCATATTTATCGGTTTATCAGTCTGTGCTTGGAAAGAAGGCTGGCCCCCACCGCCCCGGCCTTGTTGCCCAGGCGGGACACCTTGATGACGGTGTCATTGCTGACCAGGTTCAGGGAAAGGCGGCTGACGGCGCTCAACAGCGGCGGCATCAGGTACTGCTCCGTCACGCTGAGGCGTCCGCCGATGACGACCACGTCCGGATTGAAGACGTTGATGAGTCCGGCCACGGCGCGGCCCAGGGTGTCGCCCACCTGTTCCACGCATTCGATGGCCGTCACGTCTTCCTTGGCCACGGCTTCCAGGATGTCGTTCAAGGTGATGTCCCGGTGAACGGCATAGGCGGCCGAGAGGATGGAAGGATGTCCCTTCGCGAGGCGTTCACCGATGAGGCGGTGCAGCGCCAGGCCCGAGGCGCCGGTCTCCAGGCAGCCCACCTTGCCGCACCGGCAGATCTGGTGGTTGTCCAGCAGGGGGAAATGGCCGATTTCTCCGGAGAAGCCGGATTTCCCGTTGAAGAGTTTCCCGTCCAGCACCATGCCCATGCCCAGTCCCCAGCCCACGTTCAGGAAAAGGACTGTGCGGGCATCGCCGGCGATGCCGCTCATATACTCTCCGAAAGCCATGCCCCGGGAGTCGTTCTCGATGAATACCGGGAGGCCGAAACCGGCTTCCAGGAGGTCCCGGATGGGCTTTTCCTCGCTGATGTAATAACTGTAACTGTAGCCGGTCTGGTGATTGACCCGGCCGGTGAGGTTCACGCCCACGGCCCGGACCCGGGCCGGGTCCAGGAACGCACGGGCCTGTTCCCGGACGCAGGCGCAGAGACCCAGGACCGATTCCTCGGTGTTTTTCAGGGTGTAGTCGATTCCGTCCTGGAACTGGACCAGCCGGCCGGTGAAATCCGTGACGGCGAGCGCGAGCGCGTCCTGTCCCACTTCCACGCCGATGAAGTAGCCGGCGTCGGGATTGAGTCCATACAGGCTCGGGCGTCGCCCCGTGGCCGATTCCTGCTTGCCCCAGTCGGAGAGGATTCCCGCCTGCTCCATGTCGGAAACGATGCGGGTAATCTTGGGAATGCTGGTTCCCAGTTCCCGGGCCAGGTCCGCCAGGCTGAAGGTGTCCCCCTTCTCGCAGAGGGCGAGGATGCTTTTCTTCTCCGCGGGGTAGCGGCTTTTCAGAAGACTGTTCAGAAAAGGTTCCATGGTCTCGTACAATCAAGGCAAAGATAGGTAAATACAATCATTTATACAAGGGCCATTCTGTCCTTTCGTTAATAAACGAAAATTAATTTTTAATAAATCGTTAAAAACCTTGGGATATTTATTGTTTGTTTATATATTTGTGACATCCTCTAGGACCCTTTTGACACATAATAACCGAAATATGAACGCAACAGATTTTTGCACCATGGCAGAGCGCTACCGTAAGGAACTCTACGACAGCGTGTTGCCTTTCTGGCTGGAGAAATCCCAGGATTTGGAATACGGCGGTTACTTCACCTGCCTGAACCGGGATGGAAGCGTATTCGACACGGACAAGTTCGTCTGGCTGCAGGGCCGGGAGGTCTGGATGTTCGCCATGCTGTACAACAAAGTGGAGCGGAATCCGGCCTGGCTCGCCTGCGCGGAGCAGGGCGCCCGCTTCCTCGAGAAGTACGGCCATGACGGGAATTACGATTTCTATTTCTCGCTCACGCGCGAGGGGAAACCCATCATCGCCCCCTACAACATCTTCTCCAACACCTTCGCCTGCATGGCGTTCGCCCAGTTGGCGGTCGCGACCGGCAATGCGCACTACGCCGACATCGCCCGGAAGACCTTCGACCGCATCCTGGCGCGGCGCTCGAACCCCAAGGGCAAGTGGCTGAAGGCCGTCCCCGGCACCCGTCCAATGAAGGATTTCGCCCTCCCCATGATCATCTGCAACATGGCCCTGGAGATCGAACCCATCATCGAGGACAAGTCCCTGCTGGACAAGACCATCGACGAGGCCCTGCACGAGGTGTTCGACGTCTTCTACCAGCCGGACCTGGGCGTGATGGTGGAGAACCTGGCCCCGGACGGCAGCCTCATCGACTGCTTCGAAGGCCGCCGCATCAACCCCGGCCACGACCTGGAAGCCCTCTGGTTCATGATGAACCTGGGCCTGCGCCTGCACCGGCAGGACATCATCGACAAGAGCATGGAGATCGCCCTCCGCGTCATCGACTACGGCTGGGACAAGGAGTACGGCGGCATCTTCTATTTCATGGACCGCAAGGGGTATCCCACCCAGGAACTGGAATGGGACCAAAAACTCTGGTGGGTGCATCTGGAGAGTGCGATCGCCATGGTCAAGGGGTACCAACTGACCGGCAACGAGAAGGCACTGGAGTGGTTCCTGAAACTGGACGACTACCTGTGGAAGAACTTCCGCGACCCCGAATACCCGGAGTGGTTCGGTTATCTGAACCGCCGCGGCGAGGTGCTCCTGCCCCTCAAGGGCGGTAAATGGAAGGGCTGCTTCCATGTTCCCAGAGGCCTGTACCAGATCGGCACGATCCTGCAGGAAATCGCTGACCAGAAGAAAAACGCATAATACCGACCGGTATGAAATCCTTGATCCGAATGATTCCCGTCCTCCTGGCCGCGTTCCTCGCGGGCAGCGGGATCGCTTTTGCGCAAAAGACCGCCCGGGGAACGGTGAAGGACGCCGACGGCAAGCCCCTCGCCGGGGTGACCGTGCTCATCCAGGGCACGTCCACCGGCACGATGACGGGCGCCGACGGCTCCTGGTCCCTGCAGGCGCCGGACGGTGCCGTCCTGGAGTTCTCCTGCCTGGGCATGACCACCCAGTCGGTTCCCTTCCGGGGCCAGCCCCGGGTGGATATCACGATGACGGAAGACACCCTGTACCTGGAGGATGTCGTCGTCGTGGGATACGGCACGGCCAGGAAGGAAACCCTGACGGCGGCCGTATCGGCCATCAAGGGCGATGAACTCCTGAAGGCTCCCTCCACCAACGTATCGCAGGTGCTGGCCGGCAAGTTGTCGGGCGTTTCCTCCGTCCAGGAGTCCGGTGAGCCGGGCCTGGACCAGGCCTCGCTCCGGATCCGCGGTTCCGTGTACGGGGTGGCGTACGTGGTGGACGGGTTCCCCGTGGACAACATCAACGACATCGACCCGGCCGACATCGAGAGTGTCTCGGTCCTCAAGGACGGCGCTTCCGCGGCGGTGTACGGCCTCCAGGCGGCCGGCGGCGTGATCATCATCACGACCCGCAAGGGTGACAAGGGCGATGCGCACATCACCTACAACGGTTCGGTGGGCGTTTCCATGAATGCCAATTTCCCGCGCTTCATGAACGGCCCCCAGTTCGCCTACTACTACAACCTGGCGCAGGAGATGGACCAACTCGCCAGCGGCGCCATCGCCTCCGAGGAGGAGTACGATCCGTATTTCTCCCGCGCGGACGTGGAAGCGATGCTCAACGGCGACCCCACCGACGGCTGGGACAACGTGGACTATATCAAGAAGGTCTTCGGCACCGGTATCACGAACAAGCACAACATCACCGTCCAGGGTGGCAACGACAAGTCCCGGTACTTCGTTTCCGGCGGCTTCCTGGGCCAGAAGGGTAATATCGACGGGTACAACTACAACCGGTACAACGTGCGCGCGAACATCGAATCGCGTATCGCGAAGCATCTGGTATTCAACGCCGGCCTGAGCGGCGTGGTGGGACGCCGGCGCACGCCGCGGTTCCTTTCCGGCGGTTCGGACAGCGACGCCGGCTACGAGGTGGGCTGGTTCTCCATCGCGCACCAGGTCATCGGCATGTATCCTTTCCTCCCGGAGATGCATGACGGCTACTATACGGGCGCCATCGCCTCCAACCAGGTGTTCCCGAACAGCCCGCTGGCCGCCCTCTACCAGTCCGGCAACAAGCAGACCCGCAGTTTCAACGGCACCCTGACCGGTTCCCTGACCTGGGAGATTCCCTGGGTGAAGGGACTGTCCGTGAAGGCGAGCGGTTCCTACGACTACCTGGATTCCTACAACAAGAATCTGGACACTCCGTACTATGTGGTGGTCCGCTGCCGGAACGAGGACGGAACCTGGGGCTGGACGGCCCCGATGGTGGACGTGAACGGCGCGTCCGACGGCAACAAGGTGGGGGAGGGCTCCTACTATCAGCAGACGATGACCGGACAGGCGAGCCTCAATTACGCGGGCCAGTTCGGCAAGCACGCCGTGGAAGCCCTGGTGCTGGCTGAAATCCGTGATTTCCAGACGAACAACCTGTCGGCCTACGTGAAGAACGTGCCCTTCGCCCTCCTGCCCGAACTGGGGAACGGAACCCCTACGGCATCTCCCGTGATGGGCTCCAGCAACGCTTCGCGGAGCGCGGGCTACGTGGGCCGTATCCGTTACAACTACGACGAAAGATACCTGGCCGAGTTCACCGGCCGGTACGACGGCTCCTACAAGTTCGCCGGGATGACGGAGACCCGCTGGGGATTCTTCCCGTCGGCCTCCCTGGGCTGGGTGGTCTCCAAGGAGTCCTTCATGCAGTCCCTTACGGCGCTGGACAACCTGAAAGTCCGCGCCAGCGTCGGCCTGCTGGGGAATGACGGGGTCAGTCCCTTCATGTTCCTGAGCAAGTACGCCCTGGGAACCAAGGTGGTTTATCCCGGCTGGACGGCTGTTCCTTCCTACTATACGTCCGGCATCCCGAACAAGGACCTGACCTGGGAAAAGACCCTGTCATACAACGTGGGCTTGGACTTCTCCCTGTGGGGCGGTCTCCTGGGCGGAGAAATCGACGGATTCTACAATTACACGTACGACATCCTTTCCTGGAACGGCGGCGGCCATCCGGATTCGATGGGCGGCTACTATCCCACCTACGTGAACAAGAACGCCATCGACGCCAAGGGTATCGATGTCCTCCTGACGCACCGCAACCGGTTCAACCTGGGTGGCAAGCCCTTCTTCTATGAACTGGGCGGGACGGTGACCTACTCCAAGACGCGCTGGCTGCGGTACAATGACGAGCCGAATGTCCCGAGTTGGCAGAAAGTGACCGGGACCACCTACGGTTCGCACTGGGGCTGGCTGTCGGAAGGCCTGTACCGCAGCGAGGAAGAGATCGACAATTCCGCCTGGTACGGCACGCGCCCGAATGTGGGCGACCTCAAGTACACGGACCTGAACGGTGACGGACAGATCGACTGGCAGGACCGCGGCATCTTCGGGAAGAGCAACCGGCCGGAACTTACCATCGGCCTGAACGTGAACCTGGGCTGGAACGGATTCGACATGAACCTGCAGTTCACCGGCGGCGCTCTCTTCCAGGTGTCCATGACCGGCACCTATTTCAACGAGAACGACGACGACACCATCTGGACCAAGACCTTCAAGGAGGGCGAGAATTCCCCGCTCTTCCTGATCGAGAACGCCTACAGCCTGGACAACCCGGACGGCACGTTCCCGCGCCTGACCCTCGGTACGACCGGCCACGGCGGCGACAACGGCCTGAGTTCCAGTTTCTGGTGGCGCGACGGCAAGTATGTGCGCCTGAAGACGGCGCAACTCGGCTACACGCTTCCGCAGACCTTCACCCGCCGGTTCGGCGTCGAGAGCCTCCGTATTTTCGTCGAGGGCAACAACCTGTTCACCCTGGACGGCCTGCCGGAGGGCATCGACCCGGAATCCCCGGGCGTGAACAACGGCTACTATCCGCAGCAGCGGAACATCATGGGCGGAATCACCCTCACCCTTTAAACCAGGATGCCTTATGAAAAAGATCCTCATTGCCCTTTCCTTCGCGGCCGTGGTGACCGCCTGCAACGGTTTCCTGGACATGACACCGACCGACAGCATCTCCGACAAGGTGATGTGGGCCGATACCCAAAGCGCCGAGTATGCGGTGAACTCCATCTACTCCTACGCCTATGACATCTTTGCGGCCTGGCCCAGCAGCGTGGGCATGACCGAAGCCTTTACCGACGAGTTCAAGTACGGCTCGTATGTCAATTTCGCCTTCTGCCTCATCCCCAGCCAGGTGGCCTACGGCGGAACCAACCTGACCAACAGTTTCGTGAGCGTGTACCTGGGCTGCTGGAGTTCCCTGTACGATGCGGTACGCCGGACGAACGAGGCCATCTCGAATCTCAAGTCGCTGGGCGGGAACCTTCCGGAAGTGGACCGGGTCCGGCTGGAAGGCGAACTCCGCCTGATGCGCGGCTGGCTGTATTTCGAACTCGTGAAGCGCTATAAGGAAGTGATCCTCTATGACGAGGACCTCACGCAGATCAAGGTGGAGAAAGCCCTGTCCTCCGAGGCGGAAGGCTGGGAGTTCATTTGGAACGACCTGGACTTCGCCGCCCGGAACCTGCCGGAAAAGGCCGCGGCTAAGGGGCGCCTGGACAAGGGCGTCGCCCTGGCCCTGATCACCCGCGCGATGCTGTATGCGGGCGAGTACGACAAGGTGATCGCTGCGGCCGATGAACTCGCGTTCCTCGGCTATGCCCTGATGCCCGATTACGGGCAGGCGTTCACCGTACCGGTGACGGCCGGAAACACGGAGACCATCCTCCAGTACAGTTTCTCCTATGCCGACGGTGTCACGCACGACTTCGACTTTTATTACACTCCTGGCGGCGACTACAAACTCGTCGGCCAGCAGGGCGGCGGTTACGGGACGCCCACCCAGGAGATGGTGGAGAGTTACGAATTGGCAGAAGGAGGCTTCCCCGACTGGTCTCCCTGGCACGGCGAGACCATGGCCCAGCCGCCGTACGACCGGCTGGAACCCCGGTTCAAGGCAACGATCCTGTACAACGGCGCTCCGTGGAAAGGCCGTACCATCGAGCCTTTCGTCGGTGGAACCGACGGCTGGTGCCAGTGGAACAAGGAGCCCAAGCCCGAAGGCCGCACGACCACGGGCTACTACCTGCGGAAGTTCGTGGACGAGACCCACAATCTCGCGGAGCGCAGTCAGAGCGTCCAGCATTTCGTGCTGCTCCGCTATGGCGAGGTGCTGCTGAACAAGGCCGAGGCCTGCTACCGCAAGGGCGATACGGAGGAAGCCAACGATGCCGTCCGGGCCATCCGCGGCCGTGTGGGCCTTCCCTACACGTCCAGGAGCGGAGAGGCCCTGTGGAAGGCGATCCGCCAGGAACGCCGGGTGGAACTGGCGTTCGAAGACCACTGGTACTGGGACCTGCGCCGCTGGAAAGAGGCGGCCGAACCCTGGCCGACAGGCCTGAACAACTACCAGGTGCACGGCCTCAAGATCGAAGCGACCTCCGTCGCCGGCCAGTACAAGTACTCCTACGTGTCCGTCGATGACCGGGACCGCAACTTCCCGGCCAAGATGTACCGGTTCCCGCTCCCGGACGGTGAACTGAATTCCAATCCGCTTGTCAACCAATATCCCGAATGGAACTAGCCATGAAGAAGACCCTTCTCCTTATGATATCGGTGGCCGTCCTGGCGGCGGCCTGCCACCAGCCGGAATTCGTGGAACCCACGGCCGACCGGCAGGGGATCACGTCCCTCGCGGCGTATTTCGCCTTCGGCCCGTTCGAAGGGCAGGAAATGGGCCGGCTGGAGATCTCCGATCCCGCCGTGGACCGGTATGAGATCCCCATCCCGTGGTATTTCCCCGAGTCATCCGACGACATCACCACGCCCTATATGATGAAGGTCCGGGTCCGTGCGTCCCTGCAGCCGAACTGCAGGATCGACCCGCCCCTGTCGATCCTGGACCTCACGGAAGAGAACCATTTCACCTATACCGACGCCACCGGCGAGAGCCACGGCATCATCATCACCGGCAAGCGGGTGAAGTCCGACAAGTGCGAGATCATCGCTTTCTCGCTCAAGCAGCCGCAGATGAGCGGCATGGTGGACAAGACCGCCCGCAAGGTGTCGCTGATCACCGCCAAGGACCTTTCCGTGGCCGAAGCTGTCGTCACCCTGTCGGCCCACGCGACCATCTCTCCGGATCCGGCCGAGCCGCACAACTACAACGAAGGCTTCACCTTCACCGTGACGGCCGACGACGGCGTGACCAAGGCGGAATACTATGTCGTCAAGGATATTCCCGAAAAGATCGACTATGGCGTGAACCCCACCAGCGCCGAGACGCTGTTCAATCTGGATCCGTCCTCCGGGATGGGGCTTCCGGACTACAAGGCGGTGGCGAACGTGTCCATGGGCGTGATCGATTCCGACCTCATCGTCAACATGGGCGACGGCTCCGTGCCGCGCTATTACAACAAGATCGTGGGCACCTACGGCGGACAGATCAAGATCGGCTCCGCCGTCCCGACCGGCGCCATCGCGTCCGACGAGCAGGACCACCTGCTGATCTGCAACCTGGCGGAAACGGGCGAGACCTTCACCATCTGGAAGACCTCTTCCGTGAAAGAGGCCCCCGTCGAGCTCCTCTCTTTCAAGAACGAAGAGGATATCCAACTGGGCTTGGAAATGAAGGTCATCGGCGACATTGAAGGCGAGGCGGCCATTTCGGTGACCTATCCGGGCCTCGAGGGGGTTACCCAGAGCGGGCGCTTCCGTTCCATCCACATCGTGGGTGGGGAAGTGGTCTCCAATGAACTGAAAGATGTCTCCGGAGCCGGCTTCCTGTGGGGGTCGGGCGCTGCGGGCAGCACCTGCGTCCCGGCGGCTTCGGCGACCAACGACCAGGGCTGGTACAGTTGCGCCTATTCCGACAACCTCCTGACCTGGTTCAAGCCGGACCTGACCATCGGCAAGCAGTTGAACGGCTATGGAGACGGCACGGACGACGTCCAGGGCGGCGGTACCTATGTGGACAGCAATACGTCCCCGAACAACCTGGATACCAAGGGCTTCAACAACGCCCGCTATCTGGCGCTGTTCGTGTCCAACCACTTCCCGAAGTGGTGGCCCGGCCCGCAGTTGTATGTCTATGACATCACCGGCGGCTCGCTCCAGGGCGACAACATCTGGAACAGCCCGGGCCTGGTGTTCTCCAAGCCGTTCATGTACAACCTCCAGTACAACACGGGTGGCCATGACGGAAACGGCGCCTGCGGCGACGTGATCCTGGCGCCTTCCGCCGACGGCTATATGCTGTATATCTACTACTACGACCATTATTCCCAGATGCTGGGAGGCTACAGCATGGACTGCATCAAGCGATGAGACGCAACTGCTTCATACTGACTGCCCTCCTGGCGGTCTCCTGCCATGGGACCGCCGGGACTGACATGCCCGAATGGCGCTGGCCGGACAAGGAGGAGCCCGCGTTCGTGGAACCTTACCCGGCCATCACCAACCTGGGCTGGACGAACGTGACCGGCGGTTATTCCACCCTTCCGGAAGGCATCGGCATCTACCGCTCGCCGGAAACCCTGGGCGGGAACAAGGTGATCGCCTACATCGCCGTGGCCGACCTTTCCAAGGTCGCCTGGGACGTGCGCAGCATCGACGATCCCACCATCCCGGGGACGACGGATCCGTTGAAGACGCCGGCCGAGTATTACAAGGAAACGTCCGCTCCCGTCATCGTAAACGGCGGCTATTTCTTCGCGGAGGGCGGGAAACGGTACAATGCCAGTGTAGCCGTGAGCGGCGGCCGCACCTACGGCGTGAACATCAATTACGCCTCGAAGGACTGGGTGACGATGTATTATCCCACCCGGGGCGTCTTCTATGAGAAGGACGGCGCCCGCCAGACGGGCTGGACCTACTGGAGCGGGGGAGCGAAGCATTACCTGTACGACGCTCCCGCCCGCAATTCCTGGTCGAAGGATCCCCTCCCGGTCCCCGATGCCTCCTTCCCCGTGACGGCGGTCGATTTCGCGCCGGAAACGGCCATCGGCGGCGGTCCCGTGCTGCTCAAGGGCGGCAAGGTGGAGAATACCTGGGAAGCCGAGATGTTCTACGGGGACGGGGCCGATGACAAGATGCCCGAGGCACGCCATCCCCGGACGGCCATCGGCGTGACCAAGGACGGTCTGCTCATCCTGTTCGTCTGCGAAGGACGCGGGATGACGGACGGCGTGGCGGGCATGACCTTTGCGGAAGAAGCGGCTGCGCTGCAGTCCCTCGGTTGCGTCGAGGCACTGAACCTGGACGGCGGCGGCTCCAGTTGCCTGCTGGTGGAAGGGAAGGAAACCATCAAGGTGTCCGACGGCTCCCAGCGTGCCGTGGGCTCCGTAGTCCTGTTGAAAAAACGATGAAGAAGTTTCTGTACATACTGGGCGCCCTCCTCCTACTCGCAGCCGCCTGTACTCCTGAAGAAACCGGATACAGATGGCGGGAGGAATGGGATCAGGGAGAGCCTGGGGGCGATGGCGGCGGGGAAACGCCCGGTCTTCCTGAGATCAAAGGGATGCCGCGCTACGTGTGGATTGACGCGGCCGCGAATTTCTCCTATTATGCCAACGACGCCGCATATATCACCGAAGACTGCAAGCGTATCGCCGCGATGGGCTTCACCGACATCATCGTGGATGTCCGTCCCACGAGCGGAGATGTCCTGTTCGCATCGACCGTAGCCCCAGCCTGCAAGCGAGTGGCCGCCTGGGTGAACGGCAAGTACCGGTGGGTGGAACGGACCGCGACCTTCGACTATCTCGCCACTTTCATCCAGGCGGGCCATGCGGCCGGGCTCCGTGTCAACGCCGCCGTCAACACGATGGTGGGCGGCTATCATTCCTCCATCGGCGATGCCGGTATGCTCTATGACCATCCCGAGCGGAAAGGCTGGTGTGCGGTGGACAACCTGTCCGGTGGTCTCACCAACTCGATGGATGACCCGGACACCGGTCCCCGTTTCCTGGATCCCGCCCATGCCAAGGTCCAGGCCTTCCTCATCACGATGCTGGGCGAACTGGCTGCTTATGAGGGACTTGACGGCATCGTCCTGGACCGCTGCCGCTTTGACGACTACAACCTGGACGCCGGTTACACCGATGCGGCCAAGGCTGCTTTCACCACTTATCTGGGAGATGCTCCCTCCGCCTGGCCCGTGATGCCGAAGGGGCAGGCCTACATCCCGTCCAATCCCTCCACCCTCCAGCGGAACTGGCTCACTTTCCGTTGCAAGGTCATCCACGATTTCATCGCCCAGGCGGCTTCCAAGGTCCACGAGGTGAACAAGGACGTCCGCTTCGGCGTGTACGTGGGTGCCTGGTTCTCTGAGTATTATCGGAGCGGCGTCAACTGGACCAGCGAGAAGTACGACCTCAAGAAGAACGAATCCTCCTACAAGTGGGTTCCCACGAACTACCAGAAGACCGGCTTCGCCGACTTGCTGGATTTCATATTCCTGGGCGCCTACGCCGGAAAGGACGGGATCCACGGCAATACGGAATGGACCATGGAAGGTTTCGCCAAACTCGGCGCTAAGCGCCTGTGCGGCGTGGTTCCCTTCGCGGCCGGCCCCGACATCGGCAACGCGTCCGGCTTCGAGAACGGCAAGCAGGAGGCGCTCATCCCCGACATCGTTTCGACGATGCTGTCCACCGGCGGAGGCCTGTTCATCTTCGACCTCTGCCACATCCGCATGTTCGACTACTGGGATGCCTTCCACAAGGGCATCGACGCCTATTTGAAAACACTTTAACTTTTAATCCCATATGCTATGAAAAGAATCCTTTTGATTGTATCCGTGCTGGTGGCGGCTTTCGCCGTCTCCTGCCAGAAAGAAACGAAGGTGGAGGATGCCGTGACCATCAAGTCCGATGAGCAGACCGTCCCTGTGGAAGGTGGCGTGCTTTCCATCGCGATCAACTCCACAGTGCCCTGGACAGCCAAGGCTTCCGAATCCTGGGTGACACTTTCTCCGACCAGCGGTGAAGCGGGGGACGCGACCATCAAGGCCTCCGTCCTCAAGAACGACACCAATGACAGCCGTACGGCTACCGTGACCATCACGGCCGGCACCAAGACGGCGACGTACACGATTCTCCAGGAGCAACTCAATGCCCTGAACATCGCCACGACGGAATATGAGGTTCCTGCGGAAGGCGGAAACGTGGAAGTGAAGGTCAGTGCCAATGTGGACTATTCGGTCATCATCCCCGACGCCATCGACTGGGTGGAGAATATATCCACCAGAGGCATGACCGAGAGCACGGTCGTCCTCAAAGTCGCCCCGACTTCCGAAGTGGAGCCCCGTGTTGCGAACATCACCATTTCGGACGGTACCCTCTCTTCCGTCATCAAGATCACCCAGGCTCCCTTCGTCCCGTTCTTCGACTTCGAGGGTGACTGGGCAGGCCTGCAGTGGAGTTTCTATGACGGTACGGGTCCTACGGTGATTCCTCAGGAAGGTGCCGACATCACCATCGATGTCAGTACGAATCTGCAGTGGAGAGCCTTCTTCTCCGTCTGGGACAACGAGCAGGGCGCCATGGTGGATTCCTGGGATCTGGGCTGGGCGAAGTTGTCCTACACCGAGAATCAGATCCATCTGGTGATCGAGGCCAACGACACGTATGTGCCCCGTGAGAACTACTTGTATGCGGAGTGCATGATCAACGGTGCGGTCTCCGGTGAATATGGCGGCCTGGGCTGGTTCAGGCAGGACGGTCTCGTTCCCGAGGCCGGTGCCAGTGTCCTTTGGACCAAGACCCTTCCTGAAATCGGCATTCCCGCCGCTTACAACCGGCTTGCCTACAAGACCGCGGGCGGTGACGCGCTGCTGGTTTCTGACGGAGACAAGATCCATGTGGTGAGCCCGGCTGACGGTTCGTATTGGAAAGCCATCGACTGGACTAACATCCAGCCCACCTCCATCTGCTCGGACGACGCCGGCAACATCGTGGCCGCCGAGGACATTCCTTTCGCTCCCGAAACGGAGTATGTCATCTACTACACCGACGATGTCAACAAGGATCCGCAACCGCTGATCAGGCACACGGCCGACTTTGACGGCATGCTTGGCAGCGTCCGCGTCCGGGGCAACCTGGCCGACCGCGCCGTCGTGACCGGCTTCATCACCGGCAACCGCTACTGGGCCGGCTGGGAGATCGATAAGTTCGAGATCTCGATGGACAATTACTATGCGCAGGTCACCGGCGGCCAGGCCCGCGGCCCGATCGCCGTGGATGCCGACGCCTGGAATCCGGAATCCGGCGCCGTGATGTCGCTGGGCGCCAGATTGAACGAAGGCATCGTGTACCGTGCCTACGATACCAGTTGGTGTCTGTACTATCTGGCGGATGCTTACACGCCGCACTATATGACTCCTTATGACTGGAAGAATATTTCCAACGCCGGTGCCGGTGAGGGCAACGAAAACCAGAACAACATGGACATCATCGACTACAACGGCCGCCGCATCATCGCCTATACGCAGGGTGCCTGGTTCACCTGGGGCGGCAACCACGATGTCTATTTCC
Organism: Bacteroidales bacterium; assembly: GCA_017530725.1. Taxonomy (GTDB): domain Bacteria; phylum Bacteroidota; class Bacteroidia; order Bacteroidales; family UBA932; genus Cryptobacteroides. Next base: position 22,739 of record JAFXMA010000133.1, read on the forward strand.
TGGATGCCACCAATCCGCTCCATACGGAGGTCATTGCTATTCTGTCCGGTGATGAACTGGCCGCTGTCGATGAAATCCCGGGAGCAGATGGCATGGCTTCCTTCCCGTATGCCGACGTGAAACTCCATGTGGAAGACGGTGTGGGACTCGTTTGCTATGTCGTGAACAGTACCTATCAGAGTCTCTCCAAGGTCCTCCTCAGTTTCTGATGCGCTGTCGATTGTTTCTGACAGGGGTGCTGGCTCTCCTTCTGGGAGCCTGCACCCCTGTTTCGAAAGAAAACCCCCGTTTTCTCTGGATTGACGCCGCGGCGAATTTCCGGAGTTACGGGAACGATGCCGATTCCATCGGCCGGGACTGCCGCCGCATCGCCGAAATGGGCTTTACGGACATCGTCGTGGACGTGCGGCCCACCAGCGGGGATGTGCTTTTCGACTCGAGAGTCGCTCCGGTGCTGAAGCAAATGCCCGGCTGGGTAGGGACCGGCTGGGGCTTCCGTGAGCGGACGGCTGATTTCGATTACCTCCGCGCCTTCATCGATGCCGGACATGCGGCCGGGTTGAAGGTCCATGCCGGGGTGAATGTGATGGTGGGTGGCTGGAAGGCGCCCGGAGTTGAACTCGGCATGGTTTACGACCATCCGGAGCGGCAGGAATGGTGCTCCGTGGACTATCGGACCGATGGCCGGTTGGTCAATCAGGCCCTGGACACGGCGACCGTCGGCGGCCGTTTTCTGGATCCGGCGAATCCCGAGGTGCAGGCTTTCGCCCTGGATATGCTGGCGGAACTGGCCGCCTATGAGGGCCTGGACGGGATTGTGATGGACCGTTGCCGGTACGATGACTATGCGATGGACGCCGGTTATACGGAGGCCGGGCGCCGGGCGTTTTCCGCGTATCTGGGGAGGGAACCGGAGCGTTGGCCCGTCTTCACGGAGCCGGGCCACATCTTCCTGGACAAGGATCCGGATGAACTGGAGAACCTATGGCTCACGTTCCGCTGCCAGGTCATCCACGATTTCGTGGCCCAGGCTGCGGACCGGGTCCATGCGTTGAATCCCGACATCCGCTTCGGCATCTATGTAGGTGCCTGGTTCTCCGAGTATTACCGGAGCGGGGTCAATTGGACCAGCCCTTCCTACGACCTGGCGAAGGAGGAGCCCACCTATGCCTGGGCGACGCCGGAATACCAGGCGGCCGGATTCGCTGACCTCGTGGACTTCATGCTCCTGGGAACCTATTGCCCCGCCGCCAACGTGCACGGGAATGGGGAAAAGACGATGGAAGGATTCGCCCGCTTGGGCCGCCAGCGCCTGTGCGGGGACGTCCCTTTCTACGCCGGTCCCGACATCGGCAATGAAAAGGGATTCGAAAAGGGCGGACAGGCAGCGCTGCTTCCGGAGATAGAAGCCACCATCCGGCAGGAGGCCGACGGCTTCTTCCTCTTCGACCTCTGCCATATCCGGATGTTCGATTACTGGGATGTCCGGTTCTGAGCCCGGTTCGGGCTTCATTCTTCCTCCGGGACGTGGACCCAGGTTTCATTGGCCCAGCCGATGCTGCGGCCGGTACCGCGGACCTCGCCCCGGACGCCTTTTTCCTGCAATTCGCGGAAGCCGGGATCGGAAGGCTTGAGGTCCAGGAAAGGAAGGAGATAGCAGCCGTGGTCCAACAGGACGGACTGGACCTCGGAAACCGGTACCTCGCGTGCCTGCCGTCCGCTTTTCACGGCCAGGGCGGCCAATGCGCCCGCCGCCTGGCCCAGGCCTGTAACCACGGGCTGCAGTCGCGTGGCGCCGTTCATTTCCCAGGAGACCGAGATGGCTTTGTCGGCCACCAGGAGGTCGTCCACTTCCACGGGAATAACCACCCCCAGCGGCACGCTGAACGAAGGAATCTTCCCGAACCACAGGTGCGAGAGTTCTTCCCGGCGCGGATTCTGGACGTGGTGATGGTCCACGGGGTAGTCGCCCACGGCGACGGCCCTGGTGTATAAATCAAAGTGATAGGGATCCTTCGCGGCTTCGACGGTCATCGTGTCGACGCCGGCGATGCGCCGTGCTTCCCGGTAGTACGGGAAGAGGGGGAGACTGTCCTCCGTGGGGAAAACGTCGTCTGCCACGCCGATGTGGTCGTATCCCAGTTCATGCTGCAGGAAGTAGATGAAGCCAAGGGTGCGCAGTTTCGCCTTCCGCACGACTTCCTCCCGCTCCCCGGGCGTCATATCCAGGTATTCCGCGAAATAGTCGTTGGCGCAGACCGGCCAGTTGAGCATGATGTGGCCGTCCGGCAGCCGGCCGTAGGAAAGCATCATCTCCGGGCTCCAGAGTTGCTGGCCCTGGGGATTGAAGCCGTCCCGGTTGTCCGCGAGCGGATTGTCGCAACAGTTCCGGTACAGGTCGATGTCGTAGCCTTCGGGCTCCGGAATGGGCACGGGTTCCGCGTATTCCTTGAGGATGGCGACGTAGGTGAGGTCCTGGGCCGACAGGCGGTCGTTCAGTTCGGCGGCTCCGGCACTGGCGGCGATGTCTCCCAGTTCGGTCCCGTCGATGAGCATCCGGGCCCGCGCGCGGGATCCGTCCGAGAAGGTCAGGATCCATCCGTTCCGGGTCCTGTGCACCATTTCCGTGACGGTCAGCCCGGTACGGACTTCCACGCCGGCCTGTTCTGTGATGTTCCGCAGGACTTCCGCGCCGACGGCCGGATTGAACAGGATGTTGGACACCCAGCCTGATTTCAGCGCCTCGTAGCCGCCGTAGCGGGCCGCGAGCGAGTCCGTGAATTCGCCGAAAATGCCGCCCCGGAGGCGGTAGTTCCCGTCGATGGCGCTTACCCCGGCCGCCGTGAGCATCCCGCCCAGCCATGGCGTCGGCTCCACGACGAGGGTGTGGGCGCCGTCGCGCGCCGCCTCGATGGCGGCCGCCGTTCCGCCGGTGCCGCCACCGGCCACGACGACGTCGTAAACTGGTGTGCAGGAGAGGACAGCCAGGCAAAGGCCTATCGTTAAAATGCGTTTCATCTACCCACAAATTTACGGAATAATGCGTATATTTGAAATACAAAAACCTGGATGCTATGAAACGCAGATCCTTCCTCAAGAACGCCGCATTCCTCACCGCAGCCGCCTCTGCGGCACCCGTCCTGGCCGGCTGCCGGCAAAAGGATAACGGCGGCGTGCGGACCGGGGCGGAAATTGCCCGGGATTTCCCATACGGTCCCGACGGAACCTTCAAGGTCCTCCAATTGACCGACACCCATTACATCGCCGGCGATTCCCGCAGCGAGCGGGCGCTCAGCAACGTCTGCGAGATGCTGGACGCGGAACGCCCGGACCTTGTCATCCACACGGGCGACATCCTTTTCGGCCGTCCGGACCTGCAGTCGGCCCGGGAGATCCTGCAGCCTATCGCGGACCGGGGCATCTTGTTCGCCGTTGCGCTGGGGAACCATGATTCCCAGTTCGGCGCCACCCGGGAAGAGATGTACGGCATGATCCGCGAGATTCCCGGCTGCGTGAACCTGCCGCCCAAGGAGGGCGTGTACGGCTGTTCCAACGATGTCATCACGCTTTCCGGCCCAGGCGGCGTGGACCGGGTGCTCTACCTGTTCGATTCCATGGACGCCGTTATCCTGAAAGGGGAGGAAGAAATCCATTCCTACGACTATATCCGCTTCTCCCAACTGGAATGGTACCGGAACCTCAGTGCGATGTTTACGGAAGGGAACGGCGGGGTTCCCGTCCCGTCACTGGCTTTCTTCCACATCCCGCTCTGCGAACTTCCGGAAGCGCTGACGAACGGCGGGAGAATCCTTGCCGGCGAGAACGGCGAGCCGCCCTGCCCATCCCGCCTGAATTCCGGCCTGCTGGCCCAGATGCGGGAACTGGGCGACATCCAGGCTATCGTCAACGGCCACGACCACGACTGTGACTATGTCATGGACTACGGGAACATGTATTATATCTACGGCAGATTCAGCGGCTGCGACACCACCTATAACCACCTGGGTCCGAGCGGCGCGCGCATCTTCCAGTTCACGCAGTGCACACGCTCCTTCCGGACCTGGGTCCGTCTCCAGGGCGGGGAGGTCCGGCAGGACCTCGTCCTGGACCGCTGATTATTCCATCAACTTCTTGTACTTGAAGCGCTTGGGCTCCACATTGCCCAGGCGCATCTTTTTATTCTCCTCGTATTCGGAGTAGTTGCCGTCGAAGAAGACGACCTGGGAATCGCCTTCGAAGGCGAGGATGTGCGTGGCGATACGGTCCAGGAACCAGCGGTCGTGGCTCACGACCACGGCACAGCCCGCGAACCCGTCCAGACCTTCCTCCAGGGCGCGGATGGTATTGACATCCACGTCGTTGGTCGGCTCGTCCAGGAGGAGGACGTTGCCTTCATCCTTCAGGGTGAGGGCCAGGTGGAGGCGGTTGCGTTCGCCGCCGGAGAGCACTCCGCACAGTTTCTCCTGGTCGGCGCCGGAGAAGTTGAAGCGGGACACCCAGGAGCGGGCGTTGATGTCGCGGTTGCCGAGCCGCACCCATTCGGAATTGCCGGCGATGGTCTCATAGACGGTCTTGTCCGGGTCGATGGACTTGTGCTGCTGGTCCACGTACGCGATCTTGACGGTGTCGCCGATCTCGATGGTGCCGCTGTCGGGCTGCTCGATGCCCATGATGAGGCGGAACAGGGTGGTCTTGCCCGCGCCGTTCGGGCCGATGACGCCCACGATGCCTGCCGGCGGCAGTTCGAAGGTCAGGTGCTCGAACAGCACTTTGCCGTCATAGGCCTTGGAGACATCGTTGAACCGGATGACCTTGTTACCCAGGTGCGGTCCGTTGGGAATATAGATCTCGAGGTTCGCCTCCTTCTGCCTGACATCGGCGGAAGCGAGTTTCTCGTAGGCGCCCAGACGGGCCTTCTGCTTGGCCTGCCGGGCCTTCGGGGCCATCCGGACCCATTCCAACTCGCGTTCCAACGTCTTCCGGCGCTTGGATTCCTGCTTTTCCTCCATGGCAAGACGCTTGGTCTTCTGGTCCAGCCAGGAGGAGTAGTTGCCCTTCCACGGGATGCCTTCGCCGCGGTCCAGTTCCAGGATCCAGCCGGCGACGTTGTCCAGGAAGTAGCGGTCGTGCGTGACCGCGATGACCGTGCCCTTGTACTGCTGCAGGTGCGCTTCCAGCCATTGGATGGATTCGGTGTCCAGGTGGTTCGTGGGCTCGTCCAGCAGGAGGACGTCCGGCTGTTGGAGGAGGAGGCGGCACAGCGCCACGCGGCGCCGCTCACCGCCGGAGAGGGTGCGTACCTTCGCGTCGGAAGGAGGGCACTGGAGGGCGTCCATCGCCCGTTCCAGTTTCGCGTCGATCTCCCAGCCGTCCAGATGCTCGATGAGTTCGGTGAGTTCGCCCTGGCGCTCAATGAGGCGGTTCATCTCGTCGTCGTCCATGGGTTCCATGAACTTCATCGAGATGTCGTTGTATTCCGCGAGGACGTCCATCACGTCCTGCACACCCTCCTGGACCACCTCGATGACGGTCTTGTCCGGGTCCATCTCAGGCTCCTGCGCCAGATATCCGACCGTGTAGCCGGGGGCCCAGACGACTTCGCCCTTGAAGGACTTCTCCACGCCCGCGATGATCTTCAGGAGCGTGGACTTACCGGAACCGTTCAGACCGATGATGCCGATCTTCGCTCCGTAGAAGAAGGACAGGTAGATGTCCTTGAGAATGACCTTGTTGTTGTGCGGGAGGACTTTCCCCACCCCGTTCATCGAGAAAATGATCTTTTCGTCAGCCATGGCGGTTCGCTTTTTGCAAAGGTGTAGTTCGCTTTCTGCAAATATACTGAAAAAAACGATATGAAACTGAAAGATTCCCTTCCCCTGAAAATCGCCCTGATCGGCGTCCTGGCCCTGATGATGCTCGTCCCGCTGGCGATGGTCCAGGGGCAGATCCACGACCGGCAGACCGCGGCTGATGCCAGCCAGAACGAAGTCGCCGCCAGTTGGGGCCGCGCGCAGACGCTCACCGGTCCGGTCCTGAAACTCTCTTACGAGACCGAATTGCTGGACAAGGACCAGAAAAAGACGGTCAAACTGGCGACCGGGACGGTCTATCCCCGGACGCTCGCCTATGACATCGACGCACAGACCCAGACGTTGCACCGCTCCATCTACGACATCATGGTCTATGGGGCCGATGTCGTCGTGACGGGCGATTTCGTCATCCCGGCCTACTTTGCCGATGAAAACCTGACGGAACAGTTGGTCGTGATGGGCTTGAGCGACCTGCGGGGCATCGAGGGGAGCGTGGACATCACCCTGGGTGATGCGGCCTATGCCTTCCATTCCGGATCCACCAAGGCGGATGAGTATGTCCCCGCAAACAGCAAAGGGACCCTTTCCGAACCCATCGACCTGGACAAGGCATTGATGGACGGCAAGACGGTCCTTCCGTTCCGGCTTACCTATCGCGTGAAAGGCTCATCCTCGCTGAAAGTGCGGCCTTACGGCGGTACCACGGAGGTCAAGATGCGCTCCGACTGCCCGGATCCCTCCTTCACCGGTGATTTCCTGCCCTCGGAACGGGATGTGACGCCGGACGGTTTCTCCGCCCGCTGGTCCGTTTCTGAAATCAACCGGGGCGATCCCGACGACACCTCCTTCGGCGTCAACCTGCTCCAGGGCGTGACGCAGTACCAGCAGACCACCCGCTCCGCCAAGTACGGAATCCTCGTCATCCTGCTGGTGTTCATCGCCGGCCTGGCGGTGGAACTGGTCGGCAAGAAGAGGATCGACCTGGTCCAGTACCTGGTCATCGGCCTTTCCCTGGTGCTGTTCTATGCGCTGGTGCTTTCCTTCTCCGAGTTCATGCGCTTCCCGGTAGCCTACGGCCTGGCGGCCCTGATGACGGTAGCCTCCCTCTTCGGCTATTTCCGCGGCATCCTGCGCGACAAGACAGCCTGGCTCCTGACCGCCCTCGTCGCCGTCGCATATCTGCTCAGTTATATCCTGCTCCAGATGCAAACCTACGCGCTCCTTGCCGGCACCCTTCTGCTCTTCGCCCTGCTGGTCGGAATCATGTACCTCACGGCCAACCTGAACAAGCGCACCGAGGCTTGAGCGGGACGGCTTATTTCACGCTGATCTCCTGCACGGGCTCCTTCGGGAGCATCACGCGGTTTACAGGCCAGGACTGGGCCTTGGCGACCTTGAAGGGGAGGGAGGCGCGGATGTCGGCGACAGAGGCACCGAAGTGTGCGGTGTAGGCGCCCGCGGCAGTCTCCCATGCGCTGGTCTCCTCGTTGAAGGAGGCGAGGGTGTACGGATCCACGGTCAGGGTAAGCGTCTGGCTTTCGCCGGGCTTCAGTTCGCGGGTCTTGGCGAAGGCGCGGAGTTCGCAGGCGGGCTTCACGAGGCCGCCGTCCGGCGCGGTGACGTACAGTTGCACGGCTTCCTTACCGGCGGAGGAACCGGTGTTGGTCACGGTGACCGTTGCGGTGACGGTGCCGTCCTTGGCCACCTTCACGGCCGGCTTGCCATAAGCGAAGGTCGTGTAGGAGAGGCCGTAGCCGAACGGATAGGACACGTTCTTGCCGACGGTGGCGAAGTAGCGGTAGCCCACCCAGATGCCTTCCTTGTATTCGGTGAAGTCCACGTTGGGTTTTTTCACGCGGCCCATGCCGAACATGGCCATGAGTTCGTTCGTGGACTCATCCTCTTCGTTCGAAGCGAACGGGTTCATGGAGCCGTCGCCCACATAGTCGAACGGGAAGTTGTAGGAGGACGGGATGTCGAAGTAGGTGACCGGGAAGGTCATCGGGAGTTTGCCGGAAGGGTAGGAAGCACCACTGAGGACGTCGGCCACGGTATAGCCGCCTTCCTGGCCGGGCGTCCAGGCGAGGAGCACGGCGTCCGGAAGGTTCTTCCAGGAAGCGGTCTCGATCACACCGCCGATATTCAGCACAACGACAACCGGCTTGCCGGCATAGTGGTAGGCGTCGCAAAGGTCCTGCAGGAGTTTACGCTCAGCACCGGTAAGGGTCCAGTCTCCGTCTTCGGCCCGGCGGTCGCCGCCTTCGCCCGCATTGCGGGAAATCGTGAGGATGGCGATGTCAGACTGCGGGACCGTCTTGTCGATGAAGCCGCGGGAAACGTTCATCTCGGGGATGACGGGTTCGCCGAGCAGGACGGAGGCGGGAGAAGCGTTGTTCTGGAGTTCCGTCTTCTGCAGGGCGATATACTGCTTGTACCAGTTCTCGATGCCTTCGTTGACTTCGAAACCGTTGACCCGGAGCCCCTCGGCCACGTTGCGGACATATTTCTTGTTCACGTTGCCGGAACCGGTGCCGCCGGCGATGAAGTCATAGGAACCGACACCGTAAAGGGCCACCTTCTTCACGCCCTTCAGGGGCAGGACGCCGTTGTTTTCCAGGAGGACCAGCCCTTCGGCGGCCGCCTTGCGGACGAGTTCCGCATGGCCATCCAGGTCGGGTTTGTCGGAATACTTGTAACCCTGGAAACGCGGGGTCTTGACGATGTAGTTGAGCATGTTGCGGACGCACATGTCCACATCTTCGATCTTCAGGGTGCCGTTCTGGACACCGGCGACGATTTCACCGATGAAGAGGTCCATGCCCGGCTCCAGGAGGTCGTTGATGGCGCCGATCTGCTCGACGGTCTTTCGGGGACCGGTCCAGTCGGTCATCACGATCCCCTTGAAGCCCCACTCCTCGCGGAGGATGGTGTACAGGAGTTCGCGGTTCGCCTGCGTGTAGGGGCCGTTGATCCGGTTGTAGGAAGACATGATGGTCCAGGGATCGGACTCCTTGACGGCGATTTCGAAGCCCTTGAGATAGAGTTCGCGGAGGGCGCGCGGGTTGATGCGGGCGTCATTCGCCATCCGGTTCGTCTCCTGGCTGTTGCCGGCGAAGTGCTTGATGGAGACGCCCACGCCGTTGGACTGGATGCCGCGGGTGTAGGCGGCGGCCATCTTGCCGGTCAGGAAGGGATCCTCGGAGAAATACTCGAAATTACGGCCGCAGAGGGGGTTCCGGTGCAGGTTCATGCCGGGAGCCAGGAGGACGTCCGCCCCATATTCCTTCACTTCCTCACCCATCGCGGTGGTGAGTTCCTCCACCAGCGGGGTGTTCCAGGTCGATGCAAGGGAGGTGCCCACCGGGAAGCCCGTGCAGTAGAATGTCTTGTCCGTGCCCGGACGGGTGGGGTTGATGCGGAGGCCGGCAGGGCCGTCGGAGAGGACGGTCTGCGGGATGCCCAGGCGCGGGACGGCCCGGGTGGTGCCGGCGGCGCCGGAAACGAGGACTTCGTCGGAGCCCGTGAGGCCGCCGACCATGCTGCCCCAGCCGGTGCCGACCAGCAGGGTGGCCTTTTCCTCGAGGGTCATCGCCCGGAGGACTTCGTCGATGTTGTTCCGGTTCAGTTTGGGCTGGGCCGAAACCGCGAGGGTGGTGAGAGCGGCTGCCAGCAGAAGGGTAATTTTCTTCATAGTGTGTGGTTTTTCTATGACAAACTTATGAAAGAAACCGCAGATTTGCCAACGCGCAGGCTTTTTTTGAACAGGGTGCGCCTAAATTTGAACACTGCGCGAAAAATAACTATCTTTCGGATATGAAACGCATTCTCTTCGCACTGCTTCTCTGCGCCACGGCCGTCACTGCCGTCGCCCGCGAGAAGGTTCCGGCCGCCGACAGCCGGATTACCTATGTCGGACGCACGCTCATCTCACAGGACGGCGCCGTCTCCTTCGACTGGAGCGGCGTGTATGCCCGCCTTTCTTTCACCGGCGGCTATCTGGCCTTGGAGGCCGGGGACACAGGGAAGGATTATTTCAATGTCTGGATCGACCGGGAGCCGTCCGCGGAGCCGGACAAGGTCTTCGTTGTCGACCGGGACACCACCGTCGTCCTGTTCCAGCAGAAGGAGCGGAAGCCACAGCCGCACCGGATTGTCATCCAGAAGCGGACGGAAGGCGAGCAGGGACGCGCCACTTTCCGCTCCTTCGAGGTCGAAGGACAGTTCCTTCAGGCCGCAGCCGTCCGGAGCCGTCTGATTGAGTTCGTCGGTGACTCGTACACCTGCGGCTATGGTTCCGAGAACAGCGTCCGGGAGGACCCGTTCCGTCCGGAGGATGAGAATCCTTCCAAGACGTACGCCGACATCCTGGGGCGCTATTTCGGTGCCGATGTCCTGCATATCTCCCATTCCGGCCAGGGTATCGACCGTAATTACAATGACGCCGGCCGTGGCTGGCATATGCCGCAACGTTATCTCCAGACTTTCGACCTGGCGAAGGAGCCGGCCTGGAGTTTCGCTGGGATGAAGCCGTCCATTACTGTCATCTACCTGGGGACCAATGACTTTTCCACCGGTCGGCAACCCGGATTCCCGGAGTTCAAGGCTGGGTATATCAGGCTGCTGCTGGCTGTCAAAGAGCATTATGGAGAAGGACACCCGGTCTTATGCGTCGCTCCCAAACACTCCCTCGACTATCACAGTTACATCCGCCGCGTCGTAGAATCCTGCGGGCTGTCGAACGTGTTCTACGCCAGTCTCCCCGTCGAAGTCCATAACGACGATTCCGACCTCGGCGCCTCCTGGCACCCGAACTATACCGGCCATCTGAAGAAGGCCTATTCCCTCATCCCCGTCCTGTCCACCCTTACGGGCTGGCCGATGGAGAGCAAACCCGTCGAATGATGAAACGCATCCTGCCCCTCTTGCTCGTGCTTACCGCCTGTACGGGCGTCCCGCAGCACGGACTGAGCCTGCATTACGACCGTCCGGCGACCTTCTTCGAGGAAGCCCTGCCCGTGGGCAACGGCCGCCTGGGCGCCATGGTGTACGGCGATCCTGTCCATGAGCATCTTTCCCTGAACGACATCACCCTCTGGACCGGAGAGCCGGACAAGGGGACGGAGCATCCGGACCTTGTCAAAATGGGCCTGACCGGTGACGGAGCGGAGGCCCTCAAAGCCGTCCGCGAAGCCTTGGATAACGAGGATTATGCGGCGGCAGAACGGCTCCAGAGAGGCCTGCAGGGGCATTTCAGCGAGAGTTACATGCCGCTGGGGACGCTTCGGATCGACTATGACACCTGCGCCGTATCGGCCTATGAGCGCATGCTGGACCTGTCCCGGGCCACGGTCACTACCTCGTATCTGCGGGACGGTTCCCTGTTCAGGAGCGAGGTCTTCGCCTCGGCCCCGGATTCGGTGATCGTCGTCCATATCGTCTCGGAGAAGCCCGTGGACGCCCGGGTCTCCCTGGATACGCCTTTGCCGCACCAACTGGCGGTATCGGCGGAAGGCCTGACCGTGGACGGCTATGCCGCCTGGCATACCTATCCGGGTTATTTCGACAACCGCGGAGTCAGTCCGGAGAGATTCCTCTATGACCCGGACCGCGGTATCCATTTCCGAACCCGGCTCGCTGCGGACGTTTCAGGCGGTACGGTGACGGTTGCGGAAGGTGCCCTGCGGTTGGAAGGCATCCGGGAGGCCACTCTGTATGTGGTCAACGCCACGAGTTTCAATGGTTTCGACAAGGATCCGGTGAAAGCAGGAAAACCGTACAACGCCCTGGCCGATGCGAATCTGCAGCGGGTCCGGGAGGCCGGTTTCACCCGCCTGCAGGCCCGCCACGAGTCCGATTACAAAGGTTATTTCGACCGCGTGTCCATCGACCTGGGCGCGACGCCGGACTCCGTCCGTGTCCTGCCCACCGATGTCCAGTTGAAGCGATATACGGACCTTGGCGAAGCGAATCCCGAACTGGAAGCGCTTTATTATCAGTACGGAAGGTATCTGCTCATCTCCTCATCCCGGACGGACGGCGTACCGGCGAACCTGCAGGGACTCTGGAATGAAAGCATGGATCCGCCGTGGAGTTGCAACTATACCATCAACATCAACCTGGAGGAGAATTACTGGCCTGCGGAGGCCGCCGGCCTCGGCGATATGCACAACGTCCTGCGCACGTTCGTCCACAACCTGAGCAAGAACGGCATGCCCGTTTCGCGCCGCCTCTATGGCGCTACGCGCGGCTGGAACGCCGGTCATAACTCAGATATCTGGGCGATGGCGACGCCCGTTGGCCTGGGAACCGGCGACCCGGCCTGGGCGAACTGGACGATGGGCGGCGCCTGGCTGTCCACCCACCTCTGGGAGCATTATCTTTATACCCGTGACCGGACCGCCCTGGAGACAGACTATCCGGTCTTGAAAGGCGCGGCCGAATTCTGCATGGACTGGCTGGTGGAGAAAAACGGCGAACTGATCACCTCGCCCGGTACCTCGCCGGAGAATATCTACATCACGCCTGAGGGAGTCAGGGGCGCCACGCTGTACGGCGCCACCGCCGACCTCGCCATCATTCGCGAATGCCTGACGGACGCCGTTGCGGCGGCCCGCGAACTCGCTGTGGACAACGATTTCGTCGCCGAGGCTACCGATGTGCTCGGCCGCCTGCGCCCCTATCAGGTCGGTGCCGCCGGGAACCTGCAGGAATGGTACTACGACTGGCGTGACTGGGAGCCCCAGCACCGCCATCAGTCGCATCTGATCGGCGCTTATCCCGGTCATCAGTATGTGACCGGCCCAATGGCCGATGCGGCACTGAAAACCCTGGAAATCAAGGGATTTGAGACTACCGGATGGAGTTGTGGATGGCGTGTGAACCTGTACGCCAGGCTGCGCGACGGCGAGAGCGCCTACAAGATGTACCGGCGCCTGCTTCGCTATGTGAGTCCCGACAACTTCCGGGGTCCGGACTACCGCAGTGGCGGCGGCACCTACCCGAACCTGTTCGATGCGCACTCTCCGTTCCAGATCGACGGGAACTTCGGCGGCTGCGCCGGCGTCATGGAAATGCTCCTCTACAGCGGCCCCGACGGCACCCTCCAGCCGCTTCCGGCCTTACCTTCCGCCTGGCCTTCCGGCTCCATCAAGGGCCTCCGCACCCGCAAGGGCACGACCGTGGACCTTGTCTGGAAGGACGGCAAGGTGGTCTCGTTCAAGGAACGCTAAATCATTCGTCCTTATCCCACGTATTCCGACGGCGGGACGCCGAACTGCTTCTTGAAGGAAGTGGAGAAGTGGGAGAGGGTGTTGAAGCCGGTCATGTAGGCGATTTCCGACATGTTGTACTTGCCTTCCTTGAGGAGGTCCGCCGCGCGGTTCAACTTGTAGCGCTTGAAGAACACGCTCGGATTCTCGCCGGTGAGGCCCTTTACCTTGTAGTAGAACTTGGTGCGGGAAATCTTCATCATCTCGGTGATGCGGGTGATGTCCAGGTCCACGTTCGCCAGTTCCTTTTCCATGAGTCCGTACAGTTCCTTCATGAAAGCGGCATCACGCGGCGAGAGGGCCTCGGGCTCGATGTCTTCCGTCGTCGTGATGGAGCCTAGTTGCCTGTGCAGTTTCGCGCGGTTTTCCAGCAGGGACTTGACGAGGGCCAGCAGGTAGGCGGGCTGGAAGGGCTTGGTGACATAGGCGTCGGCCCCTTCGCGCAGGCCCTGGACCTGGTTCTCCACGGCGACTTTGGCCGTGACCAGCACCACGGGGATGTGGCTCAACTGGAGGTCCGCCTTGACGGCCTTGCAGAGTTCGTAGCCGCTCATGCCGGGCATCACGACGTCGGAAATCACCAGGTCGGGAATCTCATCCTCCATGCCCTTCAGGGCGGAGGCGCCGTCGAAGTACACGGACACGTTGTAGTACGGGCTCAGGAGCACCTTCACATAGTTGGCGATGTCGATGTCGTCGTCCACCACGGCGATCCGCTGGCGGTCGGCTTCGTCCGTGACCGTCGGAGCCGTATCGTCCACGACCGGGGCGGGGATGTCGTACACCGGCTTGATTTCCGTGCGTTCATCCTCGGTGTAGGAGGAGGCGCTCACGGGAAGCACGAGGCTGAACACGGCACCTCCTTCTTCCCGGTTCGCCGCCTTGATATAGCCGTGATGCAGGCCGGCCAGCGAACGCGCATAGAACAGGCCGATGCCTGATCCGTGTGTATCTCCTTGGTTGTCAGCCTGGTAGAACCGTTCGAAAATCTTCTCCTGTTCTCCTTCCGGAATGCCGCGTCCTGTGTCCGCCACGGTGATGAGGGCGTACTGGGTGTCGGTATCGGCCTTGGTGAGCGGGAAGGCGGCGGCCGCCTCGCCCCGCGGGATGACATCGAAGGAGAGCGTTACGCGCCCGCCCGTGGGCGTGAATTTCATCGCGTTGGACAGGAGGTTCATGACGATTTTCTGCACTTTGTCCACGTCGGCCCACATGGGGAAGGAGTCCTCCAGGCCATGGGTCTGGAACTCGATGCCCTTGGCGCCGGCGTTGAAACGGAACAGGTCCGCGATGCCCTTGAGCGGGGCGACGATGTCACCCTGCGCAGCCCGCAACTGGAGTTTCTTGTCGCCGATGCGGTTGAAGTCCAGGAGTTGGTTCACCAGCGAGAGCATCCAGGTGGCATTGCGCTGGATGATGCCCACCAGTTGGCGGTCCTGCCCTTTCACGCCGTCCGATTCGGCCAGTTGGGAGACCGGCCCCGCAATCATCGTGAGCGGGGTGCGGAACTCGTGCGCCACGTTGGAGAAGTAGTTCATCTGGATCTTGCTCAGCCGCTTCTCCTGCTCTTTCTCCTTCTCCACGCGCTCACGCTCGCGGCGTACCTCGTGGATGCGCCGGGCCGCTTCCTTCCGGACGCGACGAATCCGGCGGTACAACCGCCAGATGGCCGCCAGCACCAGCAGACCGGCGAGAATGAACAGCAGGATGGCCCACCAGGTTTCGTACCAGGGCGGCAGGACCCGGACATTCAGGTATTTTTCGGTTTCAACGATACTCTGGTTGTTGTTGGTGATGCGGACGCGGAAACGGTAACGTCCGGCCGGCAGGTTCGAGTAATAGGCGTCATGGTCGTTGCCGGCATCGACCCAGTCGGGGTCGTAGCCTTCCATCATGTAATAATAGTGCGTCCTTTCGAGTCCGCTGAAATCCAGCGCCGCAAAGGAGATGCTGAAGGCATTCTGGTCGTCACGGATGACGATGTCCGGATCGTCCCGGAGTTCCCGCTCGATGGCGGCTCCCTTGCCGGGTTCCACCAGGACATTGTGGATCTTCAAGTCCTCGAACACAAGCGGGACGGAGCGTTTCTGCGGCACGTCCAGCGGGTTGAACCATGTCAGGCCGTGGGTCCCGCCAAACACCAGCGTGCCATCCGGCAGGACGCAGGAGGCCCGTTCCGAGAACTGGTTTCCGCCGATGCCGTCCTCCTCGAAATAGTTGACGAACCGGCCTACGGTGCGGTCGAACTTGCCGAGTCCGTTCATCGTGGACACCCAGATGTTGCCCTGGCGGTCCTCCTCGACGGAGCAGATGTCCAGGCAGGGGACCCCGTCCACCGGTGCGGTGACGTCGCCCCGCTTGGTATGACGCAGCAAGCCGTTGGCCGTCGTCCCGGTCCAGAACTCGCCGGCGCTGTCCTTGAGGAGGCAGGTGGCCCGGAGGGCGGAATGGCGGGCGCAGGCAGCCTTTTCTTCCTCGGACAGGGGCAGTTCGGTCACTTCGTCCGTGAAGGTGTTGACGCTCACCAGCATCCGGTTGAGGCCGGCGACCACGAGGCCACCCTGGTCGGTCATCTCCAGGTCGGTGACATAGGGCGTTTCAGAATCCTTCCAGACGGTGACCGGCGTCGTTTCCCGGGTGGCCTTGTCGTAGCGGAGCAGGTTGGCGCTCGCGCCGCCCAGCCAGATGCGTCCCTGCCCATCCTCCGCGATGGCGCTTGCATTCGCCACGAGGAGGTTGTCCAGGACCTGGAACCGGTTTCCGTCAAAACGGCACCGGACCACCCAGTACTTCTCCTGGAAAAACAGCCACAGGTCGCCGCCGGAGTCGCAGAAGACTTTCGAGCAGCGGTTATAGCCGACGCTGTTGTTCGGAACCAGGGAATCCTCGTTCACGTTCCGGAGATCCTTCTTCCGCAGGTCGTACAGCCACAGGCCGTCGCGGAGGGTGGAGATCCACAGCCGCTGTTCCTGGTCCAGGCACAGGGAAGTGACGGTTTTCCGGTCGAAGGCCGATGTCAGAGACTTATTGCTGTTGAACTGGTTCTTGTACAGATAGGAGACCGTGTAACCCTGGTCGGTCGTGCCGAACCAAAGGTTGTGCTCGCTGTCCCGGAAGATGGTGCGGATTTCGGCACCGGGCAGTTCGAAGGGGAAGCCGGCGTCATTCTGGAAGAGGATGCGTTCCGTTGTCCGGTAATAGTGGAACATCCCCTTGCCGATGACGTTCAGCAGGATGGACCGGTCATCGATGTTGTAGATGATGTCCACATCGCCCTGCATCAGCCGGGGTTCGTTCCGGATGGCCTCCGGCAGTTCCTTCCAGGCCCGGGAACGGGTATCGAAGATACTCATCCGGCCCATGCCGGCCATCCAGAGTTCCCCGTTCCCTGCGTCGCACAGGTGATAGACGGTGTGGGAGGTGGGGTAGGAAGCGGTCAGGGAGAAATCGTCGGTATTGTAACAGTTCAGGACTCTCCCGTTCCCGGAGACTACCCAAAGGAGGTTTCCGTCCTGGACAGAATACGGAAAACTGAAAGCGTTGAAATCCCGGATGGCCGGGCGGAAGAGGTCCGCCTCCGCGTCATACTGGTAGAGGATGGCGGAATTGCTCATCAGCAACTTTCCGTCCCGGGTTTCCCAGAGTCGGTTCGCATTCGGGCGGCCCGGAGCGGGGACGCACCGGAACTGGCCTTCGGGCGTCAGGCGGGCGACACCGCCGTTCGTCGCGGCCCAGATGGTTCCGGTCGAACTGCGATAGACGTCGTTCACCTGGTTGTCGGGGAGACCCAGCGTGTCGTCCGCGCTGAAGTACTGATGGTATTCGTGAACGCTGAACCGGTTGAGTCCACGGGAGGTGGCGATCCAGATATGCCCGTCGGCATCCTCGGCGAAGGCGTTCACACGCTGGTTGGAGAGGCGGTCGGCGACGACGATGCTTCCGGACGGGTGGGCGACGGGAGGCGTGGCACGTCTGCAGCCTGTGAGGGCGACCAGGAGGATGAACAGGGTCAGAAGTCTGTATTTCATAGGTGGTTAGTCCGTTTACTTTTGTAAATATAGTGATTTTTGAACAAATAGAAACAATATTGAACAAATCCGGGGGAGGGGCGTACGGGTATGCAAAGAATTGAAAAGGACAAAAAAGGATTGTGCAGGATAATGCGGACCTTTGTATCGTAGAAAACTGACTGTCATGACACTGAAACCCTACCTCGCTTTTCCGCTCGTCCTGGCGCTGGCCGTTTCCTGTGGACAACCGTCCCGGAGGAACGTCGAGTGTCTGGGCAGTCTTGAGACTTCCGCGAAGCAGACGACGGTCAAGACGTTGTCCGGTCCCGTCGCCGGCTATGTCGACGACGGCGTTTTCATCTACAAGGGCATCCCGTATGCCAAGGCGGAGCGTTTCGCTCCGGCCGTCGATCCCGACCCGTGGACGGATGTCCGTCCCTGCCGGGCCTACGGTCCCACGGCACCGGCTCCGGCCCGCGCCGGCTGGTGGTCCGACGACCAGGCCTTCACGATGCACTGGGACGATGGTTTCCACGACGAGGACTGCCTCCGCGTAAATGTCTGGACCGGCGGCATCAACGACGGGAAGAAGCGTCCCGTGATGGTGTGGCTTCATGGCGGCGGTTTCCGCGAGGGCTCCGGCCAGGAACTCATCAGTTATGACGGCACGAACCTGGCCCGCGACCATGGCGTGGTGGTGGTTTCCCTGAACCACCGGCTCAATGTCCTCGGTTTCCTGGACCTGTCCGCCTTCGGCGCCAGATATGCGTACAGCGGCAACCTCGGCATGCTGGACATCGTCAAGGCGCTGGAATGGGTCCGTGACAACATCGCGAATTTTGGCGGCGATCCGTCCAACGTGACCATCTTCGGCCAGAGCGGCGGCGGTGGCAAGGTGTCCACCCTGATGGCGATGCCGTCCGCGAAGGGCCTCTTCTGCAAGGCCATCGTCGAGAGCGGCTCCATCACCCACCTCCTTTCTCCCAAGTATTCCCGCCGGATAGGCGCGGCTACCGTCGCGAACCTGGGTCTGACGCCCACCCGGATTGAAGAAATCGCCTCCGTCCCTTATGACCGGCTTCTGGCCGCCTATGACGCCGCCATGAAGAAGGTCGGAGAAGAGGCACGGGAGGACGGCGCTTTTCCGACGAACCTCCTGGACGCCATCCTGTTCGGCCAGGTGCCCGTGGTGGACGGTGAAATCATCCCCAGCCAGCCCGGCACGGCCGAGGCCCTGGCCCTTTCGAAGGACGTGCCCGTCATCATCGGCACGGTCTATCACGAGTTCACCCGGGATCAGGAGGATCCCATTTTCAAGCCCCTGGCGTTGCAGCAGGCACAGGATCGGACGTCCGCGGGCTGTGCCCCCGTGTATATGTATCAGTTCACCTGGGAGTCGCCAGTGCTGGACGGTGCCCTGGGCAGCACGCATTGCATCGAGATTCCCTTCGTTTTCGACAATGTCCTCCTGCATCGAACCTTCACGGGCGGGGGAGACGAGGCTGTGGAACTCGGTCACCGCGTCAGCCGCCTTTGGACTTCGTTCGCGAAGACCGGCAAGCCGGAAGCCGAGGGGATGCCCGGCTGGGAGGCCTGGCCGGCCGTCCTGAAAATCGATACCCGTTCCGTCCTGGAAAAATAAGACCGACTGTTTCAATAATCATCAACTCATAAAACACTGAAAAATGAAAAGAATCCTTTCCACCCTCGCCCTCTGCCTGGCCGTTGCCGGCACGATGCATGCGCAGGAACTGGCGAACTTCAACTTCGGCGGCCGTCAGCGCCCCATCATCTCCCCGGAGATCCAGAACGACAGCGTCACCTTCCGCTTGAAGGCCGACTACGCCACCGTCGTGAAACTCAGCGGTTCCTGGATGCCGAACCCTTACGGCGGCACCGTGGACATGCAGCGCGGCGAGAACAATGTCTGGTCCGTGAAACTCCCGCTCCCGGAACCGGAAATCTACACCTACAACTTCGTCGTGGACGGCGTCGCGGTGAACGACCCGCAGAACATCTATGTCCAGCGTGACGGCACCCGCTTCCTCCCGATGCTCATCGTCCCGGGCAAGCGCACCGAGAACTACAACGAGGCCACCCAGCACGGCACCGTGAGCCATCCCTGGTATCACAGCAACGTCCTCGGCATGGACCGTCGCCTGACGGTGTACACCCCGTACGGCTACGAGAACAA
>JAFXMA010000019.1 GCA_017530725.1 Bacteroidales bacterium
CGCATCGCCGTCGGCGGCGGCACCGAGGACCAGTACCGCACCTTCTACTCCTGCCTGTACCGCGCCGTCCTCTTCCCGCGGAAATTATATGAAATCGACGCCGACGGGCAGCCGGTCCATTACAGCCCCTACAACGGGAAGGTCGAGAAGGGTTACCTGTACACCGATTCCGGTTTCTGGGACACTTTCCGCGCCCTGTTCCCGCTGCTGAACCTGGTCTATCCCGACGTGAATGCGGAAATCCAGTCCGGCTATGCCAATGTCGCCCGCGAGAACGAGTTCCTCCCGGAATGGGCCTCTCCCGGTCACCGCAACTGCATGGTGGGCAACAATTCCGCTTCGGTCGTGGCCGATGCCGTCGTCAAGGGCGTGAACAAGGAAAGGCTGCAGGAATTATATGACTGCATCCAGTACGGCACGGAGCACGTGCACCCCACGGTCAGATCCACCGGCCGCCTGGGCCACGAGTACTACAACACGCTGGGCTATGTTCCTTGCGATGTGGGCATCAACGAAAGCGCCGCACGCACCCTGGAGTACGCCTATGACGACTGGTGCATCCTCCAACTGGCGAAGATCCTGGGCCGTCCGCAGGCGGAACTGGACAAGTGGGCCGCCCGCGCGAACAACTGGAAGAACGTGTACAGCGCGGAGGACCGCCTGATGCGCGGCCGCAACGCCGACGGATCCTTCCAGGCCGATTTCAGCCCCTACCGCTGGGGTGGTCCCTTCACCGAGGGCAACTCCTGGCACTACACCTGGTCCGTCTTCCATGACGTCCAGGGCCTGGTCGATGCCATGGGCGGCGAACAATCCTTCACCCAGATGCTGGATTCCGTCTTCGTGGTCCCGCCCATCTATGACGATGCCTACTACGGCTTCCGCATCCACGAGATCGCCGAGATGCAGGTGGCCGACATGGGCAATTACGCCCACGGCAACCAGCCTGCGCAGCACATGCTCTACCTCTACGACTGGGCCGGACAACCCTGGAAGGGCCAGCAGCACATCCGCGAGACGATGGACCGCCTGTACCGCGCCACGCCGGACGGCTACTGCGGCGACGAGGACAACGGCCAGACATCGGCCTGGTACATCTTCTCCGCCCTGGGCTTCTATCCGGTATGCCCCGCCAGCACGCAGTACGCGCTGGGAACCCCGCTGTTCAAGCAGGCGGTCGTGACGCGTCCGGACGGCACGAAATTCACCATCGACGCCCCCGGAAACAGCGCCCGGGATTTCTATGTGCAGTCCCTGAAGGTGAACGGAAAGACCTGGACGCACAATTATCTGGAATACGGTGACCTGGTCAAGGGCGCCTCGCTCCAGTTCGGCATGGGCGACAAGCCCAATACGGGCCGCGGCACCCATGACGACGACAAGCCTTATTCGTTCAGCCAGGAATAACTCCTTCATTTCACGTAAACCTTCTTGCTGATGAAACGCTTTCTCTTACTCTGTCTTTCCCCGCTCCTGGTCCTCGCGACATTGCCGTCCTGCACACCGGCCACGGAGAGCGGAGTCGCTTTCGACATATCATTCATGACGCCGGACGATCCTACCGTTACGTTGGAAGGGAACGGAAACGCTAAGGTGTCCTTTACGGAAAAAGGCGGCACTGTCACCGTTCCCATCTCCATCTCGACCGACTGGAGCGCCGAACTGAAAACCGCTCCCTGGTGTACCATCACGCCTTCGGGCGGAAAAGCCGGGACCGTACAGATGCAGGTGCGGGCCGAGGAGAACAAGGTCGAGAACCGCCGTGAGACGACCATCACCATCCGTTGCGGGGCGTTGCTGAAATACATCCACGTTTCCCAGGAGGCGGCAAAACCGCCGTATGTGGAACTCTCGACGCAGGACCTGACCTTTGACCGCCAGGCGGGCAGTCAGTCGTTCTCCGTTTCATCCAACGCGACCTGGACCGTCGGAACATCCGCAGATTGGTGCAAAGTGTCCCCGTCCTCCGGCAGCGGAGACGGAACCGTGAACGTGAGTGTTCCCGATTTCAATGAAAGCGGAACCCGGTCCGCGACTGTCACCGTCAAGACGCCGCAAGGCCTGGCTAAGACTGTCAATATCTGCCAAGTCGGACTCGACGTTTTCGAACTCTCCCCCTCCGAGATTTCCATCGGGTACGAGGGTGGAGATGTCACCGTGAACGTGACGACCTCCATCGGCTACAAGATCACTTCCATGCCGGAATGGATCACCGAATTGACGGCAGGGACGGAAACCCGGTCCCATCAGTTCCGGATTGACGCCAACCCCAACAGGAAAAGCAGGTCCGGCGTCATCGTGTTCTGCAACGACAAGGAAGTCTGCATCCCCGTCACCGTCAACCAGGAAGGGAAGAAAACGTCACTGACCCTTTCCGAATCGTCCCTGACATTCGAAAGCGAAGGCGGGGACCGGACGCTGACCCTCACCGCCAATGAAGCCTGGTCCGTCACTTCTGCCGATGCGTGGTGCACGATTTCTCCTTCCAAGGGAGAAGGAGACGCCTCCCTGACCGTCCATGTGCCCGCCTTCGAAGAAAAGACCTTCCGGAAAACGACGCTCACCTTCACGGCGCAGGAACTCACCCGGACCGTCGAAGTCCTCCAAAAGGGGGTCGATGTGTTCGAAATCGCCCCCACTGAAATCCAGGTCGGCGAAGATGGCGGAGATTTCCAGATTTCGGTCGTTTCCACCCGGGAATACACGGTTTCCACCATTCCTTCCTGGGTCCGGCAAACTTCCGCGTCGGACGACATCCTCACTTTCCACGCCGAGACCAACAACAGTACGGCCGTGAGGACAGGCGTGATCGTCTTCACCAACGACAGGAATACCAACGTCTCGGCCACCGTCAAACAGGATGGGATGACCCCGAAACTGGAAATCTCGCCGGAAGAAGTCTTCTTTGACGGAGACGGAGGGGACCTGCCGGTTTCCGTTTCCTCGAACTTAGGATGGACCGCCGTCAGCGACCAGCCCTGGTGCAAGGTATCGCCGGAATCCGGGACGGGAAACAAGGACATCCTGATCCAAACCACCGCAAACACGGTGGCCGCTCCCCGCACGGCCACGGTCACGGTTACAACGACGGAAGGAGGCCTTTCCAGAACCATCCGGGTTTCCCAATCCGGCGACGAGGCCCTGACCTTCGACTGGACGAAGGAGTTCTATCACCGGTCGCTCATCTTCCGCTTTACCGCGACCTGGTGCGGATACTGCCCCATCATGGCCCACTCCCTGGAAGTGGCTCACGAGAAACTCCCCGACAGGTTCGTTTCCGTCAATGTCCATGGGAACAGCAGCGCACTCATGTTCGGCAGTTATGCCGCGCTGGACGCCCGGTTCGGGGTGACTGGCTATCCCAGCAGTTATATGGACTATCGAAGGGAGATTGGCAACTATGATTCCGATTACTATTACATTCTGGTGGATCGATATCTTAAAGAGCAGGAAACCCGGTATCCGGCCGTGACCACCGCTGCGCTCAAATCGACCTTGACCGGTAACAAACTGGATGTTGACGTCACCCTCTTCTTCAAGCAGGCCGACAAATACAAGGTGACCGTGTACGTGACGGAGAGTGGAATCATCCAGTATCAGGCCGACCATACCGACGGTGACCGGAGCGACTATCGACATGACGATGTCGTTCGTCTCTCCCTGACGGATGTCCTGGGGGACGATATCTCCGTTTCCTCCCCCCATACCCGGCTGAAACGATCCTATTCCGTCACGATTCCTTCAGGATACCGGAAAGACCAACTGAAAGTCCTGGTCTTCGTCCAACGCGCTTTCGGCTCCCAGGAACGGCTGCAGAGCGGAGACTACGGCGAATACTATGTGGACAACTGCATCTACGGAAAAGTCGGGGCCACCCTCGCTCCCGCCATCGTGTCGGGAAACGGGGCGGACAATGAGGTCGTGACCGATGGAAAACCTGTCAACTGGTAAGGCTATGAAAAGAATCATCTGGCTTCCGCTGGCAATTCTTGCCGCAACGGTTGTTTCTTCCTGTCAGGAAGAGATGGATTTCTCTTCGACCGGCAATGCATGTCTCCTTACCGCGACCATCGATCCGGACGCCCCCGTCCGGACCTCGCTCAGCCCCTCCTCCGAAGGCGTTTACAAAGTTTTGTGGACGGCGGAAGACAGGATCGGTGTCTATGCGGACAACGCAACCGAACCCGCCCTTTTCCGACTGGTTTCCGGAGAGGGCGCTGAAACCGCCGAATTCTCCGGCCCCATCCAAGGGACACGCTACCAAGCCGTCTATCCCTGGAGCATCGCTGGAAAGGTCGAAGACGAAGGCATCTCCATCGTCCTCCCGGAAGAGCAGGACTATTCCACCGGGACCTTCGCCCCGGGGTCCTTCCCCATGATTGCCTCCGGAACTGCGGACAGACTCTCTTTCAAGAATCTGTGCTCCGTCCTCCAGGTTTCCATCACGGGGCACCAGTCCGTGACGGCCCTTGAATTCCTGCCCAAGGATCCGACGGTCATCGTCTCCGGCCCGGCGAAAGCGACTCTGGTGGACGGAATCCCGCAATTGACGCTTTCCTCCGAAGGGAACCACCGGGTCATCCTGAATGTCGGCAACGTCCTTTTGAATGAGGATGTCGCCACGGCTTTTTATCTCGTCCTGCCTCCCCGGACTTACCAGGGAGGTTTCACCGTCCGGATCCACACGTCGGGCGGTTCGATGGACAAGGTGTACGGTGAAGATTTTACCATGGAGCGTTCCCGGCTCCATCAGGCAACACCTTTCGTCCTCAAGCAGGACCAAGGCGTGGAGCCCAGCCTTCAAATGGACGGAAACGGGACCATCGAAGATCCTTTCCTGGTCCGTTCCCTGTCGGACCTCCTGCTGATGCAAGCGGCCGTGAATACGGCCGGCGGCACCCTCAAGACTTCCGGTGGAACGTCAGTGACTGCCCGCTCCGCTGCCTACAGACTCACATCCGACATCGATCTCGCCCCCGTTTGCGGAGCCTCTTCCGGGAAGAGTTGGAGACCGGTCGGCGAGACCCGGGAAACATCCTTCATCGGTGTCTTTGACGGAGACGGCCATTCCATCTCGAATCTGCATATCCAGGGAGAGAATGATTATCAGGGATTGTTCGGAATCGGGTATGAGAACCGAAACCGAATGGGAAAGATTACGGGGCTCTCTGTTTCCGGCCAGGTCCATGGCGCTTCCTATGTCGGTATGATCGTAGGCCATGGAGGGGAGGTGTCTTCCTGCTCAAGCGATGGAGAGGTCGTATCTGACAACGACTCGGCGGGTGGAATCGCCGGCAGCGTTTATACAATCGACCACTGCACCAATCGCGCATCTGTCCGAAAGACAAGGGGAATGGTCCATGCGATTGGCGGCATAGCAGGTACTGTGTCCGGCAAATGCCACGATTGCAGGAATGAAGGCGCCGTGACTTCCGTGGAAGGATACGAGATTGGGGGTATCGTGGGTTACAACCAGGGGCAGTCCGTCTTCAACTGTTCCAATACCGGCATCATCACCGGAGGCCAGCAATGCGGCGGCATCGCAGGCATCTCGACCGGGATTTTGGAAAACTGCCTCAACGAAGGGAATGTTTCCGCCGGATACGGATATTGCGGAGGTATCGCAGGTGTGTTGGATTTTGGAGCAAGCCTCCGGAACTGTGTGAACACCGCCCAGGTGACAGAAGAGTCGTATGGTACCGGTAATGGAGGCATCTGCGGTTATGCCCGCGGAAATTCATCCATCGAGTATGCCTATCATCCCGGAAACAATCCGCTCGTCGCCAGTTTCCAGGATTCATCTGCCGCTGCAAGTCACTTCTTCACCTTCTCCCGATGGGACGGAAATGATTCCGGCTGTGTCCTTTACACCACGGAGGACGGATTCCCCTGCCTCGCACTGATTGATGCCCTGAATGCCTGGGCGTCGGAAAGCAGGACCGGGGAAAAGCCTCTTTGCGGCTGGGAATACGATACGGAATCCGGAACAGGAAGGCTTACCGGTCTTCCGGCCATGAATCCCGCCGGTGATGACTTCCTCGTAACGGTGCCAGCCTCGCTGGAATCCGGTCCGGAGGAAAGCACCCTTGAAATCCGGGTGGCTTCCCGGGGCGGTTTCAATGTCACTTCGACACCCGATTGGGTCAAACCGGGCGAAAAGTCTCCCGTGGAAGGGATTCCGGATAACTGGATGCAAACCTTCACGGTCACCGCCAATCCGGGAGCGCGTCGGAGCGGTGAAATCATATTTACCGGCAGCATGGGAAAGAACGTTTCCGTATCCGTCACGCAATATGGGACGGATGAATTCGATTGGAGTCAGTCTTTCTACCATCGGTCCCTGTTCTTTGTTTACACCTGCGCTCCAGATTCCTTCTTCGATCCCGGGACCTATGAAAACGCTGCCGCCATGGCCGAGGAGTCCTTCCCGGACAGAATCCTGCATGCCGCCCTGTTCAGGGATGGGGAGTTGGCTTCCCCCCAGTCGATTCAGATGTTCGACAAGAATGGAATATTCGGTTGGCCTGCACTCTTACTGGACGGTTATATCCGTCTTCAAAACGGTTATGATGAAATCGCCTATGAAGACTTGGTCAATGCCTACCGGCAAAACGAATCGCGGGAGAGCGTGAGTACCGCCACTATCCGGCCGGATCTGTCCGGTCGGAAACTGACGTTGGACATACAAGGGTATTTCAAGAAAGCAGGGTCCTACAAGATCCATGTGATGCTGCTCGAGGACGGGCTGGTCGAATACGGGAGGACCAACAACCACATTGTCCGGTCCGTGCTTTCCGACGAGACCGGAGACCCCTTCTCCATCGACCAGGACCGGACCGAAAAGCATTTCACTTTCAGCACGGACATTCCGGCAAAGTACAATCTGGACAAGATGAGCATCCTGGTCTATTTCGATGTTCCGATCACCGCTTCCACCTACAGGGTGGACAACGCTTTCAAAATCCCGGTCAAAGAATGAAACGACACTTGATGAAAGATGAAACAAATCTAATCTGGCATATGAAAATCTTTGGTAATCCCCTCCCGGGCATGCCTTGGGAGGAAAGGCCGGCAGGATGCAAGGATGTCCTGTGGCGGTATAGCAAGAACCCTGTGATTCCGAGAGACCTGCTCCCGGACAGCAACAGCATATTCAACAGCGCGGTGGTCCCGTTCAAGGGCGGGTTCGCCGGCGTGTTCCGCTGCGACGACAAGAACCGGCGGATGACACTGCATGCCGGTTTTTCGAAGGATGGCCTTCAATGGGACATCCGGCCGGAGACCATCAAGTTCTCCTGCGACATTCCCGAAGTGGCCGAATGGGTCTATGGGTACGACCCGCGCGTCGTGGAGATTGACGGCCGGTACTATGTGACCTGGTGCAACGGGTACCATGGACCGACCATCGGCGTGGCCTGGACCGATGATTTCGAGACCTTCCACCAAGTGGAGAACGCCTTCCTGCCGTACAACCGGAACGGCGTGATGTTCCCGAAGAAGTTCAACGGCCGCTTTGCGATGCTGTCCCGGCCGTCCGACACGGGGCACACGGCCTTCGGCGATATCTTCTACAGCGAATCTCCCGACCTGGAGTTCTGGGGACACCATCGGCACGTGATGGCGCCGGCCCCCTTCGAGGTGAGCGCCTGGCAGTGCATGAAGATCGGCGCGGGCCCCGTGCCCATCGAGACCTCCGAAGGCTGGCTCCTCCTCTATCACGGCGTCCTCCGCTCCTGCAACGGCTATGTCTATGCGTTCGGCAGCGCCCTGCTTGACCTCGACGAGCCCTGGAAAGTCCTTGCCCGCAGCGGCCAGTACCTCATCAGCCCGCGCGAGTATTACGAACTCGTAGGCGATGTGCCCAGCGTCACCTTCCCTTGCGCCGCCCTGCACGACCCGGAGACCGGCCGCATCGCCGTCTATTACGGCTGCGCCGACACCGTCACCGGCCTCGCTTTCGGCTACATCCCGGAGATCGTCGAGTTCACCAAGCGGACGAACATCCTTTAGATGCTGACCCTCCTGCTATCCTTGGCTCTCCAGACGCTGCCCCTCCCCCGGATGGTGGACATTCCAGCCGGGTCTTTCTGGATGGGGACGGACAATCCGCCCATGGAGGACTGGGACGAGGCGCCGCGACGGGAGGTGAAGGTCGATGCGTTCCGGATGAGCGCGACGGAGGTCACCAACGCGCAGTACGAGGCGTTTGACCCGACGCATCAAAGAGGGGCTCAGGGGTTCTCCACCGGAGATGACGAAGCGGTGATCATGGTGTCCTGGGACGACGCCATGGCCTACTGCCGATGGCTCTCCGAGCAAACCGGCAAACACTATCGTCTTCCTACCGAGGAGGAATGGGAGTATGCCTGCCGGGCGGGAACAAGCACGGCCTACAATACGGGCGACACCTTCCCGGAAAGCCAGTGGAAGGTGCAACGCAATACCCGGGACAAAGAGCCTGTCTCCCTGCAAGTGGCTCAGTTCGAGCCCAATGCGTGGGGGCTGTATGACATGCACGGGAATGTGGAGGAGTGGTGTCATGACAGGTATGGTAACACGGAATTCCGCGTCGTCCGCGGGGGCAGCCACAACACCCCTGTGCGGTATCTGAGGAGTGCCAACCGGTCTGGATCCGTGCAGGCCGACCGCTCCGTCCTGCTGGGATTCCGGGTGGTGGAAAGTGATCAGGGTCCCGATGTCATTGGCGGGCCCCTGCTCAGCGACGGAAGAACCAGGGAAAGATGGGGTCGTCCCGCCCATGAACCTGTTTTCCTGGAGCCGCTTCCCTATGTCATCAAGCCGGAAGATTCCCACACTCCTTTCTATGCCCACAACCATCAGCCGGCCGTCACGTGGGTGCCTGGCGGCGAACTGCTGGCCATCTGGTTTTCGACCGACGCCGAGGCCGGGCGCGAGATGGTCGTGCTGCAATCCTCCTTCAAGGACGGGAAATGGTCCCCGGCCAGGCTGTTCTGCAAAGTCCCGGACCGGAATATGACCGGAAGCGCCTTGCTGACACGCGTCGTCGGAAGAAAGCATGAGATCCTCCATTTCCAGGGAGTCGGCGATGCCGGCGAATGGAAGGACCTGGCCCTGGCGATGCGAAGAAGACTTTCCGTCCATAAACACGGTCCCTGGACGTGGACGGATCTGAGATACATCGAACCCGAACACCGCGTCCGCCACCAGGTGATTGCCGGGCCCATCGTCACGAAGGACGGGCGCATCCTGCTGTGCTGCGACGCCGGGCCGGACGGCGAGGCCGGAACATCGCTCCATGTTTCGCACGATGGCGGCAAGACCTGGGAGGACACCGGCAGCATCATCGCCGGCATCCACGCGGGTATCGTGGAGCGCAAGGACGGCTCCCTCATGGCCTTCGGACGGGGCAATGCCATCGACGGGCAGATGCCCTGCAGCATTTCCTACGACGGCGGGTACACATGGACATACAAAGCCACGGAGTTCCCGCCCATCGGCAGCGGTCAGCGGCTGGTGCTCAAGCGGTTGCAGGAAGGGCCGATCATGCTGTGCTCCTTCGGCGAAAACGGCCTGTTCGTGGCCCTGAGTTATGACGAGGGTGCCTCCTGGCCCGTGAAGAAACTCCTCACCGACGGCAAGACGCGCATCCTGGACGGCGGCGCCTGGACCGGCACCTTCACGATGGACGCCACCCACGCCGAGCCCAAGGGCTACCTCGCCTGCACCCAAACCCCCGACGGCATGATCCACCTCCTCTCCAGCCGGGTCCACTATCGCTTCAACCTCCGCTGGATTGAAAAATGACAAATAATCCGTATATTTACGAGATAAACCACATTGAAATGAAATTCCGTACTATTCTTCTTGCCGCCTCGGCCCTTCTGCTGGCCGCTTGCGGCACTGAACCGGCCACCGAAGATTACGCTTCTTTCGTTAATCCGAAGATCGGCACTGGCGGGCATGGCCACGTGTTCGTGGGCGCCAACGTCCCCTTCGGTTTCGTCCAACTCGGACCTACCAGCATCCCGCAGGAATGGGACTGGTGCTCCGGCTATCATGACAGCGACCGTACCGTCATCGGCTTCAGCCATACCCACCTCTCCGGCACCGGTATCGGTGACCTGTTCGACATCACGGTCATGCCCACGACCGGCCCCACCACCCCGGGACGCGGGACGGAAGGCCATCCCGAAATCGGCGCCTGGTCCTATGCGGACCGCACGAAGGAAGTCACCGAACCCGGCTATTACAGCGTCATGCTGGAGCGCTACGGGATCAAGGCGGAAATGACCGCCACCGCCCGCGTCGGCATGCACCGCTATACCTTCCCGGCCACGGAAACGGCGAACCTCGTCTTCGACCTGGAAAACGGCGGTTGCTGGGACAGCGTATATGATTCCGGTTTCGAGGTCATGAAGGACGAGAACGGCCGCGTGAAGGCCCTCGGCGGATACCGCTATTCCACCGGCTGGGCCCGGAACCAGAGAATCTTCTTCTGGGCCGAGTTCTCCCGCCCCTGCGAGGAATTCTCCATCGTCGAGAACCCGGCCAACCTGAATCCCCGCCGCAAACCCGTCTATGGCTATTATGGCATGGGCAAGGTCGAGGAAGGCATGCAGGTGCTCGTGAAGGTCGCCCTCTCCCCCGTCTCCGTCGAGGGCGCCAAGGCCAATATGGCCGCGGAACTCCCCGGCTGGGATTTCGAGGCCGTGAAGGCCGATGCACGGAAGGCCTGGAACGAGGAACTGGGGCGCGTCGCCATCACCTGCCAGGATGCCGACACCAAGACCGTCTTTTACACGGCCCTGTACCACACGATGGTCGCCCCGTCCGTCTATAACGATGTGGACGGCCAGTACCGCGGTTCGGACGACGTGGTCCGGACGGGGAATTTCCAGAACTACACCACCTTCTCCCTGTGGGATACCTACCGCGCCCAGATGCCGCTGATGACCCTCATCCATGCGGACCGCTGCAATGACATCACGGCCACCTTCTACCATATCTACGAGCAGCAGGGCGACCTGCCGGTCTGGCACCTGATGGGCAACGAGACCGACTGCATGGTGGGCAACCCGGGTCTCGTCGCTTTCGCCGACAACATCGTCAAGGGCTTCCAGGCCGGCCTGACCAAGGAGCAGATGATCACCGCGATGACCAAGACCGCCACCATGCCCGACCGCGGCCAGAACTTCCGGATGGAATACGGCTACATCCCGGCCGACCTCTACGCCGAGTCCGTCGCGAACGACATGGAATACGCCGTCGCCGACGGCGCCCTGGCCAATGCCGCCGAATTCCTGGGCGACAAGGCCACGGCCGTCGTCTATCGCGACCGCAGCCATTCCTACCGCCATTTCTGGGATCCCGATCTCCAGTTCATGCGCGGACGCAAGGTCGATGGTTCCTTCACCGAACCCTTCGACCCGATCTACTCCCGCCACGAGACCTCGGACTACACCGAGGGTACCGGCTGGCAGTACATCTGGCTCGTCCCGCAGGACGTCCAGGGCCTCCAGGACCTGTTCGGCTCCCGCGAGGCGATGCTCGCGAAGTTGGACGGCCTGTTCGAGGCGCCTGACCACGTCGAAGGCGAGAATGCCTCTCCGGACATCTCCGGCCTCATCGGCCAGTACGCCCACGGCAACGAGCCGGGGCACCATACCTTGTACCTGTACTCGATGCTGGGCGAGCCCGACAAGGCCGCCGACCGCATCCGCCAGGTGTACAAGGAGATGTATTTCAACGACGTGGAAGGTCTCGCCGGCAACGAGGACGTGGGCCAGATGAGTGCCTGGTACGTCCTCTCCAGTTTCGGTTTCTACCAGGTGGAGCCCGCCTGCCCGCGCTTCTGGTTCGGCGCCCCGAACTGGGAGAAAGCGGTCCTGAAGGTCGCCGGCGGCACCTTCACGATTACCGCGAAGGGCCTCTCCGAAGAAAACCGCTACATCCGCGGCGTCAAGTTGAACGGCCAGCCCTACGACCTCCCGTACATCGAGTACAAGGACATCGTCAAGGGCGGGACACTCGAATTCACAATGGGTAAATAATATGGGAAACTACACCAACGATTCCAGGGTCGTCCTTACCCTGGACGCCGGCGGCACCAACATGGTGTTCGGCGCGATGAAGGGCGAAGAGTACGTGGGCGAGCCGATCACCCTGCCCGCCAATGCCAATGACCTGGACCTGTGCCTGAAGACGATGGTCGTCGGGTTCGAGTCCGTGATGAACAGCCTCGGCGGCGAAAAGCCCGTCGCCATCAGTTTCGCCTTCCCGGGGCCGGCGGACTATCCGAACGGCATCATCGGCGGTTACCTGCCGAATTTCCCGTCCTTCCGCGACGGCGTGGCCCTGGGCCCGTTCCTCCAGGAGAAGTTCGGGATCCCGGTGTTCATCAACAACGACGGTGACCTGTACGCTTTCGGTGAGGCCCTCGGCGGTGTCCTGCCGCAGGTCAATGCGAAACTGGAGTACCTCGGCAGCACCAAGCGCTACCACAACCTCATCGGCTATACCTTCGGCACGGGCTTCGGCATCGGATGCGTCATCAACGGAAAACTGAACCGCGGCGACAATTCCTGCGTGGAAACCTACTGCCTCCCGCACAGCCGCATCCAGGACGTCATCGTGGAAGATGGCGTAGCCGTCCGCGCCGTCAAGCGCGTTTACGCCGAACGTTCCGGCATCAACGACCCTTCCCTCTCCCCGAAGGACATCTACGAGATCGCCGAAGGCACGCGTCCCGGCAACCCGGAGGCCGCACAGGCCGCTTTCGCCGAGATGGGCACCGTCGCGGGCAACGCGATGGCCATTGCAGCCCAGTTGATGGACGGTCTCATCGTCATCGGCGGCGGCATCACCGCTTCCAGGAAGTACTTCATGCCAGCCCTGCTGGATGCCCTCCGCGGCACAACCCGTACCTTGTCCGGCGACACCCTCGCCAAGGTGCAGATGAAGGTATATAACCTGGATGACGAGGACGAATTCGCCGCCTTCGCGAAGGGCAGTGCCCGTGAACTCAAGGTGTACGGCACTGACAAGACCGTCACCTACGACCCGCAGAAGCGCATCGGCGTGATGATTTCCAAGATCGGCGCCTCGAAGGCCATTTCCGTCGGCGCCTATGATTTCGCTTTGGCCCAATTAGATGCTTAAGCCTATGTATCCGTTGAAATTCGATCCATTTTTAAGGACCATGGTCTGGGGCGGAGAAAAGATCGCCCGCTATAAGGGAATCGAGACCGATCTGGACCATATCGGTGAAAGTTGGGAACTGTCCGGTTTCGGGGAGCATGAGACTTCCGTCGCGAACGGCGCCCTGCGCGGGCGGACCGTCACCGATCTCGTGAAGGAATTCAAGGAAACGCTCGTAGGCAAACATGTCTATGAACGCAACGGAGACGAGTTCCCGCTTCTGATCAAATTCATCGACGCCCGGGACGATCTGTCCATCCAGGTCCATCCCGACGATGCGATGGCGCTCCGCTGCCACGGGCAGCGCAACGGCAAGACCGAGATGTGGTATGTGGTGGACGCGGAACCGGGCGCCTGCCTGTATTCCGGCCTCAGCCAGGAACTGACACCGGAAGAATATGCCCGGCGCGTGGCCGATGGGACGATCATCGAGGTCCTGGCCCGTCACGATGTCCACCCGGGCGACGTGTTCTTCCTCCCGGCCGGGCGCATCCACGCCATCTGCAGCGGCTGTTTCGTCGCCGAAATCCAGCAGACCTCGGACCTCACCTACCGCATCTATGACTACGGCCGGCTGGGCCTGGACGGCAAACCGCGCCAACTCCACACGGAACTGGCGAAGGAAGCCATCGACTACAAGGTGTATCCTGACTATCGGACGGCCTATACGCCCCAGAAGGACAAGGAAAACGAAGTCGTCTCCTGCAAGTATTTCACCACCAGCATTTTCGACCTGGACCATGCCGTGACGAAGGACCTCTCCGACACGGATTCTTTCCTCGTCGTGATGTGCCTCTCCGGCCACGGCACCCTGGCGGACGCCGAGCCCATCTATGACACCGAAGGCCGTCGCGGTCCCACCAAGGGACACCTCATCCCGCTCCGGCAGGGTGAGACCGTCCTTATCCCCGCTTCCTCCGTCGGCGTCACCTTCACCCCTTCCGACGGTGGCATGAAGGTCCTCACAAGTTATATCAAGTAACTGACAGATAACATATTAAAAGCAGCGTGGTGCACCTGGCGGTGCACCACGCTCGCTCTAGGAAGCAACCGGCCGGATACTTACTCCAGACCGCGGGCGCGCATGAGGGCAGCCGGATCCGGATCCGCACCGCGGAAGGAGCGGAAGAGGGTCATCGGCTCCTCGGTACCGCCGCGCTCCAGGAAGGTCTGGCGGAAGGCCTTCGCCGTGGCAGGGTTGAAGACCCCGTCGGCCTCGAACTTCTCCCAGGCGTCCACGTCCAGGACCTCGGACCACAGGTAACTGTAATAGCCGGCGCTGTAGCCGCTGTTGAAGATGTGGTTGAAATAGGTCGTGCGGTAGCGCGGGATAATCTCGTCGATGAGCCCCATCTCACCGCAGACCTTCGTCTCGAAATCGCGGATGGACTGGGCGTCGGTGAACTTCGAGAGTTCTTCCGCCGTCAGTTCATGCCACTTCATGTCCAGGATGGAGGCGGCGCAGAGTTCGCCCGTGGTGAAACCCTGGTTGAACTTCAGCGACTTGCCGATCTTCTCCACCAGGTCCGCCGGGATGGGTTCGCCGGTGCGGTAATCCTTCGCATACACGGCCAGGATTTCCGGAACGAAGGCCCAGTTCTCGTTGAACTGGGAGAACATTTCCACGAAGTCGCGAGTGACGGCGGTCCCGGACACATCCTCGTAACGGCACTTCGTCAAGAAGCCGTGCAGGGCGTGGCCGAACTCATGGAAGGCTGTCTGGACATTGTCGATGGAAAGCATCGAGGGCTTGTCCTCCGTGGCGGGCGGGAAATTGCACACGTTCACGATGATCGGACGGACATCCACACCGTCCTTCACGTACTGCTCGCGGAAATTGTTCATCCAGGCGCCGCCCCGCTTGGTGTCGCGGGAGAACCAGTCCTGGTAGAAGATGCCCAGGAGGGAGCCGTCGGCGTCCGTGAGTTTGTAGGCCTTCGTCACGTCGTTATAGACCTCCACCTCGGGGGCGGGCTCGATGTGGATGCCATAGACCTTCTCGGCGGCGTGGAAGACGCCCTTGGCGACGCTGTCGGCCGTGAAGTACGGACCGGTGACGGACTCGTCCAGGTCGTACTTCAAGGCGCGGACCTTCTCGGCATAGTAGAACCAGTCCCACGGCTCGATCTTGTGGCCGGCGACGGCTTCCATGTCGGCGATCTCCTCCCTAGCCTTGCGCATCGACGCGTCCATGATGGGCTGCAGGAAGGCGTCCACCGTCTCCGGGTTGCCGGCCATCTTGTCGGCGAGGAGGTACTCGGCGGAGGTCTTGTAGCCCAGCAGGTTCGCCTGCTCGGTCCGGAGTTTCATGATTTCCAGGACGATGGCGTTGTTGTCGTACTCTCCCCCGTTGTTGCAGCGGCTGGAGTAGGCCCGGAAAGCCTTCTCGCGGAGGGCTCGGTCCTCGCAGGTGGCCATGAAGGTCGGATACGCGGACACGGTCACGCCGATGGCGTCGCGGAAAGCGTTGTTCTCCGCCAGGAGGTTCTGGCCGAACTTCTGGCTCAGGACGGACAGGCGGCTGCTGATCTCGGCGAAGCGGGCCTTGCCGGCCGCGTCCAGGCCGACACCGTTGCGGACGAAGCGGTCGTAAAGTTTCTTGGTGACCATCTGCTGCTCGCGGTCCAGGCCGTCCATGTGCTCATACACGGCTTTCACCCGGGCGAAGAGGCCTTCGTCCATGAAGATGGCGTCGGAGGCTTCCGTGATGATGGGCGTCACTTCCTCCTCGATCTGCTGGATCGTGGGAGTGGAGTCCGATTCGGAAAGGTTGAAGAAGACGCCGGACACCTTGGACAGCAGATCGCCGGAAAGTTCGTAGGCCGCGATCGTGTTCTCGAACGTAGGAGCCTCCGGATTCTCCACAATCGCCCGGATTTCGGCCTTCTGGGCCTCGATACCGGCGAGGATGGCGGGCATGTAGTCCGCCTCCTCAATCTGGCTGAACGGCGCGTTTCCGTACGGCGTATTCCACGTTTCACTGAAAATCTTTCCGGCCTTCGGGCCGCAGGCGGTCATCGTCAATGCCATCGCTGCAAAAAACAGGATTCCGATCTTTTTCATGTTTTACTGAACCTTTACGCTGTCCCCGTCCACCAGGGCGAGTTGGACGGCGCCGTTATACACGGTAACGATGCCGGTGGCGGTGCAGAGGGCTCCGTCCTGCGCATCGGGATTGCCGAGGATGGCCGGGTCGATCTCCGTGTCGGCGAACTTGGCATAGCCGCTCGTACGGATCTGGACCGGCAGGCCCTGCGGCAGATGGAAGTACTGGCTGGTGGTGACCGCGGACGCATTGGCACGGATACTCTCCTTCACGGTGAGCCCGCTCAACTCGTCAAACACGTCGTCCATCCCCTTGTCAGAGGTGCCGCACTTGTCGAAGCAGCCGGCGTCCAGGTACTCCAGGAACTTGTTCTTGGACATCGCCCAGGTCGTGACGCCGTAGGTTTCGGAAGAGCAGAACACACGGTTGGTCGATGCTTTCTTGTCCTTGAACGGATCGACATACAGCAGGATGAAGATCCGCTTGAAATGGTCGGAAGCATAA
The DNA here is from genome assembly GCA_017530725.1 of Bacteroidales bacterium. Lineage (GTDB taxonomy): Bacteria > Bacteroidota > Bacteroidia > Bacteroidales > UBA932 > Cryptobacteroides. The sequence goes on from JAFXMA010000019.1 coordinate 16,730, forward strand.
CTGCCCTTGGCGCCGTACTGCAGGTCCGCGATGGTGACCAACTGGCCCCAGATTTCGTGGGTGTAGCCTACCTGCAGGGCCTCGTTCAGTTCCGCCTCGGTCACGACGCGCGGCTGCACGGGTTCACCCTTGGCGCCCTTCACGACATGCGCGTCGATCAGGTAGCGGTTGTCCAGATAGGCCGTTTCGTACTCGCCGGTGGGGTCTTCCACGCCCAGTTGCGGCATGCCGTTGTACTGGCCGATCGTGAGACCGCCGCAACGGACATAGACCGTCTGGCCCAGCCGGTAGTCGCTGTACAGGGAGGAGAGGCCGATCTTGATGCTGATCACGCCGGTATCGTCCTTGATGTACAGTTCGCGGTAGATGTTGCCGGAGTGGTCGTCGGAGATGACCTTGCCGGCGATGACCATATTGTCATCCTCGATCTTGAGGGCGCCGTGCTTCTCGTAGAGGTCCTTGAGTTGGGCGATGGTCGCCGTCACCTGGAGGGTCTGGGGCGCCGCCGCGTCCACGTCGCCGTAGGAAAGCGTGAACACGGGTTCCCATTCCTGGCAGGAAACGAGGGCGAGAAGTGCCGCCGCAAGGAGGTATATCGTTTTTCTCATGGCCTTAGAATCGGAAATAGATGTTCAACATGTAATTGAAACCGCTCATGTAGAAGTACTTGGAGTCGAAGCGGTAGAACCGCTCCTTGGCCACGGTGTTCTCCACGATGCGCGTCTGCTCGTAACCGCCGGTCTTCACCCAGGTGTTGTTCAGGAGATTCTTGGCGTTCAGGGAGAAGCCC
>JAFXMA010000134.1 GCA_017530725.1 Bacteroidales bacterium
AACGGCGTCATCCTCGTGACCACCAAGAAGGGCTCCAAGGACGAGGCCGGCACGGCCCACGTGACCTATGACGGCGCTTTCAACGTGAACTTCGTGAAGGAACCGATCGCGATCCTGACTCCGGAAGAGTGGGTCCGTTCCCGCCGCGGCACCGACTACGGCGCCCGCACCGACTGGTATCACGCCCTCCTGCGCGACTTCTCCTATGGCCACAGCCACTATGTGGGCGTGGACGGCAGCACCAACAAAGGCTCCTACAACGCTTCCGTGTCCTACAAGAACTCCCTCGGTGTGGACCTCGTGGACGCCCGTGAGGAATTCGGCGCCCGCGCCGCCGTGGAGCAGCGCCTGATCAAGGACTTCCTCCAGCTGAACATCAGCCTCAACGCCCGCCGCGTGAACGAGGAATACGGCAACGACGGTTCCTTCGGTACCGCCATGACCATCAATCCGACGTTCCCGATCTACAACGAAGACGGCTCCTTCTACCAGCCGACGGCTCCGACCGGCGCCACGAACCCGGTCGAGGCGATGCTCAACAAGACTGCGAACGGCCAGCGCCTGTACACCACCGGTGCCGTGTCCCTGAAAGCGAACTTCATCAAGAACGAGGTCCACAACCTCAGTTCCACAGTCACTTACTCCCTGGACTACAACGACTACAAGTCCAACAACTACACCCCCATCGAGTCCCACGACAAGTACTGGAACGGTTATGAGGGTACCGCTTCCCTGAGCTACAGCAAGAACTGGCGCAACCAGCTCGAGTGGCTGTTCAACTACTCCTTCCACCAGGGCGCCCACCACCTCAACGCGGTGGCCGGCTACTCCTACCAGGACCACAATTCGGAGAGCATGAACATGACCAACCGCGGCTTCACCTATGACTCCCTCCTGTGGAACGACATCGGCGCCGGTACCGCCCGGACCGAGAATCCCGCGCAGACGGGCATGGGTTCCGGCAAGTCCCTCTCCAAGGTCATCGCCCTCCTGGGCCGTGTGAACTACAACTGGAACAACACCATCTTCGCTTCCCTGTCCCTCCGTCATGAAGGTGCAACCAACTTCGGTGCGAACCACAAGTGGGGTAACTTCCCCGCCGCCTCCATCGCCTGGGAAATGGCGAACATGGAGTTCATGCAGGGCGCCCGCTGGATCAACAGCCTCAAGCCCCGTGTCTCCTACGGTGTCACCGGCCGCCGCGGCGGTTCCAACGTGGCCCGTCCGACCTACGGCAGCCATGGCCAGTATTTCATGGACGGTGAGTGGGTGAAGGGCTACCGCCCGGCCTCCAATGCGAATCCGGACCTGCGCTGGGAGAAACTCGTGGCCGTGAACGCCGGTATCGACTTCGTCTTCTTCGACAACCGCCTGCGCGGAAGTCTGGACCTGTACGACCGCCGCAGCCCGGACCTGCTGTACAACTACACCGCTCCGCAGCCGCCGTTCATCCACAGTTCCATCCTCGTGAACGTGGGTGAGACCCAGAACCTCGGCGCCGAACTTTCCCTGGATGCCGACATCATCCGGAAGAAGAACTTCACCTGGACCTCCGGCATCAACGCGTCCGTCGGTTACTCCAAGATCAAGACCCTGTCCAACCAGATCTACGGCGCCTCCTACATCGACATGCTGGGCACTGGCGGACTGGGACAGACCTCCTACTACTACCGCTACACCGAAGGCAGCCGCCTCGGCACCCTGTACGGCTACGAGGCCGCCGGCGTGAACGAGTACGGCGACATGATGGTGTACGACGACAAGGGCAACGTCATCACCGCCGCTTCCGCCAATGCCGCCTACAAGCGCTACATCGGCAACACCATCCCGAAACTCTTCCTGTCCTGGAACAACACCTTCCGGTACAAGCACTGGGATCTGAACGTGTTCATGAACGGCGCTTTCGGCCACATGATCTACAACAACCGCCGCGCCGGCAACCTCCAGAGTTCCGGTAACGCCAACGTCTTCCGTACGGCCTACACCCGTGACAAGGATGTCCGCGAATACGGCGGCGTCGTCACCTCCTACTTCCTGGAGCACGGCGACTTCATGAAGATCCAGAATGTCTCCCTGGGCTACACGCTGAATCCCAACAATGACATCATCCGGAGCCTCCGCATCTTCCTGACCGCGACCGACCTGTACACCATTACCGGCTATACCGGCACCGATCCGGCCCTGCTTTCCACCAACGGACTGACTCCGGGCGTGGACAACGGCGTCGGCTATCCCGAGACCCGCGTTGTCACCCTGGGTGCGACCGTCACCTTCTAATCCGCGAGCGACATGAAAAAGATATTCAACACCATCGCACTTGCAGCGGCCGCACTGAGCCTGACCGCTTGCTTCGACCTCACCGAGCAGGCCTTCAACCGGATCGAAGCCGACAACTTCTACCAGAACGAAGGCAGCGTGAAGGGCGCCATCGCTTCCGTGTACTACACGGCGGAAGGCTCCTTCGGCGAGTATTTCTTCTACCTGAACGAGTTCTCCGCCGACCAGATCGCCTGGCGCGTGTGGAACGGCGGCCAGTGGGGATGGGACAACGCCGAGAAGTTCGTCCTCTCCTCCCATACCTGGACTTCCCAGTCCTCCATCATCCAGAGCGCCTGGAACAACACCTGGGGCGCCATCGGCGAATGCAACAGCATCATCAACGACCTGAGGACGATGGACCTGGAGGCTATCGGCGTGTCCGACGAGAAAGCCGCCCAGTACATTGACGAGATGCGTACCCTCCGCGCCTGGTGCTACTACAACCTCTTCGAGGTCTGGGGCGGCGCCCTGCCGCTCAACACCGAGGTGACTTCCGAGGTCCCGCCGAGCGCGGATCCCGACTTCGACACGTCCTGCAAGAAGATCTGGCAGTTCATGATCGACGAACTGGACGAGAGCCTCTCGAACCTCCCGAAGAACAACGTGAACCGCATGAACCAGGCGACGAACCGGATGATCAAGGCCCGCCTGCTGTTCAATGCCGAGGTTTTCGTGAAGGAAAACCACTACAGCGAGGCAGCGACCATCTGCCAGGATATCATCAACGGTACCTATGGCACCTATGCCCTGGCCGACGATTTCCGGGACATCTACAACATCGACAATGTCAACTGCCCCGAGGTCGTCTTCGCCCTCGCCTCCGAGTACGGCAAGTCCCATGGCAACGCCTACAACTGCCGCAACGTCACCTTCCTCCCGTACAACGCTTTCGGCGATCCCCTCTCCATCTTCGGATCCAACAACGACCAGGGCCGCTGGAACTGCGTCATCATCGCCCCGTCCCACGACAACTCCGGTACGGTGCTTCCGACCGGCGGTACCGACACGGGCGGCAAGTCCTTCCTGTTTGACTATGGCGACAAGTTGGGTGCTGTCTATGATCGTTTCGACGACCGTGACATCCGCAAGAAGCCCTATCATGCCGATGAAAAAGGCAATTGGGAAGGCCTCTTCCTGATGGGCGTCCAGAAGGACTACTACACGGGTGCCGTCCTTCCGGCCGATGCCGACCGCGACGGTCAGGATCTCGTGTATGTGGACCAGGTGGGCACCTTCCAGAACCTGGGCCGTGAACTCGCGGACGTCATGTCCCCGCACTGGGGCGAGACCAACTCCGGTTTCCGGATGCTCCGCTATCCGATCCTCCCGGATGTGTGCGGGGTGGATTTCCGCGACATCGACGAGGTGGAATTCCGCCTGACCGAGGTTTACTACATGCTCGCCGAGTGCAAACTCCGCGCGGGTGATGCCGATGGTGCCAAGAATCTCGTGAACCAGGTCCGCAAGCGCTACTTCAAGGCTTCCGACTGGACGACGGTCCAGAACCAGCCGGGTCCCGGCTTCGAGAACTTCGACCTGGACTGGATGCTCAACGAGTGGGGCAAGGAGTTCCTCTGCGAGGGACGCCGCCGCCGCACGGATCTCCGTCGTTTCGACAAGTTCACCCAGGGCCAGTGGTGGTTCTTCGGCCGTGGCACGGGTGACGATTCCTATCCCGCCAAGCGCGACCGCAAGTATGAGTGGTTCCCGCTGCCGGAGGCCGCCCTCACGGTGAATCCCGGCCTCGTGCAGAATCCTAACTATGTAGCCCAGTAATGATCATGAAAAGAATCTTATCCTATCTGACGATACCGGCCCTTTTCCTCGCCGCCGCCTCCTGCGCGCCGAAGGAAGAGATTGAATTCGCCCACGAGGCGCAGGCCTTCGACACCCGGAGCGACCGCATCCTGGTGGAGGCCATCCTGCCGCAGGCGACCGCGGCCGACGACGAGGTGTACATCATCGGCGCTTTCAACGGTGGCGAGTCCGCCGTGGGCAACAGCGCCTACCGGCTCACCCGCTCGATGGCCATCCCCGCCAAATGGGGCGTCTATGTGGATCCTTCGGCTTTCCAGGGTGGAAAGACCCTCGCCGACGGTTTCACCTTCTACAATGTCCAGCAGGGCCTGGAGCGCAGTTCCAGGAACGAGGACGTCCTCCACAGGCTCACCATCAGTACGGGTGAATGGGCCAATGTCTATGCCGACAAGTGGGCCAAGTTCTTCGAGCCGCCGGTGGAACCGGACGTGCCTTCGCTGCCCGAGCATGACGGTGTGCGCGTGTACATCATCGACCAGACCGGCTGGGACGCCATCGCCCTGTACCAGTGGGGTGACGTGAACAACTTCGGCGGTGAATGGCCGGGTGCCCAGGTGGCCGGCACGTGGACTTACAACGGCCAGGAGTATAAGTACTTCGAGTATGGCGACGACATCTTCGGCCTGGGTCAGAACCTGATCTTCAACAACAATAACAACGGCACCCAGTTGTCGGACTACAATATCCGGTTCGAGGACGGCGTGAAGGATTACTTCTTGCTCGTCACGGCCGACGGCGTGACCGAGGCACCAAACCCGATCGAGGGCGGTTCCACCGATCCGCGCGCCAAGATGACCGAGACCAGCCCTTGGAGCATCATCGGCTCCATCGCCTCCACGGGCAACAGCTGGAATGCGGATGAGCCGATGGTGACCGACGGCACCTGGCACGCGTGCCTGGGCCTCGCGATTGGCGCCGGCGACGAGTTCAAGTTCCGCAAGGACGCCGACTGGGGCGTCAACTTCGGCGGTGCCTTCGAGGCGCTCGGAGAGCCCTTCGAGGTCAAGCAGGACGGCGCCAACATCAAGGTCGCGGAAGACGGCACCTATGACCTCTTCCTGAACCCGGATGCCGCCATCGTCGTCATCGTGAACGCGGGCGACCCGGTCACCCTGCCTTCCGGAGAAGGCGGCGACACCCCGGAACCTCCGGTGGAGGAAACCAAGGATCCCGTGACGGTCTATGTCCAGGACGCCTCCGGCTGGGAGAACCTGTACCTCTACATGTGGGGAGACAAGGAACTCTGCGGCGGCTGGCCCGGTGTGGCTGTGACCGAAACGGAGAAGATCGGTTCCGTCTCCTACAAGAAGATCGTCGTCGATGACGCGGAAGGCCGCGCCGAGAACCTCATCTTCAACAACAACGACGGCACGCAGACCGAGAGTTTCGCCGTTACCCTGTCGGGAGAGTTGTTCGTCTCCCTGGATGCGGAAGGTGTCATCACGACCATCGACCCGCGCAACCCGGACATCAAGATCCTCGTGAACAACCAGACCAACTGGGATGCCATCACCCTCTATGCCTGGGGTGACGCCGAGGCCTTCGGCGGCTGGCCGGGCGCTACCCCGGTGGGCTTCGAGGAAGTCAAGGGCGTGAACTACACCGTGTTCGGCCTTCCTGCCGACATGGCGGGCAAGTCGCTCAACCTCATCTTCAACAACAATGGCGGCGGCAAGCAACTCGCTGACTTCGCCATCACCGTTCCCGAGGACGAACTGTTCCTGAACATCAACGCCAACTACTACGTGGACAACGTGGAAGGCAACCCGCGCGGCGAGGCTTCCACCATCTATGTGGTGAACAAGCAGGGCTGGGAGACGCTGAATCTCTATGCCTGGGGCGACGCCGAGGTGTTCGGTGGCTGGGCAGGTGCTGCCGGTACCAGGATCGGTACCTGGTGCGGACAGCCCGTTTATACCTATTCCGTGGCTGCTGACGCTTCCGGCAAGACGGAGAATCTCATCTTCAACAACGGTGAAGGTTCCCAGTTCGATGCCATGACCGTGGTCCTCGGAGAGGATCTCTACCTGGAGATCGAGAACTCCGCGTGCAAGACCACCGAGCCGGCCACCCGCGTCTATGTCGTGGACGAGACCGGTTGGGACCAGATCTCCCTGTATGCGTGGGGTACGTCCGAAGTCTTCGGAGGCTGGCCGGGCGCTTCCCCTGCCGGCACCGAGGAGATCGGCGGCGTGACCTACAAGTACTTCGAGGTTCCGGCCTCGGCCTTCGGCAACACGGCGAACTTCATCCTGAACAACGGCGGCAACGGCGTTCAGTTGGAGAACTTCGACTGCCTGAAGGGCCAGACCGTCACCCGCGACTTCTATTTCCACTTCACGGCCGACAACGTGACCGTGGTGGAATAACCTGACAACGGGCCGGGGCCCCTGACCGGACCCCGGCTTGCCAAGCATAAACCCATAAACCATGAGAAAGACTTTATACCTGGCCGTTTCGCTCCTCGTGCTCGCCGCCTGCGGGTGCGGGAAGCCGCAGACCCTGCCCATCATACCCTCCGGCTCGGAATCCGGTACCGGTGGCAAGGAGACCATCCCGGAGCCGGGCATCACGTATGCCACGGAAGTCCTCACGCTGCCGGCGACGGCCCGTGACCACTATCAGATTTACCAGGTGAACCTGAAACTGTACGGCAATTCCGGCGCCTTCGGCAAGGTGCAGGCACGGCTGGATGAGATCAAGTCCCTGGGGACGGACGTCCTGTATCTGATGCCGGTGTATGCCGAGGGGAAGGATGTCTTGCCGGGATTGCCCGGAAACAAGCCTTTCGGGTCTCCCTACTGCATCAAGAACTATAAGGAGGTGAACAGCCTGTACGGCACGCTGGATGAACTGAAAGCGCTGGTGAAAGCCGCCCAGGGGAAAGGGATGAAGGTGATGTTCGACTGGGTGGCCAACCATACCTCCTGGGACAACGTCTGGCTTACCGAGCATCCGGAGTGGTATGAGCACAAGGCCGACGGCAGCATCGCCTGGCCCACCAAGGACGGAGAGTGGAAGGATGTGGCCCAACTGGACTTTGGCAAGAAGGAACTGTGGGCTGCGATGGAGGATGCCCTGGAGTACTGGGTGACCGAAGTGGGCATCGACGGCTACCGCTGCGACTATGCCCACGGTGTGCGCGATGACTTCTGGAAGGAGGCCATCGGCAAACTGAAGGCCCTCAAGCCCGGTTTCATCATGCTGGCCGAGAGCGATTTCACCCGGATGTTCGACGACGGGTTCGACATCATCTTCGACCGGAAGATGAAGAGCGAGATGCGGAAAGTCATCGGCAGCACGGGTTCCACGAAGAGTTTCTTCACCTGGTACAAGAGCGACCAGGACGCGGCTCCGGCCCCCAAGACCAAACTCTTTTTCGTGACGAACCACGATGACGCCACCGAGGCGGCGCCTGCCGCCCAGTTCAAGTCCACCGAGGGTGCCTTGGCTGCCTATGTGCTGATGGCCGCCCTCAACGGATCCTCGATGCTGTACGGCAGCCAGGAAGTGGGCTACAACAAGACCATCAACTTCTTCAATACCCAGACGATGGACTGGACCGCCAATGCGGAACTCAAGAAGAAATACCAGGATGCCCTGCAGGCCCTCGCGAAGGTGGACCGCAGCGGTGCGATGACCGCCAGCGAGTCCGAGGGTGTGGTCTATGTGGCTTATCCGAAGGCGCTGGTCGGCGTGAATGTGAGCGGAAAGGACGCGAAAGCCTCCCTGCCGAAGGCGAATGCCGGCAAGAACGGTGTGCCTACCTCGCAGGATTTCGGTGCGTATGAATTCAAAATCTGGACTTTCTAGCGTATGAGACGTTTCCTGACCCTGGCCGCCGCCCTCATGGTGGCCGCCTCCCTTTCGGCGAGTGAAATCACCCGCGTCGAGCCCCTGTCCTGGTGGAGCGGGATGAAGACCGACCTCCAACTCCTCGTGCAGGGGCCGGGCATCGGCGCCTACTCGGCGTCCGTCGAAGGCAAAGGACTGAAAGTCAAGGAAGTCCACCAGGCCGACAACCCGAACTTCCTGTTCGTGGACGTAGAGGTGAGCCCGAAGGCGAAGCCCGGGACCTACACCCTCGTGTTCAAGAAAGGCGATGACCTCATCCGCTATCCTTATCAGATTGCGGCCCGCAAGCCGGGTTCCGCCGACAGGGAGAGTTTCACGACGGCCGACCTCATTTACCTGATCGTACCGGACCGTTTCGCCAACGGCGATCCGTCCAACGATTCCACGGACAATACGACGGAGAAGGCGAACCGCGGAGAGCCTTTCGGCCGCCATGGCGGCGACCTCCAGGGCGTCATCGACCACCTGGATTACATCGCCGACCTGGGCGCGACGGCCCTCTGGAGCACTCCGCTGCTGGGCGACAATGCCCCGCGCGGCTCCTACCACGGCTACGCCTGCTCGGACTACTACCACATCGACCCGCGGTACGGCTCCAACGAACTGTACCGGGAGATGGTCTCGAAGGCCCATGAGAAGGGTATCAAGGTCATCCTGGACGTGGTGACGAACCATTCCAGCACCGAGCACTGGTGGATGCAGGACATGCCGTTCAAGGACTGGGTCCACATGAACGACCCGTACGTGAACTCGAACCACCAGATGGGCCTGGCCCTGGACCCGAACGCGTCCAAGGCGGACCTCGCCATCATGGAGGAAGGCTGGTTCGTGCGGAACATGCCGGACATGAACCTGGACAACCCCTACATGCTGAAGTACTTCCAGCAGTGGGCCGTGTGGTGGATCGAGTATTCCGGCCTGGACGGCTTCCGCGTGGACACCTGGTTCTACAATGAGAAGGTACCGATGTCACAGTGGGCGAAGGCGGTGACCGACGAATATCCGAACTTCAACATCGTGGGTGAGGTCTGGCAGGCGAATCCCGACTTCGTCGCCTACTGGCAGAAGGACAATCCCAATTCCGACGGGTTCAATTCCAACCTGCCGTCCATCATGGACTTCCCGCTGCAGGCGGCGATGACCGGCGCGCTGACGGCGCCCATCCCCGGCAGCGAGCAGCAGCGGCAGGGCCCGCCCCAGGGCCGCGGCCGCCGCGGGGGACCGGACATCTCCGCCGTGTACAACGCCCTGTCGCACGATTTCATCTACCACGACCTGAGCCACATGCTCGTCTTCCTGTCGAACCACGACATCGCCCGCATCGGCGACACCTTCGGCCACGATCCGCGCCGGATGAAGATCGCCTTCGCGATGCTGGCGACGCTCCGCGGCATCCCGCAACTCTTCTACGGTGACGAGATGATGTTCGTCACCGGGAATCCGCAGCTGGACGACGGCCGCCTTCGGATGGACTTCCCGGGCGGCTGGGCCGGCGATCCGGTGAACCTGTTCACCGCAGATGGCCGGGCGAAGGCCGACGGGCAGTGGGCCCATGCGGCCGACCTCCACGACTTTGCCCGCACGCTCTTCCAGTGGCGCAAGGGTTCGTCGGCCGTCCAGCACGGCAGGACCCTGCATTTCATCCCCGAGAACAACACGTACGGCTATTTCCGCTACGACGACCAGGAAGTGGTGTTCGTGTTCGTGAATAACTCCGACCAGACCGTGAAAGTCCCCTGGACCCGTTTCCGCGAGATTTCAGCCGGTCTCGGCGAAGGGGTCGATGTCCTGACCGGGAAGCGGGTGACCGTTTCCGACGCGACGGAGGTCGCTCCGCTGTCCGCCCTCGTGGTGGACTACCGGCATTGATTGTTTTTTGGTTATTTGGTTGAAACTTGTCCTTTCCTTAGAGTGTAGTTAGTTTTGGGTGAGGACTGGTCCGGGGCCTTTGGCCTGGCCCCGGACCGCAAATTAAAACAGATTCCGATGAAAAAGACCGTTCTCGCGGCCGTTGCGATCCTGCTCGCGGCCTGCTCCCCGAAGACCTCTGTCACTTCGCCGGATGGCCGGATCTCCGTCTGCTTCTCGGTGGATGCCGTCGGCGTTCCCACCTATGCCGTGGATGTCGATGGAAAACCCTTCCTGAAGCCTTCCACGCTGGGCCTTCAGGCCGAGGGCGTGAACCTGGACCGGGGCTTTGCGCTCAAGTCCTCCAAAGTGGGCAGTCACCGGGAGACCTGGCACCAGCCCTGGGGCGAGAACAAAGAGGTGGAGGACAACCACCGGGAACTCTCCCTCAAGTTGAAAAATGACGCCGGCGTGGGCCTGGAGGTCGTTTTCCGCGTATTCGACGACGGGTTCGGCTTCCGGTACGCCTATGCGGTGCCGGGTGCCGACACGCTCCGGATCAACGGAGAGCGGACGCAGTTCGCCTTCACCGCCGATGCCGACACCTGGTCCATCCCGGGCGATTTCAACTCCTACGAGCACCTGTACCGCAAGATGCGGCTGTCGGAACTCGGCGATGCGAATACACCGCTCACGCTCAAGTTTTCCGACGGCCTGTATGCCTCCGTCCACGAGGCTGCGCTGGTCGATTTCCCCGAGATGGTGCTTCGGCAGGAGGAAGGTCTGACCTTCAAGGCTTCGCTCGCTCCGCTCCGGCAGCAGCGCCGCCGGAGGGGGCAGCCCTTCGAAGAGCAATCCGACGTGAAAGCCGTCGTCCCGGGTACGTTCCAGACGCCTTGGCGGACGGTCCAGGTTGCCCGCTCCGCCGTGGGCCTCATCAATTCTTCCCTCATCCTGAACCTCAACGAGCCCTGCGCCCTCGCGGACGTCTCCTGGATCAAACCGATGAAGTATATCGGTGTGTGGTGGAGCCTACATCTGGGCGTCGAGTCCTGGGGCGGGGAAGGTCACGGCGCGACGACGGAGAATGCGATGCGCTACATCGACTTTGCCGCAGCCAACAACATCCAGGGCGTCCTGTTCGAGGGCTGGAACGATGCGTGGCGGAATTCCGACGCCCTTCCGGATTTCGACTTCACGAGCCCGGCGCCGGACTATGACGTCGCGAAAGTGGCCGCATACGCCCGCGAAAAGGGCATTTACCTGATTACCCACAACGAGACGGGCGGCAATTACCTCCGCTTCGAGGACCAGTTGGAGCGCGCCCTGGACTGGGACGCTTCGCTGGGCATCCATGCGATGAAGACCGGCTATGCCGGCGGCGGCCTGTCCGGCGGCGCACCGCGCCACAGCCAGACCGGCGTGCGCCACTTCCAGAAGGTGGTCGAAGAGGCCGCTGAGCGGCAGATCATGGTGGACGGCCACGAAGTCATCAAGGAGACGGGCCTGCGCCGCACCTGGCCGAACTTCATGACCCGGGAATGCGTCCGCGGCATGGAGTACAATGGCTGGGGCCCGGGCAATCCGCCCTCCCATACGGTCATCCTCCCGTACACGCGTCTGCTGAGCGGACCGGTGGACTATACGCCGGGTGTGTTCGACATCAAGTACACGTGTGTCCAGGGCAAGCCGCAACTCCGTACCTGGGGCCGTCCGAGTTCCTATTTCAGCGAGCACACCACGCTGGCGAAGCAGATGGCAAACTGGGTGATCCTCTATTCGCCGATGCAGATGGCATGCGACCTGCTGGAGAATTACGAAGGCCATCCCGCCTTCCAGTTCTTCCGTGACTTCGACGCCGACTGCGATGCCTCAGAAGCCCTTCAGGGCGAGGTAGGCGAGTGGATCAGTGTCGTACGCCGCGCTGGCGACCGCTTCTTCCTGGGCGCTTCCACCGACGAGACCGGCCGCACTTTCGACCAGCTTCTGTCCTTCCTGAAACCCGGTGTCCGCTACACCGCCACCGTCTATGGCGATGCCGCCGACGCGCACTGGGAGACGAACCCCACTGCCTATGAGATCACCACTTGCAGCGTGACTTCCGAAGATACCCTCACCCTCCGTCTCGCCCCCGGCGGCGGTGCCGCCGTCACTTTCCTGCCCGAATAGGCCCATCGACTTATGAAACAACACGGACTCCTCTCCCTGCTCGCCGCCCTGTTCCTCGCGGCGGGCGCGCATGCTGCGGACATCCAGCGCATGGATCCTCCCTTCTGGTATGCCGGCATGAAGAACCATGAACTCCAGGTGATGTTCTACGGAAAGGACATCGCCCAGTCGGAGTTCTCCCTCAAATCCTATCCGGGCGTCCGGGTCAAGGAGGTCGCCAAGGTCAAGAATCCGAATTACCTGATTGTGTATCTGGATGTCTCGGAAAAGGCCCGTCCCGGCACGATGACCTTCCGTTTCAAGGAAGGCCAATCGGTCACCGAAAAAGCCTTTGAACTCCGTCCGCGCAATACGAAGACGGGCGCGCAGGGCTTCTCCACCAAGGACGTGCTGTACCTGATCATGCCGGACCGTTTCGCCAATGGCAACCCAGCCAATGACGACTGGGAGCAGTTCAAGGCCGATCGCAGCAACGGCGGCGGCCACCACGGCGGCGACCTGCAGGGTATCCGGGACCACCTGGGCTACATCGACTCGCTCGGGGTTACGGCCGTCTGGCTCAATCCCGTCCAGTACAACCGGAGCAATGCCTCGCATGGCTATGCGATTTCGGACTTTTATCTAATCGACCCGCGGCTCGGGACCAACGAGGAATACTGCGGTCTTGTTGACGCCGCCCACGGGCGGAACATCAAGGTCGTGATGGACATGATCTTCAACCATTCGGGGAGTTCCCACTGGTGGATCACGGATATCCCGGACGATGACTGGTTCAACCAGGATGCGTATGCGAAGAAACTGTCGGAGCGGCAGCGGCAGGGGCCGCAGGAGGGCGGATTCCGCCGCGGGCCGCGCGGGAACGACGGGCTCACGACCACGACCCATTACAAGTGGGTGCTCATGGACCCGCATGCGCCGCAGTCCGAGAAGGACGTCCTCCTGGACGGCTGGTTCTCGGGCGGCATGCCGGACCTGAACCAGCGCAACCGCCATCTGGCCAGGTACCTGATCCAGAACAGTGTCTGGTGGATCGAGTACGCCCGCATCGACGGCATCCGCATGGACACCTATCCCTATGCCGACTATGATTTCATGACCCGCTGGTGCCGGGAGATCGAGGAGGAGTATCCGGATTTCAACATCGTGGGCGAGGGCTGGTATCCCCGCAATTCCGCCGCCGGCTGGTGGCAGCGCGGATCGGCCCTGAATCCGTCCGACACGCACCTAAAGACGGTCATGGACTTCGACCTGACGTTCACGATCCAACGGGAGATCCTGAAGGAAAGCAATACTTCCGAGGGGTCCGAGGCCGGCCTGTTCAAGGTCTATGAGACTGTCGCGCAGGACTTCCTGATTCCCGATCCGGACCATGTGCTCACCTTCCTGGACAACCATGACATCAGCCGCTTCATGCAGCCGGGCGATCCGGTCTGGAAGTTCAAGCAGGGCCTCGCGTTCCTCGTGACTTCCCGCGGCATTCCGCAGATCTATTACGGGACGGAGATCGCCATGGCGGGTCCCGACCAACTCCGCGGCGATTTTCCGGGCGGTTGGAAAGAGGATCCGGCCAATGCGTTCACGTCCGTCGGCCGTACCCCCGTCCAGAACGAGTGCTGGGATTTTGCGAGCAAACTGCTGAACTGGCGCCGGACTTCGAAAGCGGCCACCGAAGGCCGCTTGGTCCACTACACGCCGGACAACCGTGCCAAGTGCTATGTCTATGCCCGCATCGCCGGCGATGATACGGTTCTCGTGATCCTGAACGGTTCCGATGCGGAAAGCGAACTGGACATGGCCCGCTTTGCCGATGTTATCGGGAAGCACACCATCGGCGTCGATGTCGTGACCGGCGAGACGGTCAATCTGACTTCATCCGTCCGGATGGCGCCCCGGGGCGTGCATGTGCTGGAACTGACGCCCCGGATTCCGCTCCCTTGAAGATTAGGATCGACCTTGTCCCTTCCGCAGTTTTTTGTAACTTTACGGCCAGTTATGAAACGGAGGGCATTTCTCAAGGGGGCAGCGGCCGCCGGAGCAGCGGCGCTGGTGCCGGCCGGCGTAGCCGGGACGGCGTTCACGGCCTGCCGGCCGCGCGAGGCGGCGGGTGACGCCGCAGAAGGCTGGGATTTCGACGAGGTCATCGACCGGAGCGGAACCTGGAGCATCAAGTATGGACGGGCGACGAACGGGGAGACGCCGATGTGGATTGCCGACATGGACTTCCGCACGGACCCGTACGTGCGCGCCGCCCTGAGGACGCGCCTGGACCGGGACGTCCTCGGCTATACGTCCACGCCGCAGGCTTTCATCGACGCCATCGCCGCTTGGGAGCGGCAAACCCATGGATACGCGCCGGAAAAGGAGTGGATCGGTTATGCGCCCGGAGTCATCACCTCCATCAACCAGGCTTATCTCACCTTTACCGAACCGGGTGACAGGATCATCATCCAGCCGCCCGTGTATGACCATTTCCGCCTGTATATCGAGCGGCTGGGCCGGGTGGCCGTGGACAATCCCCTCATCCTGGAGAACGGCCGCTACCGCATGGACCTGGAAGGGCTGGAAAGGCTGATCGACTCCCGGACCAAGGCCCTGGTCCTGTGCAATCCCCACAACCCCATCGGCCTGCTCTGGGACCGCGAATCCCTGGCACGGCTGGCGGAAATCTGCGACCGGCACGGGGTCATCGTCATTTCCGACGAAATCCATGGCGACCTGGCCCTGTACGGCCGTCGGCATACGCCTTTTTGCAGCATCAGTGAGACGGCCGCCCGCGTGGGCCTCATCTTCGCCGGCCCCACGAAGGCCTTCAACCTCGCCGGCCTTTCCGGAACTGCGTTCTGCATCATTCCGGACAGGGAGAAGCGGGAGAAATACCTCGGCGCCCTGCGGAACGCCAAACTGGACGAAGCGCCCATCCCCACCATCGAGGCGACCATCGCCGCCTATCGGAAAGACACCGCCTGGCTGGAATCCCTGAAACGCTATATCGAGGGCAACATCGCCCTCGTGGAGCAGTTCTTCGCCGAGAACGACCTCGGCATCAAGCCCATCCGGCCGGAAGCCTCCTTCCTGGTCTGGCTGGACTGCCGCGCCCTCGGTCTCCCGCAGGACGCACTGATGGACACCTTCCGCAACCAGGCCAAAATCATCCCCTCCAACGGTGCTTCCTACGGCACCGGCGGCGAAGGCTTCGTCCGCCTCAACATCGGCTGCCCCGCCTCCGTCCTCACCGCCGCCCTCTCCCGCATCCGTAAGGCTTTCGGGAAGTGAAGCCCAGAGGTGGCTGGTCTTTTCGGCCCTACGGTAGGCGGCTACCACCACTTTTTCCCGCCTCGTTGTGTTCGTCCCGAGGTCGAGGTTGCATAACCTGCCTCCTGTGGCTCCGCTTGCAACATACCCTACTTCGCGAGGTGGGGTATGTAGCGTAATGGGGCTTGAGAAGCATATTCTGCAACCTTGACTTCGGGAGATTCCGGGATATCCTTTGGCGTTTGGAATGACAGAGGGGGACAGCCCGGGATGATGAAAATGACTGGGCGGGCAGCGGGGTTGAACCTTTTTTACGCAAAATGCCAGTGTTTTTTTGGAAAAGGCTTTGCTAAAATCGGCCTTGCAGTGCTTTCAATGATCTATTTTCGACTTTATCCGTTTCCCTTTTTGAGAAAACGGATAGGTTGGGGTACCTTGCGCAAAAAAGAGATGGACGAATCAATCGATGACATTTGGCATGTCTTTTCGGACGGCACGCGGGCGGACATTCCGTTCGACACGGTGGATGATAAAGTGTTTGGCTGGAACAGTGTAGCCATCTGTGCTGAAATCGCAGGAGTACGGGTCTGGGTGGTAACGGTGAATGATACCCATTTCCATTCTTTGGTCAAAGGTACGGAAGAACGGGCGGAACGGTACAGGTGCCGGCTCCAGCAGCGTCTGCAGAGACATTTTCCGGATGAGAATGTGCATGTTGCGTGCAAGCCGGTCGTCATCCGGGAAAAAGTATTGTCCCGGTTTATGTATGCGTACCGGAACTGCATGGACTTTTACAGGAAACTGCCGGGAGAGTATCCCTGGGGGTGCGGCCACCTGTATTTCTCCGAGCGGCGGTATTTCTTCAGAGGACGCAGAATAGGCGATTTGTCCTGGAGGGAACGCCTCCGGCTCTTTCGTACGAAACATCCGCTTCCTCCCCACTGGCAGATGGATGAGGACGGGCGTATCCTGCCGGAATGCTTCGTGGATTATGAGGCAGTGGAGCGTTTCTTCAGGAGCCCCCGTGCCTTCATCGCCTTTCTGTATGTCCGCAAGGAGGATGAGGCCGCCATCAAACAGGAAATCTACCAAGACTATATGGAATCCCGGAGTATCCAGGAACTTCGCAAGACGGGTAACAAATACAGTATCAACTATTGTGGCAGGACGCTGGCCAAGGCCCCGTTTGAAATCCGCCTGAAAGTGGCGGCCCGTATGCTCGCCGAACGGCTTTCCTGCCGGAGCCCCAGTCTCGCTAAAGCGTTGTTCCTCCAGCCTGCTGATCTTAAGTTTTTGGTCTGATACTCATTTTCCCGAACTCAATGTTGCAAAAAAGGCAATCTAAAGTTCCAATCGCAACATACACCCCTTCGCGAGGTAGGGTATGTAGCATCGAAGAGCGCAGGAGGCCGTTTTTGCAACCGTGACTTCGGCTATCTCGAGCCCGTGCCCCGGATGACGGCGAGAATCTGGCACAGGAGAAGGACGGGAGCCCAAAGTTGCGAAAGGCCTTTGCGAGGGATAAGAGACTAGGGAGGCCTCGGCAGTACAGAATGCCAGTCAAAAACGCTATCTTTGCAGTTAAATCACAGATGATGACCAGATCCTTTTTCCGTTGCCTGGCGGTGCTTCTTATCGCCGCCTGTTCGCCGAAACATACGCAGGACCTGCGTGAAAGGACGGTGACTCTGTCCTGCGTCCAGCCCGCCTTCCTCAAGCCCGGTGACAGAATCGCCCTCCTTTCGCCGTCCTACCATACTCCGATGGAGAATGTGGAGGCTGCGGCCGCGGTACTCCGTGGCTGGGGTTTCGAGCCGGTCATCGGTGCCCATGTCGGAGAGGTGTACCTGGGGAAATACGCCGGCAAGCCGAAAGAACGCGTATCGGACCTCGAATGGGCCCTCAGGGACCCGTCCATCAAGGCCATCCTTTGCAACCGGGGCGGGTACGGCACGATCCGGCTGGTGGATATGCTGCCGCTGGAGGAACTGTCGGCCCATCCCAAATGGCTCGTCGGCTACAGCGACATCACCACCCTGCTCGAAATGGAGACACGCGCCGGCGTGATGGGCATCCACGGGACTATGGGCACGCATCTGGCCCAGACCCGGGGGAACGATCCGTCCAGCACCCTCCTTCGCGACCTTCTGATGGGAAAGGTGCCCGCCTATAAGGTCCCCGCCCATCCCGAGAACCGGCCCGGAAGGGCGACCGGCATCCTGGTCGGCGGCAACCTCTGCACCTTCACGCCCATCCTGGGCACGCAGGCCGATGCCACGCTGGGCCGGGATATCATCCTGTTCATCGAAGAGGTCGAAGAGGACATGAGCCACATCGACCGCCTCATCAATACGCTGATCCTCAACGGAGTATTCGAACGGTGCAAAGGCATCGTCCTCGGAGAGTTCACGGGCTGCAAGGCGAACCTGGGCTTTGACAGCGTGGAGGATATGATCTGTTCTTATGTGCCGGAAGGCATTCCGGTCCTGTGCGGGTTCCCTACCGGCCATGACGACGTGAACCTGCCCCTCGTGATGGGCGCACCGGTCACGATGGACGTCACGGCCGCCGGCGCCACTTTGACCTTCGGCATGGAAGGCCGGCAAGTGCCCGTCCGTACGGAAGAAACCGTCGCCAGCCCCCTCCAGG
The DNA here is from genome assembly GCA_017530725.1 of Bacteroidales bacterium. Taxonomy (GTDB): domain Bacteria; phylum Bacteroidota; class Bacteroidia; order Bacteroidales; family UBA932; genus Cryptobacteroides. The sequence continues at coordinate 17,911 of JAFXMA010000134.1, forward strand.
GCGGCCGGGAAATTACGGAAGGGAAAAAGCAACGCAAACTCGTCCGCCTCTTCGACTTCCTGCGGCACTTTGAAGGCATCCGGCGCTAGCGGCTGAATTATGCGGCGCTGAGTTTGGGAAGAAAGGGAAAGATTCCTTATCTTTGAAAGACCAATCCCTTTCCGATATGAAAAAGTGCCTGTCCCTGATTTCCGCGGTGCTGCTGCTGGCGGCATGTGCGGGGCCGAAGGTGGTCCGTGAGACCGTTGAGACCGATCAAATCACCTGTGAAGTGACCGTCTATGCGCCTGATATCGTCCGGGTGGTGAAGTATCCGCTCGGCGGGGTGGGCGCTTCCCAGAAGAAGAGTTATTCCGTGGTGCTGGAGCCGGAGAAGGTGCGTGTTAAAAGGTATGAGAACGTCGATGCCGTCACGCTGACGACGGAGAAGATGACCGTCACCATCGACAAGAATTCCGGGGACGTCCTGTTCCGGGATGCGGAGAGCGGGGCGGTGCTGCTGCAGGAGACTGGAACGGCTTTCGAGCCGCGTCCGGCCGACGATCCGGACGCCGGACGGTTCAAGGTGAGTCAGACGTGGCTGCCGGAGGCCGATGAGTTCCTGTACGGCCTGGGCCAGCGGCAGGACCCGGATCTGAGCCTCCGCGGCAAGAAAGTCCATCTCTGGAACGAGAACATGCATATCTACATCCCCTTCTTCTGCTCGGAGAAGGGCTACGGCGTGTACTGGGACAATCCCGGCATGAGCGATTTCGAGGACGTCCCCGGGGAGAAGACCGTGATGACCAGCGAAGTGGGGGATTGCACGGACCTGTATTTCCTGTATGACGGGGGCAGCATCGACAAGTTGGTCGCCCTGGAGCACCGGCTCGGCGGCAAGGCGACGATGTTCCCGCTCTGGGTCCATGGCTACTGGCAGTGCCGCGAGCGGTATCACAGCACAGAGGAACTGTGCGAGGCGCTCCGGACGCACCGGGAAATGGGCATCCCGCTGGACTGCATCGTCCAGGACTGGCAGTACTGGGGCGAGAACGAGAACTGGAATTCGATGCGTTTCGACAATCCGCTGTACAACCGGGCCGATACGATGATCGCCAACGTCCACAACAGCCACGCGCACCTCGCCATCTCCATCTGGCCGGACTTCGGACCCCAGACCCCGCAGTTCCAGGAACTGGAGGCCATCGACGCTCTCCTTCCCTTCAAGACCTGGCCGATGACGGGCGGGGTGAAAATCTATGACCCGTTCAACGCCCAGGCCCGGGAAATCTACTGGAAGTACCTGGAAGGCCTGGTGGACCAGGGCGTGGACGCCCTCTGGAGCGATTCCACCGAGCCGGACCACTTCTATCCGACCAAGGAGGATGACGACTACCGCACGGCGGACGGCACCTGGCGGAGCGTGCGGAATGCCTTCCCGCTGGTCACCAACATGGGCATTTACAGCAACTACCGGGCGAAGGGCTATCCGAAGCGGGCCGTGCAGATGACGCGCAGCGCCTCCTTCGGCATCCAGCGCTATGCCACCTTCAGTTGGAGTGGCGACGTCCAGTCCCGCTGGGAAGTGCTCCGTGCCCAGATTCCCTCCGGCCTGGACTACACGATCTGCGGCATTCCCTACTGGAACACCGACATCGGCGGTTTCTTCAACTGGTTCTACGAAGGCGGTACGGACAATGTCGCCCTGAAGGAACTCCAGGTGCGCTGGATGCAGTGGAGCGTCTTCGTGCCGGTGATGCGGAACCATACTTCCGGGCCGCTCACGACCGAGATTTACCGCTTCGGGGGGCCGGGAGAATGGGCTTTCGACGAGCAGTTGAACGCCATCAGGCTCCGCTACAGACTGATGCCTTACATCTACTCCCTCGCCGGCGCGACCGTCCTGGAAGACGCGCTGATCATGCGCCCGCTGGTGATGGACTTCGCGAAAGACCGCAAGGCCCTCGCCCTCAGTGACGAGTATCTGTTCGGACCGTCCATCCTGGTCCATCCGGTCACCGAGCCGGTCCTGACCGACGGCCACGCGGCCCTCACGGGCGCGTCTGTGGCCTCGTTCACGACCTACCTCCCTGCCGGGACGGACTGGTATGATTTCCAGACCGGGGAAAAGGTCCGGGGCGGTCAGGAATATGCGCGGGATTATACCATCTCGGAGATCCCCGTTTTCGTGAAGGCCGGCTCCATCCTTCCTTTCGGCCCCGATGTCCAGTACACCTCGGAAAAGCCCTGGGACAATCTGGAACTCGCCGTCTATCCCGGTGCCGACGGGCACTTCACGCTGTACGAAGATGCCGGTGACGGTTACGAGTACGAGAAAGGGGAGTACACGACCATCGAGTTGGTCTGGGATGACGCTTCGGGCCGTCTGACCATCGGCCCTCGCCAGGGTTCCTTCGCGGGTATGCTGCAGGAGCGCGATTTCACGGTCTGCATCCCCGGCCGCTCGCCGATGACTGTCCATTACAAGGGGAAGCGGGTGCTCGTCCAGCCATAGGAGCCGGGTAGGACGGGGTGGCGGTTTTTTGCATAGTCGCGGTTTTATTCGTATATTCGCATACTGAACCACAGACACGAAACGATAACCTGGACCGCCATGGATGATGTAAAAATCATCGAGATCAAGAAGAGTGTCTTCGCGGACAACGACGAAGATGCCGCCAAACTCAGAACAGAACTGAAAAGCAGAGGGGTTTACCTCCTGAATCTGATGTCCTCGCCCGGCGCGGGGAAGACCACCACGCTCATCGGCACGCTGCAGCGCATCAAGGACAAGGTGCGCGTGGCCGTGATGGAGGCGGACATCGACAGTGACGTGGATGCCGTCAAGATCAAGCAGGCCACGGGCATCCCCACCATCCAACTCCACACCGGCGGCATGTGCCACCTGGACGCCGAAATGACGCGCCAGGGGCTTGACAACGTAGCCCTCGCGGATGTGGACCTCGTCATCCTGGAAAACGTCGGCAACCTCGTCTGCCCGGCCGAGTTCGACACCGGTGCCGTGCGCAACGCGATGATCCTCTCTGTCCCGGAAGGGGACGACAAGCCGCTGAAATATCCGCTGATGTTCTCCGTCTGCGACCTGGTTCTGGTCAATAAGGTCGATGTCATGCCTTACTTCGACTTCGACCTGGACAAGTGCCGGGAGTATGTCCGGATGCGGAACCCGAACGCCCGCATCATCCCCATCTGCGCCAAGACGGGGGAGGGAGTCGATGCGTTCGCCGACTGGCTCCTGGAAGAAGTGAAAAACTGGAAAAACCGATAGTCTATGCCTGAGATGTCGAAAAAGTTTGTCCCCAAGCACAAAGGGGACAAGAATCCCAATCCCAAACTGCTGAAATTCGTCCGCCACGTCACGGACCGCATCCCCGGAAAGATCAAGATGGACACCGACGCCCCCGAGTACTGGGGCCTCGCGTGCATCTTCGAGGACGAGATGGATCCCGTGACCCGGGAGGCCTCGCTGGACCTCCTGCTGGACATGCTGCCAGGCAATTTCTTCCGGGTGCGCGAGCACCACACCTATGCGAAACTGCATCAGATGAACGCGGAGAAGCACTACACCCCGGACGACAAGTCCTTCGACGACCTGCTGGACCTGATGGCCCGCTTGGGTGTGATGGAGTATGATTACGGGGATAAGTATACCAAGGACGGTCCCGTCCCGGGAACCTCGTACAACCGGGAGGACCGTGTCTATTGGGTGCCGATGTTCGTGCCTGGCAGCGCTGAGTACACGAACATGAACGAGGAGTTGATGAAGAAGCATCCGGAACTGGGTATGTTCTTCGAGCGCATGACCTTCCTCCCGCTGGAGAAGATCACGCCGATGGTGCCCATGGGCGGATCCGGCATCGGCATGCACGTCATCCCGGTAGAGAAGGCGATCTCGATGGAGAACCAATCTGTCGACATCGAACACATCTCCTATTGGCTCAAGCGCTATGAGGGGCATCTGGCGGTGGGCATCTGCTCCTGCCGTATCGGTCGAAAGGGATTGGACGAAGGCTGCGCCGACGACTACCACGACTGGTGCATCGGCGTGGGCGACATGGCCGAATACCTGGCCGAGACGGGCCGCGGCCACTACATCACCTACGATGAGTGCATGGCCATCCTGAAGAAGGCCGAGGACCACGGCTTCGTCCATCAGATCACGAACATCGACGGCGAAGGGAAGATCTTTGCCATCTGCAACTGCAACGTGAAGATCTGCAACGCGCTCCGTACGTCCCAGTTGTTCAATACGCCCAATATGTCCCGGAGCGCCTACGTGGCCGAAGTGGATCCGAAGAACTGCGTCGCCTGTGGCCGGTGCGTAGAATACTGCCCCGCCGGCGCGGTGAAACTGGGCCAGAAACTGTGTACCAAGCACGGCCCGCAGACCTATCCCAAGCAGGAACTGCCGGACGCGGCCAAGTGGGGCGAACACAAGTGGACCGAGGATTATCGTGACAAGAACCGCATCAACTGCTACGAGACCGGTACGGCGCCCTGCAAGACCGCCTGCCCGGCGCACATCGCCGTCCAGGGCTACCTGAAGAAGGCCGCCGAGGGAAAATATACCGAGGCGCTGGAACTTATCAAGCGGGAGAATCCGTTCCCGGCCGTCTGCGGCCGCGTGTGCAACCGCCGCTGCGAGGATGCCTGTACCCGCGGCACCATCGACCAGCCCATCGCCATCGATGCGGTGAAGAAGTTCATCGCGGAGCAGGATATGAATGCGGAAACCCGTTTCGTGCCCGAAGTGAACATCTGCTCCAATGTCCTGGATCGCTGGGAGGAGAAGATCGCCGTCATCGGCGGCGGCCCGGCCGGCCTGAGTTGCGCCTACTACCTCGCGACCATGGGTTACAAGCCGACGGTGTTCGAGCGTAATCCCGAGCCCGGCGGCATGCTCCGCTACGGCATTCCTTCCTACAAGTTGGAGAAGGACGTCATCCAGGCCGAGATCGACATCATGAAGGAAATCGGCGTGGACATCCGGTGCGGCGTGGAGGTGGGGAAGGACGTGACCATCGCCGGTCTCCGCGAAGAAGGATACAAAGGTTTCTACGTGGCCATCGGCTGTCAAGGCGGTAAACTGCCCGGGATTCCGGGAGAGACGCTGCCCGGCACGACCACGGCCATCGACTTCCTCCATGAGGCCAATACCGGTAAGGTTCCGGTGTCCGGCAAGGTGGTTGTCGTGGGCGGCGGCAACGTCGCCATCGACGCGGCCCGCGTGGCGAAGCGCAGCGGGGCGTCGGAGGTGACGATGCTCTCGCTGGAGACCGAGGATATCATGCCCGCCTCGCCGGAAGAGCGCCGCGAGGCCCGTGAGGACGGCGTCGTGATCAACCCGGGCTGGGGCCCGAAGGAGGTCCTCGGGACGGACAAGGTTACCGGCATCGTGTTCAAGCGCTGTACCTCCGTCTTTGACGGGAACAAACGGTTCGCCCCGACCTATGACGAGACCGAAATCATTACTCTCGAGGCCGACCAGGTCATCTTCGCCATCGGGCAGACCGTAGTCCTGAAGGACCTGCTGAAGGATACGAAGGTGGAGTTCTTCCGCGGTGTGTACCCCGTGGCCGACAAATTCACCTACCAGACGGCGGAACCGGACATCTTCGTGGGCGGCGACGTGTTCACCGGCCCGAAGTTCGCCATCGACGCCATCGCCGCCGGCAAGGAAGCCGCGGAGTCCCTGCACCGCTTCGTGCAGCACGGACACATGACCATCGGCCGTAACCGGCGCGATTTCATCGAACTGGACAAGGGCGACATCGTCGTGGAATCCTATGACAACGGTTCCCGCCAGGTGGAAGGCACGGTCGTGCGCGAAGATCTGTTCCACGAGTACCACGGCACGCTCACCGAGGAACAGGTGCGGAAGGAAACCGCCCGCTGCCTGGGCTGCGGCGCCTCCGTCGTGGACCCGAACAAGTGCATCGGCTGCGGCGTCTGCACCACGAAGTGCGGCTTCGACGCCATCCATCTGCACCGGGTCCATCCCGAGGCATCGGTGATGCGCACCTCCGAGGACAAGTTCTCCGGCATTCTCCCGTATATGCTCAAGCGGACGGGGAAAATCCTGTTCAAAAAGAAATAATGCACGAACTGGGCATCGTATTCTACATCATCCGGGACGTCAAAAAGGCAGCCCTCGAGAATGCCGTGGAGCACGTTTCCGCCGTGGTGATGAACATCGGCGAAGTGTCCACGGTCGTTCCCGGACTGCTTGCCGACTGCTGGCGCTGGGCGGCGGACCGGGAGCCTTTGCTCAAGGGCTGCGAACTCAAGGTCAATACCGTCCCGGCGGTAACGCATTGCGACGGTTGCGGCAGGGAGTACGAAACGGTCCGGTATGGAAGGACGTGCCCGCACTGCAATAGCATGAACACCTGGCTCCTGCAAGGGAACGAGGTGGAAATCAAGGAAATTGAAGCAACTTAAAGATATGGCTTGTTTTATTGTTCCCCTGGTACAGGCGGTCGCTACGACCGTGTACCGCAAGCGTCACGCGGCGGCGATAGCCGCGCCGGACGCCCCGGCCCTCCGGCACCGTCTTCCCGACCTGGAGAAGATGCTCTGGGGCGGCACCCTGATGCTCATCGTCGACCACGTCATCAATGGCGAACTCACGTGGCGCTTCCCGTTCTTCACCGCCCTGGGACAGGCGGGCGGCGGCAACGTGATGCTCCGGGAGATGCTTACCGTGGGTGTCCCGATGTCCCTGGTCCTTACCGCCGCCTGGCTGGTCTGGGCGCTGGTGCGGGAGAGACAGCGTCTTTCACTTCGCTCAGAATGATTTATACTTTATAACTAAATCCTGAATTATGTTCTTCCAAGTCTATGGCGAACATGCGTTCGCCCAGTGGGGAATGCTGCTGGTCGTCCTTCTCGGCCTGATCCTCCTCAATGAATTCGCCCGCCGCACGAAACTCGGCGGCTGTGTCATGTTCTTCCTCGTCCCGCTCGCGCTCACCGCGTACTTCGTGGCCATCGCCATCGGTGTCCGGACGGGGGCGGAATGGGCCCTGAACAACCAGACGCACATCTACATGAACGGCTGGTTCCATTATGCCAAACTCTATGCGGCCCTCACCGGCTGCATCGGCTTCATGATGATCAAGTACAAGTGGGGCATCGGTGCCAGGCACTGGTTCAAGCCCTTCCCGTTCATCATCGTCGCCATCAACATCCTCATCGCCGTGGCGTCCGACTTCGAGTCGGCCATCAACGGCTGGCACAAGTGGTGGCTCTCCAGCGAGGGCGTCTGGCTGTACGGCGGCTGGCACAACGTGTTCAACGGCGTGGCCGGCATCCTGAACATCTTCTGCATGACCGCGTGGTGGAACGTGTTCCCGTCCAAGGACAAGAAGGACATGATCTGGGCCGACATGACCTGGGTGTATATCCTGGTCTATGATATCTGGAACTTCGCCTACACCTACAACTGCCTGCCTACGCACAGTTGGTACTGCGGCATCGCCCTGCTCCTCGCCCCGACCGTGGCCGCCCTCCTGTGGAACCGCGGCGGCTGGATCCAGAACCGCGCCAACACCCTGGCCATCTGGTGCATGTTCGCCCAGGTGTTCCCGCTCTTCCAGGAGACCTTCAAGGATGGCCGCCAGTGGTTCGACTGGGCCGTCCTGCCCGTGCAGTACCCGAACGGGGTGGAGACCGTCAAGCAACTCTATGTGGCCGCCGGCGGAGACGCCGCGCCCGTGGGCACGGTCGTGGACACCGTCGCCGCGAACCCGACGATGATGCTCGTCATCAGCGTCCTCGCCCTCGTGACGAACGCCGTCGCCCTCGGTTACATCCTCTACCAGGCCAAGGCTCGCCACATCAACCCCTACAAGGAAGACGTCTTCGTGGACCAGCAGTACTACAAGGACGCCATGGCCCGCGCCGACCTGAACTAGTTTCCATCGGCTCATACACGGATAACCCCGGCTTCATGACGAGGCCGGGGTTACTCGTATAGGAGGCGAGTCGCTACTCTTTCACTTCGACGCGCATCTGGCGGGACCTGGCGGAGGGGCCGGAGGAGGGGTCTTCCTTGTCGTTGAGGAAGGGGAAGAATTCACCCTTGACGATCCAGGCGAAACCGAACAGGTGCAGGAGCAGGATCTCCAGGATCATCACCCAGTAGCCGGGCGCGCCCAGGAGGCTGAGAACCACGAGGAGGGCTTCCAGGCCGATCATGCCCCAGCCGCAGATGCGGTAGATGACATTGCGGATCTTCTTCCGCTGGGTCATCTCCGTTCCTCCGTGCCTGGTGAACTGGCAGAGTGTGTTGATGGCGGCACACAGGAAGAACAGGGCGGCGCAGGCGGTATGGATTTTATGGGAGAATTCGATGGGGAGTTGGAAGAAACCCACGGCGGTGCCGTCCGGAATCCAACTGACCTTGCAGGGGAACAGGACGATGCCCAGCCCGAAAAGGCCGGTGACGGTGGTGATGAGGTTGTCCCTGAGGTCATAGCCGATGTAGGACATCATCACGATGCAGGCAGGGACAAGGACACCGACCAGGGCGTCGCTTTGGTAATAGGTGGCCGAGATGCTCCACCACCATCCATCCGGCTTGTCCAACTTGATGCCGGCCGAGAACAAGGCGATCCAGGGGAGGATGATGCCCAGCAGTCCGCAGAGATTCCGGATACGGAGGTACATCCGGACTTCCTTGGTCGATTTCAGCGCCATAGTTTTCAGGTTTTTTGATTGCGTGCTTTACAAAGGTACTTCTTTTTTCTATCTTTGTAAACAGTAAACAGTAAAACGAATGAAACACACAACTCTTCTCGTGGCGGTCCTTCTCGCCGTGATGCCCCTGCAGGCGCAGGACAAAGTGACGAAGTCGGTCCTGGAACTGGGCCGGACGGACAACCGGACGATGGAACATGCCGACTACATCGCCCGCAACATCGGCGGCCGCATCGTCGGCTCGCACATGCTCAACCATGCCGAGGACTGGGTCGCGGAGCAGTTCCGCTCCTGGGGCCTGGAAGTGCGGGTCCAGGAGGCCATCACCATCAACGTGGGCTTCGACCGCGGTCCCTGGTTCGGCCGGATGCTCTCCGAGGACGGCATGACCCTGCATTTCGGTACGCCCGCCTACACGGCCGGCACCCGCGGCCCGCAGAAGGGCCGGGTGTACCTGGAGCCCAAGAACGAGCGGGAGTTCGAACGTGTCAAAGGTGCCCTCAAGGGCTCCTGGGTGCTGCTGGAGACCGGTCCCACGAGCGGCCTCGCCATCGACGCGAGCCCGGCTGCGGATTCCACCCGCGCCGCGCAACTCGCCAAGGGTGAGCAGGCTTCCATCCCCATGTACCGCCAGATGGTCGATGCCGGCGTCCTGGGCTTCATCCGCCCGGCGAAACTTCCGATGCAGGTCCTCTACAACCGGGCCATGTGCTTCGAACTCACGATGGACACCCTGCCCAAGGCCTGCGACATCCTCCTGGACGAGCACCAGTTCGAGATCATCAAGCAGAAGGTCGTGGACCGGCAGGACTTCCAACTGGAGTTCGACATCCGCAACCATTTCTTCCCCGGGCCGATGAAGTACCATAACATCCTGGGCGTCATCAAGGGGACCAAGTATCCGGACGAGTACGTGATGATGGGCAGCCACCTGGACGCCTATGACATCGCCACCGGCTCCACCGACGACGGCCAGGGCGTGTGCGTGACGATGGAAGCGGCCCGCCTGCTCGCCGCCTCCGGCGCGAAGCCCAAGCGTTCCATCATGTTCTGCATCTGGACCGGCGAGGAGTATGGCCTGCTTGGCTCCAAGTATTTCGTGGAGCATAAGACCGTGCCGTGGGACAAGATTTCCAACTACTTCAACCGCGACGGCGGCCCGCTCGCGGCCACGTCCCTCATGGTCCCGCCGGCGATGTACGACGACTTTGCGAAGGCCACCGAACCCCTGAAGGACTATAATCCCGAGATTCCGTTCGAACTGATCAAGCGGGAAGGGGAGCCGCAGCCGCGTCCCACGCGGGCCGGCGGCTCGGACCACGCCTATTTCGCGATGAACGGCATCCCCGCCATCTCTTTCCGCGAGCGTGACGTGTTCGGCTATGACTTCATCTACCGGGATATCTGGCACACGGAGGATGACCTGTACGACAAGTTGATCCCCGCCTACATGGAGCACTCCGCCGTCGTCCAGGCCGTGACGGCCTACGGCCTCGCGAACCTGGACCATCTCCTCTCCCGCGAGGGACTGTACAAGTAACCCGCGCATGGTCAGGGCGGTTGTATTCGATCTGGGCGGCGTCCTCATCGACCTGGACTATGATAGCAGCGTCCGGGCGTTCCGGGAGATCCTCGGCTATGAGAAGATCACGGAACTGCTGGACCTGTACCACCAGAAGGGCATCTACGGGGAACTGGAGGCCGGACAGATGACGGCCGACGAGTTCCGCGCGGAAATCCTCCGGGAGTCGCGGCCGGGATGCACCGCCGCCGATGTGGACCGGGCGATGGGAGGCCTTCTGGTCGGCATGGACCCGCGGAAGGTGCCGCTCCTGCACCGGCTTGCGGAGAAGTATCCCGTGTACGGGCTCTCCAACAACAACGAGATATCCGTCATCCGGATGCATGAGATCTACGAGGAGAACGGACTGGATTGGCAGCGGGTGTTCCGCAAGGAATTCCTTTCCTGCCGGATGAAACTCATGAAGCCCGAGCGGGCGATCTTCGAGGCGGCGGCCGCCGAGATCGGCTTCCCGCCGGCGGAGATCCTGTTCGTGGACGATTCCCAGAAGAACGTGGACGGGGCCGCCGCGGCCGGCTGGACGGCGGTCCTGTACACGCAGGGGACCGATCTCGGCGCATGTATCGCAAATTATTTGTAACTTCGCCCCTGTATGTCGCTGTTCAGTTATTTCCGCATCAGCAAGCCTTCGCCGGAGAAGGTTCCCGCCCCTGAGGTGGACGAAGAATACAAGCGGCTCAGGACCAAGACGTTCTGGGGTGTCACGACGGCCTATATCTTCTACTATGTGTGCCGGATGACCCTCGGCGTGGTGAAGCAGCCGATCATCGACGGCGGGGTGCTCTCCGCTGCGGAACTGGGTATCATCGGCTCCATCTTCTATTTCGTGTATGCGGCGGGAAAGTTCACCAACGGCTTTATCGCGGACTACTGCAATATCCGCCGCTTCATGGCCTGGGGCCTGGGCGTATCGGCCGTCATCAACGTGACGCTCGGCGTCCTCGGGCTGCTGCATGGGCCTTTGGGCATCGGCTCCGTCGTGATGCTGGTGTGTTTCGGCCTCCTGTGGGGCGTGAACGGATGGGCCCAGTCGATGGGCGCGCCTCCCGGCACCATCAGCCTGTCTCGCTGGTTCCCGCTGAACAAGCGGGGAACGATGTACAGCATCTTCAGTTCCACCCCTTCCTTCGGAAAGGCCGTCACGATGATTGCGACGGGCTTCATCGTGGCCTGGGCCGGCTGGCAGTGGGGGTTCATCGCCGCGGCTGCGGCGGGCGTCATCGGCACCGTCATCGCCCTGGTGTTCATTTCGGACACCCCCGAGAGCAAGGGCCTTCCTTCCGTGCAGGAACTTGCGGGCGAACCGCTCAGGACCCTGGACCAAAAGCCTACGAAGGATCTCCAGAAGTGGGTTTTCCGCCATCCCGGCATCTGGGTCATCGCCATCTCCAGCGCCTTCATCTACATCACCCAGCATGCGGTGAGTGACTGGGGCGTGCTGTTCCTCCAGAAACAGAAGACCTTCTCGCTGGAAAGCGCGACGCAGATCATCGGCATTTCCGAAGCTTTCGGCGTGGTGGGCAATCTCCTCGCCGGTTGGCTGTCGGACCGCGTGTTCCACGGGAACCGCGCCCGTCCGGTCGTCATTGCCGGCGCGCTCACCGTCGTCACCTTGGGCCTCTTCCTGTTCACAGGGGGGACTTATTGGATGAACATCCTGTACATCGCCATCTTCAGCATGGCGTTCAGCGTGGTGTTCTGCATCGTCGCCGGTCTCATGGCGCTGGACTTCGTCCCGCGCAAGGCTACCGGCGCCGCCCTCGGCATCGTGGGCATTTCCAGTTATGCCGCCGCGGGTGCGCAGTCCATCGTCTCCGGCTTCCTGATCGAGGGCAACGCCGCGGACGGCGTGTACAACTTCGGCCCGGTGTCCATCTTCTGGATCGTCGCCTGCCTCATCGCCTTCATCCTCCCGGTCATCGGGTGGAAGTATCTGCGGGTCAGCGAATAGCAGGGAGTTTCACGGCCGCCACTCCTTCGAACGTAATCTTCACCGGCAGGATCGTCCCGTCCGGCGCGAACTCCATCCTGTCGATGCACGTGACCCGGTGGGGGCCCTTGTCATCCCCGAGCGGATGCCGGTGATAGACGATGTACCACTCGTCCCTTCCGGGAATCTGGAGGACGGAGTGGTGGCCGGCGCCGGTTCCCACGTCCGGATCCTGCTGCAGGATCGTCGCGACCCGCTTGAAGGGGCCGAAAGGGGAGTCCGCCATGGCATACGCGACCCGGTAGTCAGGCCCAGTCCAGCCGCCTTCGCTCCACATGAAATAGTACTTCCCGTTCCGTTTGAACATGAACGGCCCTTCCACGTAGTCCTCCGGCGTGACTTCCTTGTACATCGTGCCGTCGTCGAAGGGGATGACCCGGTCCAGTCCGTCCGATAGCCGGACCACGTTGCAGTGCCGCCAGCCGCCATAGTACATGTAGATGTTCCCGTCGTCATCGCGGAAAACGAACTGGTCGATGGGCTGCGCGCCGTTATGGAACTTGTCGATGAGCGGCTTCCCCAGCGCATCCTGGTAAGGCCCGCCCGGATGGTCCGCCACCGCTACGCCGATGCCGCCGTACTGCTCGTCATTCTGGATGTCGTTCCCGCTGAAAAACAGGTAGTACTTTCCCTTGTGCGGGAACACGGCGGGCGCCCACATCGCATACTCCACCCACGGGATAATCTCCGTGGTAAGCACGCGGGGATGCTTGGTCCAATGGACCAGGTCCTTGGACGAAAAGGCGTCCATGAAAGTCTGCACGTTATACTGCTGGCTGTACGCGGCCGTCCGCTTCTCGGGATACACCGGTTCGGAACCGTCCTCCGTCCAGATGTCCGAATAAGTGGGGAATATCCAATAATCCCCCTCCAGCACCGCTACTTCTGGATCGGCATACCAGCCCTCAAAGAGGGGATTCCCGGACATGACCTTGCGCTCTCCGCACGAGAGGCACAGAAGGGCCGCAGCCCACAACACGGTAAGACGTTTGACCATAAGGGATTCAGATTTGTACAAAGATAATAAAAAACCGGTGAGGCACCGGCCTCCGTGTTTTGCCCGTCCTCGTCCAGGTACTTTGTCAGTCCTCGTCCAGGGCGGCCGAAATCTCCGTCCGGGATTGCTGCCGGGCGGCTTTATGGACATTCCTGCGCCCGCCCCTCAGGCGTGAACTCTTCTCTTCCGCCCACCCGAACCGGTCTCTGGGGAACCAGGCGGCGGCAACCTTCATCCTGGTCCGAAGCACCTTCCGCAATCCTTTCGCCTTTGTCCCTTTCGGATTCCTGGACAATTCATAATCTTCCAAACCCTTCCGGGCGTCATGCTTGGTATGAAAGGCTTTTCCCATCGTGAGCGTTTCTGGCACAAAGATACAAAAACATACCGGACAACCCTTTTTTTGCTAAGCATCCTCTGTGCAAGGTATTGACCGCGATAATTTCCGTTTATTTCCTCCCGTCGGGAACGACGGTGTACATGGTGTGGCCGTCGGGGGAGCACTTTAGGTTTTCGAACAACTGCGCGACCGTCACAAAGACGTAACCTTGTTCTTTCAGCACCGGGATGGCTTCGTCAAGGGCCTCGACGGTGGCTTCATTTCCGTCAAAGTCATGCAGGAGGTAGATGGCCCCGGGCTCGGCATTGGCGATGATCCCTTCGCGGCGGGCCTCTTTGCCGACCGTTGCCACCCAATCCTCACAACCCTTGCCGCAGATGAAGGTAAGGTCGATCCAATCGTACATCTCGGGCTTGACGTCGATGTAGGGCGGGCGGAAAAACTTCGGCCGCTGTCCGGTAATCTGCTCGATCAGGCCGGAGGTGGCTTCGATTTCCGCTTTCACCTGCGCTTCGTCCATCTGGGACATCATGGAATGGGTGAGGGAGTGGTTGCCAATCTCGCAGCCCTGTTCCAAGGCGCGCCTGATGTTCCGGGCGGATTCTTCGTTGATGTTATTGCCGATTACGAAGAATGTGGCGGGCACATCATGCTTGGCCAGGACGTCGAGCATCTTGGACTCGGTGGTCAGGTTGGGACCGTCGTCAAACGAAAGCGCGAGATACTTTACGGGCTCCTTGGGAGCGCAAGACATGACCAGTGCGGAGATGGAAATCATCATTAAGTGCTTGACGGTAATCATTGGATAGGAGATTATGGCATTGCCTTTCGTAAAAAAACAGAGTTATCCGGTGTAAATTTAAGACAATTAGCCGAAAAGAAAAAGTTGTGTTTAATCCGAAAATGACTATCTTTATACGGATCAATCGCGAAATAAAGAAATGAAAAAGTTCATCGCACTGCTGGCATTTGCATCCGTGCTGGCGAGTTGCGGGGTGGCCGGGTTATCCGGCTTCGAGTCCGCTTCGGAGCCTGTAAGTTATATCGACTACCGTCCGTTCCTGGACGATGATTTCTATTTCATCCCCAACCTGCCCTGGACCAGAGGGTTCACCCCCATCGCCGAACTGAAGGTGGTGCTCACCCCTTCAACCTATCACCACGAAGGTTTCAACGAGGGAAGGCCTCCTTTCGAAGAACTTGATTATGAGGGATTCCTGCGGATTGTTGAGGAAAAGGCGCGCGAACTCGGTGCCGACGCCATCGTCGATTTCAAGTCCTCGCTGAAGAAGGACGTCACCGGCAAACCGACCAGATTCACGGCTTCCGGCTTCTGCATCCTCCGCGATTAGGTCGGTTCCGCGCTCGCTTCTCACGGGTACAGTGTATCATTTCCTAATCATCCAGCGCAGCGGCCAGTTTGTCCATCTCGGAAGGCCGGGGAGCATGTAGGTTGACGATGTTTCCCTTCTCGTCGATAATCAGGTACCAGGGAACCGCCAACGTGCCGTTCTGGTCAAATAACTTACGGAGATCTTGCAAAAGAGCCTCGCTGGCCCGGATGTGCTCTCCGTTCAAAGCATAGAAAGACACCATTTCACGCCATTTTCCGTCGTTTCTTTCTTCGTCCAGGGAGAGATAAAGCATCGTATAGCCTTTCTCTTTCAAAATCTGGTGGAGGCGGTCTTTATAGGCAAATTCTTCTTTACACGGACCGCACCAGGTTGCCCACACATCCACAAATACTCTTTTTCCGACGAAGCGGGCGATCAACGCGTCAAATGAAGAGATCCCGTCCGTGTCCTCCATGAAATGGATGGCTTGATCCGACTCTTTCGGAGCGTGATAAGCGCGGATTCTATGGTAGAAAGGCCGCAACTCA
Source organism: Bacteroidales bacterium (assembly GCA_017530725.1). GTDB lineage: Bacteria > Bacteroidota > Bacteroidia > Bacteroidales > UBA932 > Cryptobacteroides. The sequence continues at coordinate 33,402 of JAFXMA010000134.1, forward strand.
CGGAGATATGGACTATTGGGGAAAGACGCTTCGAATTCCTCAAAAAGAGGGATCAGTTCTTTCTCGTAATTCTTTTGGATGGCGGCATAATACCAAGCGAACGCATATTCGCTCTCGAAGCGGTCCCCGGTGAGGACCTTCTTGTATTCGTCCAGTCGTAAGGTGTTGAGTTGACCGGCCATAATCAATGGCAGGACTTCATCGATGCGCTTCCCAAGTTGCCTGTTCGAATACGTTTCGATCAGGTCATAGAACATCGTCGAACCGGCCAGGCGGTCAGAATCCAACACGATGCCGTCAAGGATGGAATCCGTGATATCGTCCTCTCTTCGCAGCACTCCGACTTGACTCATTACTACCAGGGAATTGCATTCCCGGTCCGCCGCGATCAAGTCATACAGGTCCTCCGGGATTTTATGCGCTGCGCGCAGGGAGTCAAACGGAGCCATCTGAGTTCGTCGTGCACTGTCCACACGATCGTGGATCCGTTCCACGTCCGTCTCCCGGACATAAGACCTGGCTTCGACTTGCGGATGCGGGTAAAGGGGAAGATTGGCATAAAGGCGCTGAGCATCCTGCCCGGGTCCATCAAAGACGAAGGTTTCACCATCATAGGAGAGGTGATACGTTTTTCCGCCCTCGACGGGGAAATAGATGATGTTCCCAAGTTCCCGCACGTCCTGGAGACTGATAAAGACAGGGTAACGGGTATCGATCCGGAAACGGATTTCCTTTGTGCCCGACAGGGTATCCCGAAGGATTCCCGGGTTCATCCTGCCCACCGGAACCGTGTGACGCAGCAACATATCGGATGCTTCTCCGGTATTGCGGACGATTACTTTTACCTGATGGCCGCAGGATAGTGCCGTCATGAGAGCGGTCAGAAGTATCAGGATACGGCAGTTGTTCAAAACCATCTTTTCCATATCACTGACGATCTGAATCCTCCGGCTCTTCTAGTTCAATGATGATGACGCCGTTACGTGCATCAGGTCCGTATTTTTCGATAGCGGATGAACCACGGATTATCTCCAGATGCTTCAGCCGGTTGGCTGGAAGTTCATTGTGCTCCTTTCGCGTGATTCTACTTTCTTCTCCCTTACCGTTTCGGAGAATCAACAATTCCTTGGCACTTTCAGGAAGGAAAAGCGTTCCATCGACCTCGGTAACGGGTTCGATTTTTCGATGATTCCTTTGTTCCTGTTTCCCTTGTGGCACATAGACTGTCCTTGCCTGCAAGAAGATACCCAGGCATACGACCGGAAGCAGCCAGAGCACCCGGAATCCGCTCGAGCGCGGAGATTTGGTTTTTGACATCATAGTAATTCGGTTTTTAAGGATACTGTGATTCAGGCTGTTGGCAACTGAGTAGCCGCTCTTGCCGACAGCCTTTCTTACTAGCAGATACTGGTATTCTTTGATATCGGCCCCGCTCTGGAGCACGGCCTCATCGGCCTCGTATTCGTGAATCTCCTGAAGGTCCATGCGGAGCATCCAGATGGCCGGATTGAACCACTGGAAGGCTGTCAGCGTGTCCACCAGGAGCAGGTCGACGGAATGCCTGCACCGGACATGGGCTTTTTCATGCGTCAAGATGGTCTCGTGGGGACTCGCCCAATCTTTCTGGGAGAGGACGATAAACCGCATCCAACTGAAGGGGTCGATTTCCCGCTCTGTCACGAAAACCTGGCTGCCATCCTCCTCCAGGACAAATTGACTTCGGCGAATGATGCGGATGACTGAGAGAATGGAAATAACCTCACGGGCAAGAACGAAGACGACTCCAGCCCAGAACAGGATGGTCAATGCCATCGGCCACCAGGGCGCAGCGGAGGCTCTCTCGGTCGCCTGCATACGAACTTCTGCCGGCGCCGTTTCCATCGGCTTATGGACGGTGATGATGCACAGAGGCAGGAGGAAGCTGACCACCACCATCCCGACCAGCGCCATCCTGTTGAGCCGGTGAAAGGACTCCTTTTTCAAGAGGAGCCGATAGAACATGTAGAAGACAGTCAGTGCGATGGCGGCCTTCCCTTCGTAGGCGAGGAAGGAAAGCATGGTCATTCCCCTCTTTCGATCAGGTCGATGAGCTCCTTCAACTCATCCACGGAAACCCTGTCCTCTTTCACCAAGGCTGAAATGGCCTTGATGTAGGAGTTGTCGAAATACTTGTCTATGACTCCGAGGAGCGAATGCTGCTTGTACTCTTCCCGGGTGACCTTGGCGAAGTATTGATAGGTCGGGCCGAACGACTTATGGTCGATGAGGCCCTCACTCTCAAGGTTGCGCACCTGCGTGGAAAGGGTGGTGAACTGCGGCCTGGGCTCCGGATACAGCTCGCGTAACTCCCTGACAAACAAGGGCCCCTTCTCCCAGAAGTGCTCCATGATGATCTCTTCTTTCCTGGTAAGTCGTTTCATAAGCGGCAAATCTTTTCCGCAAATATAACTATTATTTTTAGTTGCGCAACTAACTAAATAAGTCTTATGCGGATTTTTCCTAGTTTGCCGATGTACAAGTCTCGTTTGTACATCGAAATGTGCTTCTGGCCGGGGTTTTCTGCTCAAGTCTCTCGGAATCGGGTCGAAAATTGGCTAAATCCGCGAGGCATGTACAAGGGAGAACCGTTCTGTCGATGTTTTTCTGTACAAGTGAGACTTGTACAGGACCCGAGCAGCGCAGAGCGCACTGTAGAAGGGAAATAAAACGAAAAGAGGAAACCTTTCGATTTCCTCTTTTGTGCGGTAGGTGAGAGTCGAACTCACACACCCCAACGGGCACTACCCCCTCAAAGTAGCGTGTCTACCATTTCACCACTACCGCGTAGATTGGGACTGCAAAGATACGGCAAAAATCGGAAAGTGCAAATTATTTTTCGACTTTCTTGTGCTTGGACTTGTTCCACATGCCGTAGATCTCGCTTACGTTGCCGGCGGTGATGAAGGCGTGGATGTCGTTCTTCTTGACGTAGTCCATCACGCTGGCGAATTCGTCCTGGGTGAGGAGGGCCTGGATTTCCACGTGGGATTCGCCGGTGTGTCCGCCGCGGACGTCGTAGAGGGTGCAGCCTCGCTCAAGGGTGTCCACGATGTAGGAACGGAGTTCCTCGCTCCGGTCGGAGACGATGCAGATGCGCTTGCGCTTGTTCACGCTGGCCATGAAGTAGTCCAGGGCGAGGCCGTTCATCCAGGTGCCGATGAGGCCGATGACCACCATCCGGAACGGGTTGATGGCGAAAGCCGTGCAGCAGATGATGGCGCCGGCGACGGTCACGGATACGCCGATGTCGAAGTGCAGGTACTTGTTCACGATCTTGGCGAGGATGTCCAGGCCGCCGGTGGAGGCGTTGATGGAGAACAGGATCGTCTGCGAGATGCTCACGATGAGCACGAAGCAGATCAGGTCCAGCAGGGGATCGGCCATCACGGAAGTCTGGCCGGCCTCGATGAGGTTTTCATACGGATAGACCTTTTCCCAGAAGTCGATGAGCGGACCCAGGATCATGGCGGTATAGACGGTCTTGGCGCCGAACTCCTTGCCGATGAAGATCCATGCGAGGATGAGGAGGATGGCATTGATGGTCGTCACTACCCAGGAAACCTTGATGGGGATGCCCACCATGTTCAGCAGATTGGACACGACGATCGACAGACCGGAGATGGAACCCAGGACCAGTTTGCTCGGGACCATGAAATAATACACGGCCGCCGCGGCGATGGCCATTCCGAGGGTCATGATAATGAGTTCCTTCCAAAATTTCCAGGTGCCGAGGTACTTCAGGATGTCGTTCATGGGACAGTCATTTTAGGTTTCAAAGTTACGGATTTTTATTAAATTTGTAGAAAACCACATCGCATGAAAAACTACATCGAGCAGAACCGGGAACGCTTTTTCGAGGAACTCTTCTCCCTCCTCCGCATCCCTTCCATCAGCGCGAAGCCGGAATACAAGCCGGATATGTACCGCTGCGCCCGCCGCCTGACGGAACTCCTGATGGCCGCCGGTGCCGACAAGGCCGCCGTTTACGAGACCAAGGGCAACCCTGTGGTCTTCGGCAGCAAGACCGTGCCCGGAGCGCAGAAGACAGTCCTCGTGTACGGCCATTACGACGTTCAGCCGCCGGAGCCGCTGGACAAGTGGCGCACGGACCCGTTCCAACCGGTGATCGCCAAGGACCCCGCCACCGGGGAGCCCGCCATCTACGCCCGCGGGGCGAACGATGACAAGGGCCAGTTGTTCATGCACCTGAAAGCCTTCGAGTTCCTGCTGGGCAAAGGACTCCTGCGCCACAACGTGAAGTTCATCTTCGAAGGCGAAGAGGAAGTGGGCAGTCCCTCCCTCGCCGCCTGGGCGGAGGAGCACAAGGACCTTCTGAAGGCCGATATTATCCTCGTCTCCGACACCACGATGATCTCCGAGAAGGTCCCGTCCATCAACTGCGGCATGCGCGGCCTCGCGTACCTGGAAGTCACCGTGACGGGCCCCAACAAGGACCTGCACTCCGGCCACTACGGCGGTGCGGTGGCGAATCCGATCAACACCCTCTGCGCGATGATCGCCAGCCTCCACGATGCCGATGGCCGCGTCGCAGTCCCCGGCTTCTACGACGACGTCGTGGAACTTTCCGCCGAAGACCGCGCCATGCTCGCCCGCGCCCCCTTCGACATGGACGAGTACAAGGCTTTCCTGGATATCGACGAAGTCAAGGGCGAGAAGGGCTATACCACCCTCGAGCGCGTCGGCATCCGCCCGTGCCTGGACGTGTGCGGCATCTGGGGCGGCTACACCGGCAAGGGCGCGAAGACCGTCCTCCCGTCCACGGCCCACGCGAAGATCTCCATGCGCCTCGTCCCGAACCAGACCTCCGAGAAGATCACCGAACTGTTCGAGAACCACTTCCGCGCCCTCTGTCCGCCTTACGCGAAGGTCGATGTCCAGCGCTGCGAAGGTGGCAACGGTTTCCTCATCCCCATCACCTCCGAAGGCTATAAGGCTGCTTCCAAGGCGATGGCGGAGGTTTACGGCATCGAACCGGTGCCTTCCCGCGGCGGCGGCTCCATCGCCGTCCTGGCGGACCTCCAGCGCATCCTGGGCATCGACCCGCTCCTGATGGGCTTCGGCCTGGAACGGGACACCATCCACTCGCCGAATGAGAGTTACCTTCTCCGGCAACTCTTCGCCGGCATGGAATCCATCGCCCTGTTCTATCAGTATTATTAGGGTACGGTCCGGCGCTCGGCACCTGTACAAGAGGCAGTTCCGGAAGGGACTGCCTCTTTTTCCGATATTTTCACTATCTTTACAACAATAACTGCATAATCAGACACTTATGGGAAAAAGACTGACGCTTGCCCTTGTTATGTTGACCGTGGCCTTTTCGGCCTTTGCCGGACATTACAAGAACTTCCGGAACACGGCCTACATCATGGCCGGTGACGTGAACCGCATCGGAACCGTGGAGAACTGGGAGAGATCCTATGCGGAGTTTTCCAAGAACCTCCGGTTGGACAAGGTGTACATCGAGACCTTCCGGGATATGACCTACTCCGATGACAAGGCGCTCGAGGCGGCCATCAAGTTCTTCAAGTCCAAGGGCATCGAGGTCTCCGGCGGCATCACCTACAACTGGCGCGGCGGCGTCCGCCAGCGCTGGGAGAGTTTCTGCTACTCCAATCCCGAGCACCTGGCCATCATCCAGGGCGTGATCGAGCGGACGGCGGCCCTCTTCGATGAAATCGTCCTGGACGACTACTACTTCACCAACTGCAAGGACGACCGGTGCATCGAGGCCAAGGGCGACCGGTCCTGGGGCGAGTTCCGTTCCGACCGGCTCGACGAGGTGGCGCGCGACTACATCGTCGGCCCGGCCCACAGGGTCAATCCCCGATGCAAGGTCATCGTCAAGTATCCCAACTGGTACGACCATTTCTACGGCCTCGGCTTCGACCTCGCCCGCGGTCCCTGGACCTTCGACGGCGTCTATACCGGTACGGAAACCCGCGACCACACCAGCGAGCAGCACCTCCAGGCCTATGAGAGTTTCGGGATCATGCGCTATTTCGAGAACATCCGCCCGCAGCACAATTTCGGCGGCTGGGTCGATACCGGCGGCGCCTCCTATCCCGACCTCTTCGCCGAGCAACTCTGGCTGACGCTGCTGTCCAAGGGTCCCGAAATCACCCTGTTCAACTATTCCGGAATGACCCGTCCTTTCCGCTCCGTCGAGCGTTCCTGGGCCGGTGACAACCCCACGCTCAACCTGGATGACCTCAGGGCCGAGTCCGCGAAACGCGGCGTGAACGAGCCCACCTGGGGCCGTGTGGCGCAGTACGCGTACGACAAGATCGACCCGATCCTGGGCAAACTCGGCAATCCCAAGGGCATTCCGGCCTACAAGCCTTACAATGCCGAGGGCGAGGAATTCCTCCACAACTACCTGGGAATGGCCGGCATCCCGGTAGAGATCGTGCCCGAATTCCCGCGGGAAGGAAAGGCCGTCATCCTCACGGAGGCGGCTGCAGCCGACAAGGACATTCTTGTCAAGATGAAGGATTTCCTCCGGAAGGGCGGTGACATCGTCGTCACGTCCGGATTCTATAAGGCGATGCAGGACAAGGGCATCAAGGGCATCTTCGAAATGGTGGTCACCGACCGCAAGGCCGACATCGAGACCGTCGTCGTCCAGGGTTTCGGCGGAGGAAGGTTCAAGACCGACGTTCCCGTCAAGATTCCGGTCCTGACCTACTTCACCAACGACTCCTGGGAACTCATCACCACCCTCGACTACGGCAACGGCTGGCCGCTGCTCCACCACAGCGTCTATTCCGAAGGGAATGTCTATGTCCTGACCATCCCGGACAATTACAGCCACCTCTACGCCTATCCCGCCGCCGCCCTCAACCTGATCCGGAAGACGGCGTCCCCCGGGATGGACGTCTATCTGGAAGGTCCCTCGCAAGTCGCCCTTTTCACCTATGACAACGGCACATTCGTGGCACACTCCTTCCGGGACGAGCCCGTGGAAGTCTCGTTCGTCTTCCGGGGAAAGACGCTGACGGATCTCGATAGCGGAAAGCGGCTTGACGGCATGGTCCGTCCGGTCGTCCCCGTCAACGGTCATCCCCGCTCCGGTGCGCAGGAAACCGTCGTGAAAGTCACGGTTCCGCCGCATTCGTTCCGTGCGTTCCAGGTGGGAAAATAACCCCGGGGCCGGCCTTAAAATGAGACAGGAGACAGGTTCGCAAGGACTTGTCTCTTTTTTTGCTTACCTTTGCTCTCCGATGACGAACTTATTCCCCACAGACAGGGTGCTCCGCCTGGATGGCGCCATGGGCACCCAGATCCAGCGGTACGCCCTCACGGAGGAGGATTTCCGGAAGGGTGTCTTCCGGGATGTCCGCGTCCCGCTCAAGGGGAACAACGAGTGCCTGAACCTGACGCGGCCGGACATCATCACGGCCGTGCACGCGGCCTACATCGCGGCCGGTGCCGATATCATCGAGAGCAACACGTTCAGTGCCAACCGCATTTCCCAGAAGGAATACGGGCTGGAGGACCGGGCGAAGGAGATGGCGCGGGCCGGGGCCGCCCTGGCCCGGGCGGCGGCCGATAGGGCGCCGCGCAAGGTGTGGGTGGCCGGCAGCATCGGCCCCACGTCCAAGTCGCTGAGCCTGGCCCCGGACATCGCCCGTCCGGCCGAGCGTCCCTACGGTTTCGACGGGATGGTCGATAGTTACCGGGAGCAGGTGGAGGCCCTCATCGAGGGGGGCGTGGACGTGCTCCTGATCGAGACGGCATTCGATGCGCTGAATGTGAAGGCGGCGCTCTACGCTGTGGAGAGTTGCTTCGACGGCTCCCAGCATGACAAAGGGGCTTTCCCGGTCATCGTGTCCGTTTCGGTGAGCGACCGGAGCGGACGGACGCTGACGGGGCAGACGCTCGAGGCGTTCTATACGGCCGTCAGGCACTATCCGCTCACGGCCTTCGGCGTGAACTGTTCGCTGGGGGCCGATGAACTGCTGCCGCTGGTCCGGGATATCGCCGCTTTCTGCGAAGTCCCCGTCATCTGTTACCCGAACGCCGGGCTTCCCAACGAACTGGGCGGCTATGACCAGACACCCGCGCAGATGGCTGCGCAGATCGCCCGGATGGACGGACTCGTGAACATCGTCGGCGGTTGCTGCGGAACGACGCCCGAGCACATCCAGGCCTATCCCGCCCTTTCTCCCGCACCCCGGAAGGAACGCCGGAACGAGTTGGTGGTCAGCGGCTTGGAGGCCTATCTCATCGACACGGAAAAGCGCAACTTCACCCTGATCGGCGAACGGACGAACGTCGCCGGCTCCCGGAAGTTCGCCCGGCTCGTCGCGGCCGGCGATTATGACGCCGCCCTCGAGGTTGCCGCCGGACAGATCGCGGGAGGGGCCGACATCATCGACATCAACATGGACGATGCGATGCTGGACGGGCCGAAGGCGATGGAAACCTTCGTCCGGAGCCTCCAGAACGACCCTTCGGTGGCGAAGGCCGCCCTGATGATCGACTCGTCCGACTGGAACTGCATCCTGGCCGGTCTCAAGAACGCCCAGGGGCGCTGCATCGTCAATTCCATCAGCCTGAAGGACGGCGAGCGGGTCTTCCTGGAAAAGGCCGCCGAAATCCACCGGCTCGGCGCCGCGATGATCGTGATGGCCTTCGACGAGGAGGGGCAGGCGACCACCTACGAAAAGAAAATCGCCGTCTGCGAGCGGGCTTACCGGCTCCTGACCGGCATCGGCATACCGCCGGAGGACCTGGTCTTCGACGTCAATGTCCTGTCCGTCGGCACGGGCATCCCCGAGCACGACCGTTACGGCGTCGATTTCATCGAGGCCGTCCGCTGGATCAAGCAGCACCTGCCCGGGGCCTACACCTCGGCCGGCGTCTCCAACCTTTCCTTCGCCTTCCGCGGTAACAATCCCGTCCGCAGCGCGATGCACGCGGTTTTCCTGTACCACGCCATCCGGGCCGGCCTGGATATGGCCATCGTCAATCCGGGCATGGTCCTCCAGTACGACGACATCGAGCCGGAACTTCGGGCCTGTGTCGAGGACGTCATCCTGTGCCGCCGGGACAATCCTTCCGAACGGCTGATGGAGATGGCCACGGTCATTTCCGCCGGGGCGGAGACTTCTCCTCGCGTCCCTTCGGGCGAGGGAAGAAGTGACAGCGGTAACGGTACCGGGCAAACGGAAGACCCGGAATCCCGGCTTCGTCAGGCCCTCGTCACCGGGCGCACCGAAAACCTTTCCGACAGCCTTTTCGCCTGCCTGGAGCGGCTCGGATCGGCCGTGCAGGTCATTGAGGGGCCGCTCATGGCCGGGATGGAGGAGGTGGGCCGACGCTTCGGTGAAGGCCGGATGTTCCTCCCGCAGGTGGTCAAGTCCGCCAAGGTGATGAAGGATGCGGTGGCCTTGCTGGAGCCGTATATGGAGGCCGGGGGAGAGACCGCCCGGCGTCCTGTCGTCATTCACGCCACGGTCAAGGGCGACGTCCACGATATCGGCAAGAACATCGCCGGCATCGTGCTCCGGTGCAACGGGTTCGAGGTGGTCGATCTGGGCGTCATGGTGGACAAGGAAACCATCCTGGAAGCCGCGGAAAAGCATCACGCAGCGCTTATCGGCGTGAGCGGGCTTATCACGCCGTCGCTCTTCCAGATGGAGGAACTGTGCCGTGAGATGAAGGCGCGGGGACTGGATACGCCGCTCTTCATCGGCGGCGCCACGACCTCCGCCCTGCATACGGCGGTCAAACTGGCCCCGTTGTACGACCATGTCTTTTACGCGCCGGACGCCTCCGCAGGCGCGGTCCTGGCGAAGAAATGCATGCGCGACCGGGAAGCCTTCGAAGCGGCCCAGCACGCGGAGCAGGCCCGCATCCGGGCGCTGCACGAGGGACGGAAGGCCGTCCCGGCAGAACCGTCAACCGGATTCGCGGAGGAGAGTTTCCTCCGGGCCATTCCCGAAGACATCCCGTTGACGGAACTTCCGTTGGAAGGACTCGTCCCCCTGTTTGACTGGTCCATGTTCCGGGCCACCTGGGGTGTCAGGGAGTCGGAAGACCTGACGGCCGAAGGCCGGGCGACGCTGGCACGCATGGTCGCGCAGGGGAGTGTCTCCGTCCGGATTGCGGCGCGGTTCTTCGCGGCGCACCGGGCGGGAGAGACCATCGACCTGGGCGCTGCCGGCCGGCTTCCGATGCTGCGGCAGGAAGAGGCCCCGGGCCGCTCCCTTGCGGATTTCGTCCCGGCCGACGGGACCGGTCCTTTCGGCCTTTTCGCCATCGGCGTCCACGCCCGGAAGCATCCGGAAGGCTGCTCCTGCGAGGCCTGCCGCAACGACTATGACAGCATGATGGAACGCGCCGTGCGCGTGACTTTGGCGGAGGCGGCGTCCACATGGCTGGACCGCCGCTTGCAGGCGGGCCTGCCGGAGGGCGTCCGCATCGCGAAGCCTGCCGCCGGCTATGCCTCCTGCCCGGACCACAGCCTCAAGCGCGACATCCTCTCCCGGCTGCCGGCCGGGCTGGACATCGCATTGACGGAGAGTTGCGCGATGATTCCCGATGCGTCTATCTGCGGATTTATCCTCCTGCATCCCGAGGCCGGGTATCCGGAAATCCGGCATATCGGCCCGGCGCAATACGAACGTTACATTTCCGCCCGGGGCTTTTCCCCCGACGAAGCCCGGGCCTTCCTGTCCCACCTGCTATGAGAATCACCGAACTGCTGAACGCCAGCCATCCTTTCCCCTCCCTGGAAATCGTTCCGCCGCTGAGCGGGCTCACCAAGGACCAGTTGCTGGAGAGCATCGCGCCGCTGATGGAATTCCAGCCGCGCTATATCAACGTCACGACGCACCGTGACGAGTTCGAGTATGTCCCCCAGGCCGACGGCTCCTTCCTGCGCCGGGTGGTCCGGAGCCGGGTGTCACCCGTCGCCGTCTGCGCCGCCATCCAGGAGCGCTACCGCGTGGAAGTGGTCCCGCACGTCATCTGCGCGGGTAACACCGCCGCTGAGATCGAATGGCTCCTGAACGATTTCCGGTTCCTGGGCATCGACAACCTGATGGCCCTCCGGGGCGATTCCCTGGCCGGCGAGAAGCGTTTCACCGGTGTTCCCGGCGGGTACGACCATGCCAATGAACTGGTCGCCGCCATCCGGGAGAAGGCCGGAGACTTCTGCATCGGCGTCGGCGGCTACCCGGAAAAGCATTTCGAGGCCGCGAACCTGGAGGTGGACATCGACAACCTCAAGCGCAAGGTCGATGCCGGCGCGGACTACGTCATTACCCAGATGTTCTTCGACAACGGGGTTTTCTACCGTTTCGTGGACCGCTGCCGGGCGGCCGGGATCGACGTTCCGGTCATCCCCGGGCTGAAGCCGCTCACGACCGCCCGCCAGATCGGCCTCCTTCCGGAGTCCTTCTCCATCGACATTCCCGTCGAACTGACCTCCGCCGTCGCCCGGGCCGGCAATGATGCCGAAGCCGTCCGTCAACTGGGCATCGACTGGTGCACGGAGCAGTGCCGCGACCTTCTCCGCCACGGGGTTCCCGCCGTCCACTTCTACACCATGGGCAAATCGGCCAACGTTGCCCAGGTCCTCCGCAATTGCTTCTGATCAAGATGGATTTGTGCGGTTTTCTGCGTATCTTTGCAAGGTATGCCCACCGCGATCCCAACTGAGCGCCATCCTTTCGAACCCTTCCTCCCGGAGGGGGCCGGGATGCTGTTCCTGGGGAGTTTCCCGCCCCAGCCGAAGCGGTGGTGCATCCCGTTCTACTATCCGAACTGGCTGAACGATTTCTGGCGCATCCTGGGCCTGATCCATTTCGGAGACAAGGACCATTTCTGTCTCCTGCCGGAAAAGCGGTTCGACGAGAAGGCAATACGGGCTTTCTGCACGGAAACCGGGCTTGCGTTCTACGATACCGCCTGCGAGGTGCGCCGCCTGAAGGACAATGCCTCCGATGCGTTCCTTGAAGTCGTAACTCCCACGGACATTCCCGCGCTCCTGGCCCGCATTCCCGATTGCCATACCCTCGTCGCCACGGGGCAGAAAGCGACGGAGGTTGTCGCGGAACGGTTCGGATGCGGGATCCCGCCGGTGGGGGGATGCGTCGATATCGACATGGACGGACGTCCGGTCCGGTTCTGGCGGATGCCCTCGTCCTCCCGCGCCTACCCGCTGCCGCTGGAGAAGAAAGCGGAAGCCTACCGCAAGTTGTTTACCCCTATTCCCCAATAAGTTATGAGAGTCATGTCCCTTTTCACCACCCTTCTCGGAGTGCTGTCCTGCGCTTCCGGGACCCCTGTCGCAGACTTGGAGATCGACGCTTTCGACGCGAAGGCCGCCGATCCCACCGTCTTCCTGGCTGATGTCCGCACGCCCGAAGAGTATGCCGAAGGCCACCTGCGGGGTGCCGCCAACATCGACTGGAATGCCCCCGATTTCCTGGAGCAGTTCCTCGCCGCCTGCCCGAAGGAGACGCCCGTCGCCGTCTATTGCCGGACCGGCCGCCGGAGCGCCGAAGCCGCCAGGAAACTGTCCAAGGCCGGTTACACCGTCAACAACCTGCTCGGCGGTATCGAAGCCTGGACCGGCGCCGGTAAACCCGTCACCAGATATGCCGTCGAAACCTTCCTGACCGACAGCGGCCTTCCCGTCCGCATCACCCTCATCAAGCACGGCACCCTGGAGATCGTGTTCAAGGGCATGTCCATCCAGGTGGATCCCGTGAGCGGGCTGAGCATCCCCACCGACTACGCCACGGAGTTCCCGAAGGCCGATGTCATCCTCGTCACGCACGAGCATGGCGACCACTTCGACCGTGTCGCCCTCGAGGCCCTCGGCGCGAATGCCGGCAACCTGATTACCAACGCCCGTGTCGCCGAGATGCTGGGCTGGGGCGCCGTGATGGCCAACGGCGACACCCGCACCCTCCCCGGCGGCATCCGCCTGGACGCCGTCCCCGCCTACAACTACAGCGAGGGCCGCACGAACTTCCACCCGAAAGGCCGTGACAACGGCTTCATCCTCACCATCGACGGTCTCCGCATCTACGTTGCCGGCGACACCGAGGACATCCCGGAAATGGCCGACATCAAGGACATCGACGTCGCCTTCCTCCCGGTCAACCAGCCCTACACGATGACGGTTGACCAGTGCGTCCACGCCGCCGAGGTCCTGCAGCCCAAGGTCCTCATCCCTTATCACTTCTCCAGCACCGACCTTTCCGGCCTCCCGGCCCGCCTTCCCGGCATGACCGTGCTGCTGCGGCAGATGCAGTAGCCGGATTCCCGGCAGTCGGGCCCATAATACCGGGTGGGACGGCATGGAATGTGCAGGCAAGGGAGGTATAATCGGCAGTTACGGAAATAATCCGTATATTTGCAGACTGCATCGGAAGTTTCATTGGCACAGGACAAGGAAAAATACACCCGGCATCCCGATACCTCGCGGGGTGACCTGAAAAAGAAGCGAAAGAACAAGCACCGGCTGCTCAAGACCTCATGCGTCCTGGCGGCCGGGGCGGTCTTGTTCGTGCTGTACATGTGGATCTATGCGTCGGTGCTGGGGAAGGACCTGCCCAAGACGGCGGTCCTGCGGCGGCAGAATGCCGACTGGCAGTCGCGCATGGCGCAGATGGGCGCCCGGCTGGACCGGGACGAGGAGATCCTGTCCATGCTGGAAGTACGGGACGACCGCATCTACCGGTCGGTGTACGGCATGGATGAGATTCCCACCGCCGTCCGCTATGCGGGCATCGGCGGAAACAACCGCTATCCCGCGCTGGAGGTGCTGGACCGCGGCCACGTGCTGCGGCGGACGGCCCTCCGGCTGGATGAACTGGCCAAGCGCTCCTACGTACAGTCGAAGTCTTTCGACGATGTCCTGGCCCTGGCCCGGGAAGCGGGCGACAAGGCTGCGCACATCCCTGCGATTCCGCCCATGAGCACCGCCCCCAACACCTTCCACCTCTCCAGTCCTTTCGGCTTCCGCAGCGATCCGATCACGGGTGAGAGCAAGATGCATACGGGGATGGATTTTTCCTGCCGTCCGGGGAATCCCGTCTATGCGACGGGGGACGGCACCGTCGTCCTGGTGGAAAACGACTTCTACGGCTATGGCAACCATATCGAGGTGGACCATGGCTTCGGTTATGTGTCGCGGTATTCGCACCTGGCCGACATGTTCGTCTATGTGGGGCAGAAGGTGTCCCGCGGCGACTGCATCGCCCTGAGCGGCAACTCCGGCCGCGTGACCGGTCCGCACCTGCATTATGAGATCCTGTACCGGGACGGCTATGTGAATCCGTCCGCCTACATGGACCTGGACATCTTACCCGAGGACTATGAAGCCATGGTCCGCAAACCCGTCGGACGATGAGAGGAAAGGTCATCGTAACCCGCAGGCGCATCGGAAAGGCCCTGCGTTATCTGGCGGCCACGGTCACGACCGCCATCGGGTTCTATGTCCTGTTCTCCCTGTTGTTCTCCACGGAGGAAGAAAAGCGGCTGCAGCAGGAGAATGAACTGTATGAAGCCTATTATCAGGAACTCCGGGAGAAAGAGCGCCTGGTGTCCGACGTGGTGGAAGGGCTGGAAGTGCGGGACGACGCCCTGTACCGCCGGATATTCGAGACGGAAGCCCCCTCGGTGGACGCCGTCACGGCGGCGGACGTGATCAGCGTGAGCGATTCCCTGTCGGAGAGTTTCTACCTGTCCTATTCCGCCTTCAAGAGCGAGAGTCTCCGGATGATGGCGAACAACGTGGATGAGAATTTCCGGGAGATCTATCGCCTGATGACCCGGCGGAAGGACAGCCTGCCGCCGCTTACCCTGCCGCTGGAAGGGATGTCCTATGTCCAGACCGGCGCCTCGGTGGGCCTCAAGCACAATCCGTTGTACAAAGTGGACATCCGTCACGAAGGCCTCGACCTCGTCGCCCCGCAGGGGAGTGTGGTGAAGGCCGCGGCCGACGGCCAGGTGCGGAAAGTCATCCGTTCCCATAAAGGCCTCGGCAACATCGTGGAAATCGACCATAGGAACGGGTACGTGACCCGTTATGCCTCGCTCGGCGACATCAACGTGTCGCAGGGGAGGATGGTGAAGCGGGGCCAGAAAATCGGCACGGTGGGCATTTCCTCCACCTCGTTCGCGCCGCATCTGCACTATGAGGTCCTCAAGGGGGAGGCCATCCTGGACCCGGTCCATTTCCTGTTCGCTTCGGTGAGCCCGGACGAGTATGCGAAAATGCTGTACATGTCCGTCAGCACCCGGCAGTCGATGGATTGATTTTTTTATTATATTTGTAGGTATAAGATTCTTACGCCATGGCCAAGTTGTTATACACGATGGGCGAAGTGGCCGAGCGGCTCGGTGAGAGCACGTCGGCCGTCCGGTATTGGAGCAATTACTTCGACAGATTCATCAAACCGGCCCGCAATGCGAAGGGGAACCGCCTCTTCCACCCGGAGGACGTGGAAACCCTGGAGCAGGTGCAGTTCCTCGTGAAGAAACAGGGGATGACCCTGGACGGGGCCGTGGCCCGGCTTACGGAGGACCGCCGCAGCGTGGAGAAGCGTGTCAAGGCCCTGAACTCCCTGAAGGAGATCCGGGCCCGCCTGGTGGAAGTACGGAAGGCCTTATGAAGGTAAAGGACATCACCGCGGCCATCGAGCAGTTTGCACCGCTGTCCATCCAGGAAGGATGGGACAACAGCGGTCTGTGCATCGGCGCTCCGGAGGACGAGGTGCACGGAGTCCTCGTCGGTTTCGACTGTACGCCGGAACTGGTCGATGAGGCCGTCGCGCGGGGCTGTGACATGGTCGTCACCCATCACCCGCTCATTTTCAGGGGATTGAAGCGCATCCAGGGCGGAGAGCCCGTCGCCGATGCGGTGATCAGGGCCGTCCGTGCGGGCGTCGCCGTGTATGCGGCGCACACCACGGCGGACAAGGTGATTGCCGGCGTGAGCGGAGCCATGGCCCGCCGGCTGGGCCTTCGCGACATCGCCCTGATGGAGGACGAAGGCGGCTACGGCCTTGGCGCCGTGGGTACGCTTCCGCATCCGATGACGGGGGAGGAAGCCATCGCCTACGTGAAGGAAAAGTTCGGCCTGGCGGCCGTCCGTGTCTCGCAACCCGTCGCCTGCGTGGAGAAAGTGGCCATGTGCGGCGGCTCCGGTGCGTCGGAGATCGACGCGGCCCGGGCGACCGGCGCCCAGTTGTATATCTCCGGCGACATATCCTACCATCACTTCTTCACTCCGGAGGGTTTCATGGTGATGGATATCGGCCATTTCGAGAGCGAAGTGGACATCGTGGAGATATTATCCAAGGTTATCCGCGAAAAATTTCCTACCTTTGCAGTTCGCATCAGCGACAACCTCGGACGGAGCAATCCGGTCCGATACTATTGAATACGATAAATCGATTTATACAAGACCCTTATGGCAACCAAGAAAACCGTCAAGAAGGTGGACGCTCCGATCGACCAGCACGAAACTTTCGTCTCCCTGCAGAAGACTTTCGCTGACTCCGAGATGACAGTCGCCGAGAAGTTGAAGACCCTGTATGAACTCCAGGCGGCCGATTCCGAGATGGACAAGATCATCCAACTCCGCGGCGAACTCCCGGCCGAAGTCGAGGTGCTCGAGAACGAGATCGCGGACCTCAAGGCCCGTTCCGCCCAACTTTCCGCCGTCATCGAGCAGTTGAACCGGAACATCGCCGACGCGAAACTCTCCATCGCCGAGCACGAAAGCACCGTCGAGAAATACCAGCGCCAACTGGAGACCATCACCAACAGCCGCGAGTACGATTCCCTGAACAAGGAGATCGAGAACCAGGACCTCCTGCGCCAGATCGACGAGAAGAATATCACGGACACCCGGTACGAGATCGCCGCCCGCAAGGCGGA
The DNA here is from genome assembly GCA_017530725.1 of Bacteroidales bacterium. GTDB lineage: Bacteria > Bacteroidota > Bacteroidia > Bacteroidales > UBA932 > Cryptobacteroides. The sequence goes on from JAFXMA010000134.1 coordinate 50,367, forward strand.
CCTCGAGGACCTCAAGGACCATATCACCATCCGCACCGAGGACCTGAAGGCGAAGAAGGACGAACTCGCCGTGATCGTCGAGTCCACCGCCAAGGAAGAGGCGGTCCTGCAGGAGCGCCGCGACGCCTGCGCCGAGAAGATCGACGCCCGCACCATGAGCGCCTACGAGCGCATCCGCCAGAGCGTGCACAACCACCTCGCCGTGGTTTCCGTGTACAACGGCAACGCCTGCGGCGGCTGCTTCAACACCATCACCCCGCAGCGCCTGGTGGAGATCGCCTCCAACAGCAAGCTCATCATCTGCGAGCACTGCGGCCGCATCATCATCAACCCGGATTTCGAGTAGTCCCTCCGCCCCATGCCTGAGTATTCCCGGAAAAAGAAAGATCAGGCAGTCAATCTGGAGACCCTGATGGGGAACAAGCCCCCGCAGGCCCTGGATGTAGAAGCGGCTGTCCTGGGAGCGATGCTCGTGGAACCGTCGAC
>JAFXMA010000135.1 GCA_017530725.1 Bacteroidales bacterium
CGCCATCATCGACTATGACATGGGCAATCTCCGGTCGCTGGAGAACGCCCTGGACCGGCTGGGCGCGACTTACTGCGTGACGGCCGATCCGGATACCATCCGCAAGGCCGACAAGGTCATCCTGCCGGGTGTGGGCCATGCCGGGCTCGCGATGGACAACCTCGTGGAACGCGGACTTCCGGCCGTCATCCGCTCGCTCCGCCAGCCCGTGCTGGGCATCTGCGTGGGCATGCAGGTGCTGTGCCGGGACAGCGAAGAAGCCCCCGGAAAGCCCTGCCTGGGCGTTTTCGACGCTCACGTGCGCCGCTTCTCCCCCGCTCCGGGCTGCAAGGTTCCGCACATGGGATGGAACGACCTGGGGAACCTGGAAGGCAAGTTGTTCAAGGACATGAAGTCGGGCGCGTACGTGTATTTCGTCCATTCCTACTACGCCGGCCTGTGCCCGGACACCGTCGCCACCTGCAAGTATGCCGATGTCCTGTTCAGCGCCGCGCTGCGCTACGAAAACTTCTACGGCACGCAGTTCCATCCGGAAAAGAGCGGCTCCATTGGTGAAAAAATCCTCCAAAACTTCCTGGCCCTATGATCGAGATCATTCCCGCCATCGACATCATCGGCGGCAAATGCACGCGGCTCTCCCAGGGGGATTATGCCACGCAGAAAGACTACGGCGGCGACCCCGCCGAATGGGCCCGGGCCTATGCCGATTGCGGCGTGCAGCGGCTGCACCTCGTCGATCTGGAAGGGGCCAAGGCCTCGCGGCCCAAGAACCTCCGTACCTTGGAAGAAATCGCCTCCCTGGGCCTCCTGAGGCTCGAATGGGGCGGCGGCATCAAGGACGACGAAGCCCTCGCTTCCGTCTGGAATGCTGGTGCTGATGAGGCCATTATCGGCAGCATCGCGGCGAAGGAGCCGAAGCGGATGCTATCCTGGCTCCGTGCGTTCGGCAGCCGCATCATCCTCGGGGCCGATGTCCGGGACGGCAAGGTCGCCGTGAGCGGATGGCTCGAGGACAGCGGCATCGGCCTGGACGAACTGATCGATACCTTCCTGCCCGCCGGCCTGAAGCGGGCCATCGTCACGGACATTTCCCGCGACGGGATGCTGCAGGGGCCGTCCTTCGACCTGTACGCCGGCCTGCAAGAGCGATTCCCCGCCCTGACGACCATCGTCAGCGGCGGTGTGTCGTCCCTGGACGACGTCCACCGCGCGGACGAAATGGGCCTGCCCGGCATCATCGTGGGCAAGGCTATCTATGAGAACCGTATCACGCTCAAAGACTTAGCGACATGCTTGCAAAACGGATAATCCCCTGCCTGGACGTCAAGGACGGCCGCGTGGTGAAAGGCATCAACTTCCTGGGCCTGCAGGACGTGGGCGACGCCGTGGAACTCGGCCACCGCTATGCCCTGGAAGGGGCCGACGAACTGGTCTATCTGGACATCAGCGCCACGCTGGAAGGCCGGAAGACTTTTGCGGAACTGGTTGCCCGGGTCGGTGAGGCCGTCAACATCCCCTTCACCGTGGGCGGCGGCATCCGGAGCCTGGACGACGCGTCACGCCTGCTGGACGCCGGGGCCGACAAGATCACCCTGAACAGCGCCGCCATCGCGCGGCCGGAACTCATCGGCGAGATCGCCGCCAAGTACGGCCGGCAGTTCGTCGTGGTGGCGATCGACGCAAAATCGTGCCCGGACGGCCTCTGGCACGCCACGACGCACGGCGGCAGCCGCCCCTCCGACAAAGAACTCTTCACCTGGGCCCGGGAGGCCGAAGACCGCGGCGCGGGCGAGATTCTATTCACGTCGATGGACCATGACGGCACGCGCAACGGCTACCCCTGCGACGTTTACGCGGCGCTCTCCGACAGCCTGGGAATCCCGGTCATCGCCTCCGGCGGCGCGGGCAGTGTGGCGGACATCGCCGCCGTCCTCACGGATGGAAAGGCCGATGCCGCCCTCGCGGCCAGCATCTTCCATTATGGGCAGTACACGGTGGCGGAGGTCAAGCGCCAACTCGCCGAAGCCGGAATTCCAGTACGGATTTAAAAGATTGATTCCTATGACTTTTGACGATTTCAACTTAAGCAAGACTGCAGGCGGACTGCTCCCTGTCGTCATCCAGGACGCCACCACGCTGAAGGTGCTCATGCTCGGCTATATGGACCGGGCCGCCTTCGACAAGACCGTTGCGGAGGGACGCGTCACCTTCTTCTCCCGCACGCGGCAGCGGCTCTGGACGAAGGGCGAAACCAGCGGGAATTTCCTGAACGTCCGGAAAATGTTTGCCGACTGCGACGGCGACACCCTTCTCATCCAGGCCGATCCCATCGGCCCCACCTGCCACCGCGGCACGACGGCCTGCTTTGACACGCCCGAAGACGAAGGGTTTATCCGTTCCCTCTCGAAACTTATCCGGGGGCGGCACGCCGCCATGCCCGAAGGGTCGTACACCACACGCCTGTTCATCAAGGGCCCCAAGGCCATCGCCAAGAAAGTGGGCGAAGAGGCCACCGAGGCCCTCATCGAGGCCGTGGACGGCAACCGGGACCGCTTTGTCTATGAGACCGCGGACCTCGCCTACCACCTGCTGGTCCTGATGGAATCCATGGGCTGTACCGTGGAAGACCTGGAGCGCGAACTCGCGCTGCGGCACCGGTAGGCATTTGCGGTTTCCACTGCTTTTATGTACCTTTGAGTTCTCAAAAACAGACTGTTATGCTCCTTTTCAGATGCGATTATGCCGAGGGTGCGCACCCCGAGATTCTCAAGCGGCTCATTGAGACCAACTTCGAGCAACTGGACGGATACGGCAACGACCCGTACACCCAGAGCGCCAAGCGGAAGATCCTGGAGGCCTGCAACTGCCCGGATGGCGAGGTGCACCTCCTCGTGGGCGGTACACAGACCAACTCCACCATCATCGCCGCCATGCTTGCGGACTATGAAGGTGCCGTCGCGGTGCAAACCGGCCATATCGCCGTCCATGAGGCGGGTGCCGTCGAGTACACCGGACATAAGGTATTGACCCTCCCCCAGCATCACGGAAAGATGGATATCGGCGAGTTGGAGGCTTTCCTCGCGGCCTGCGACGCGGATCCGAACAAGGACCACATGGTCTGGCCTGGCCTGGTGTACATCTCCCTGTCCACGGAGTACGGAACCATCTACACACGCGCCGAACTGGCTGGCCTGCAGTCGGTTGCGCACAAGTACGGACTGCCCCTGTTCGTCGATGGTGCCCGCCTGGGCTACGCCCTGGCCAGCCCCGCCTGCGACTTCACCCTGGCGGACCTCGCCAGCCTGTGCGACGTCTTCTACATCGGCGGAACCAAGGTCGGCGCCCTCTGCGGCGAAGCCGTTGTCTTCACGAAAAAGGCACCGAAGCACTTCTTCACCACCATCAAGCAGCACGGCGCCCTCCTCGCGAAGGGCCGCCTCCTCGGCGTCCAGTTCGACACCCTCTTCACGGACAACCTCTACGGCCGCATCGCCGCCAACGCCATCGACCGTGCCCAGGACATGATCGCCGTCCTCAAGGAAAAAGGTATCCCCTTCTTCCTCGAAACCCCGACCAACCAGCAGTTTGTGATCCTCGAGAACCACTACATGGAAACCCTCTCCACCCAAGTCGGCTTCGACATCTGGGAGCCCTACGACGCCACCC
>JAFXMA010000136.1 GCA_017530725.1 Bacteroidales bacterium
CAAGCATTTTGGGGCTGGTGAGGTCATTGATGGCGACAACTTCATAACCATCAGCCTCGAACATCTGACGGAACGCCAGACGGCCGATACGGCCAAAACCGTTGATAGCAATTCTATTCATGTTGAACTTGGATAAAAGTTAAATGTTTTCCAATCAATCGCTTCGGGTTTTCCTCCGAAGGCGCTGCAAATTTACGAAAAAAAAGGGAGAATTCCGTATCTTTGCAAAGAGAAATAACTAAAATTTTTAAGAAAAGTTTTATGCGGATCCTGATCAGCAACGACGACGGCTACAGGGCGGGCGGAATCCACGCCTTGGCCCGCATCATGGCGGAATTCGGCGAGGTGACCGTGGTCGCCCCTAAGATCCACCAGAGCGCGATGTCGATGGCTGTCTCCCTGGGCATGAAGCGGTTGGCGCACAAGGCGCTGCCGGAAGAAGGCCCCGGAAACTGGCATTACCTGGACGCGACACCGGCTTCCTGCGTGAAGTTCGGACTGGAATACTTCTACGAGCGCCGGAACCCGGACCTCGTCATCTGCGGCATCAACCACGGCTCGAACGCATCGACCGCGGCGAATTATTCCGCCACCATCGGCGCCACGGAGGAGGGCGCCCTGAACGGCTGCAAGGCCATCGGCGTATCCCTGTGCAATTACCGTCCGGACGCGGATTTCACCCTGGTGGAGACGTATCTCCCGCGGATCCTCCGCTTCCTGCTGGCCAACTGGCCGGAGGGCAAATACGGCCTCCTGTATAACATCAATTTCCCGGACGTCCCGGTGGACCGCGTGGAGGGCATCTGCTTCGCCCGCCAGGGCAAGGGCCACTGGATACGCGAGTTCCAGGAGTGGGATGTGGAGAACCTGCAGGCCTATGAGTCCACCGGTTTCCACCTGCCGGAGAACCTTCCGCCGCTCGAGGAAGGGGAGACTGCCTACATGATGATCGGCGAATTCGTGGATGACGAGGACGGAGCGATGGACGCGGACCACGTGCTCAACGAATCCAACTGGATCACCATCGTGCCCAATACGATCGACCGGACGGATTTCGTGGAACTCCGCCGCCTGCAATCCCTCCAAGGGTCTTCCCTTTAGCGGATAAGAGACATGAAGTATTACCTCGTGGCCGGCGAGGCGTCCGGCGACCTGCACGGTTCCAACCTGATGCGCGGCCTGTATGCGCGCGATCCCGAGGCGGACATCCGCTTCTGGGGCGGCGGGCTGATGGACGCGGTGTACAGGGAGAACCAGCCGGGGAGCGGCCTTGTCCGCGACTACCGGGAAGGTGCCGTCCTGGGCATCTGGGAAGTGATCGTCCAGGCTCGGAAACTGCTCCGCCGGGTCCGTTTCTGCGAGGAGGACATCGCCGCCTGGAAGCCCGACGTAGTCATTCTCATCGACTATCCCGGCTTCAATTTCCGCATCGCCGGATTCGCCCACAAGGCCGGCTTCAAGGTCTTCTGGTACATCGCCCCCAAGGTCTGGGCTTCGCGCGAAGGGCGCATCAGGAAGTTGAAGGCCTATGTCGATAAACTCTTCATCGTCTTCCCCTTCGAAATCGATTATTTCAAACGGAAAGGAGTCGATTTCATCTACCGCGGCAATCCGCTGGTGGATGCGGTGGACCGGTCGGAGGCACTGCATGAGTCCCGGGAGGAATTTCTGCGGCGGCATGGGCTGGAAGACAAACCGGTCATCGCCCTGCTTGCCGGCTCCCGCAGCGGCGAAATCAAGACGATGATGCCCACTTTCATGCAGATGGCAGCCCGCCTGCACGGAATGCCGGAATATGCCGGTTATCAGTTCCTGATCGCCGCGGCTCCGAGCCGTACGCGGGAGGACTACGATCTGGCCGGGAACGACGGTTTCGTGCAAGTGGTCTCCGGCGACACCTACGGCGTGCTTCACCACGCCCGCGCCGCTGTCATCAATTCCGGCACCGCCTCGTTGGAGGCGGCCCTCATCGGCACGCCCCAGGTGGTGGCCTACCGGACATCCGCCCTGACCGCCCTCATCGCCCGCATCATCCTTAAAATCAAGTATGTAAGCCTGGCGAACCTCATTCTGGACCGGGGTGCTTTCCACGAACTCCTCCAGGAAGATTTCACCACCGACCGCCTGGTCGCGGAGGTCCGCCGCCTTGTCGAAGACGGGGGCTGCCGCTCCCGGATGATGGCTGACTACGCCGAAGTGCGCGAACTCCTCGGCGGCACCGGCGCCTCCGAATCCGTCGCGGAAGCGATGATCGGAGAACTGCGCTGATTTTCCGGTCCATTCGTGCAAGGTTTTTGCATGGCGTGGATTATATATAAAACGCGGATATGAAGAAAAACCGATTCATAGGACTGTTGGCCGTCGGGCTGCTGGGGTTGCTGGGATTCTCGTCCTGCAGCCCGAAAGTCCGGATGCGCCGTGCCCAAGACGGGACGGACACCCAGGTGTCTCCGCCCATCGACACCATCATCATCAAGCCCGATCCCGGCAACCGGCCCATCAAACTGATGTACGGCGTCCCTCCGGTCCGTTACAAGCAGATGGCGCTGCCGGAGAAAGAACTCAAATCCGAATAAGAGATGATTGCTGCCTGGAAAAAAGCGAGGACCTGGCTGCTCGGCGGCCTGCTTACGCTGCTCGGTTTCTCCTCCTGCGAGAAGCCTGGGCCTGACATGTACGGCCCCCCGCTCGCCATGTATGGTCCACCTATGTACGGTCCACCTGAAAATGCCTATTTAACCCGTTCACAAGCGGATGATCCCAGACAGGAAGAAGTGACCGGTCCCGAGACTCCCGAGGTGGTGTCCCCGGAGGAAGAATAATGGAAGAAAAACTTTCGCTCAGACGCCGTATTGCGCTGGATATCACGAAGAAGTTGCAGGATGATATGATTGCCTCCCATCCACTCCAGCAACTTTTTTGGGAGTGTACGCTCCGTTGCAACCACCATTGCCGCCACTGCGGCAGCGACTGCAAGCAGACGGCCATGGTGCCCGACATGCCGATGGCGGATTTCGCCAAGGTCCTGGACAGTGTGCGCGCCGCGACGGACCCGCACAAGGTGATGATCAACGTCACCGGCGGCGAGCCGCTGATGCGCCCGGACCTGGAGGCCTGCGGCCGGATGATTTATGAGAAGGAGTTCCCCTGGGGGATGGTTACGAACGGCTGGGGCCTGACGCCGCAACGGTATCAGCGCCTGTTGCAGAGCGGCCTCCGTTCGATGACCATCAGCCTGGACGGTCTTGAGGAAGACCACGACTGGATGCGGGGTGTCAAGGGCTCTTTCAAGCGCGCGTCGGCCGCCATCAAGATGGTCATCGACTCCAAAGCCATCGAATTCGACGTCGTCACCTGCGTCAATCGGCGTAACTATCCGCATCTGGACGAACTGAAAGAATACCTCATCGGCCTGGGCCTCAAGGACTGGCGGCTGTTCACCGTTTTCCCGGTCGGCCGTGCCGCGCAGGACCCGGAACTGCAACTCACGGGCGTGGAAATCCGCGGCCTGATGGAATTCATCAAGGCCACCCGGAAAGAAGGACGCATCAAGGCGGAATTCGCCTGCGAAGGCTTTCTGGGCAACTACGAAGGCGATGTCCGCGGCCATTTCTACATGTGCCAGGCCGGCGTATCCGTGGGCTCCGTCCTCGCTGACGGCTCCATCTCCGCCTGCGCCAGCATCCGCGCGGACTACCACCAGGGCAACATCTACCAGGACGACTTCATGGAAGTCTGGAACACCCGCTTCCAGCCCTATCGTGACCGCTCCTGGATGTATAAGGACGACTGTGCTGCCTGCCGCCACTGGAAATACTGCCGCGGCAACGGCATGCACCTCCGTGACGAGAACGGTCGCCTGATCCAGTGCCTCTTGAAGAAGATGGCGTAGGAGGAAGGGAGTACCCTCCCGAAAGCGTGTCCACCCCCGGACACGGGTAGGGGGAGGGGCCCGCCAGATACAAGTTATTTGCGCAGCAAATGACGCAGGAGATGGTGGGAGGGGCCGGAGTGAAGCGCGCAGCGCTGAACGGAGTCTTTCGGGAGGGTACTCCCTTCCTCCATCAAACACTAAGAAGAAGGGTAACCAAAGTTTGGTCACCCTTCTTCTCTTCAATGCTCGTTTTATTCCGCTTCCTCGTATCCGAAGTAGTAGTCCTTCTTCATCGTCGGGACGCCGTCACGCATCCAGGCGGGTTCGGGGGCGCCCTTCAGGTAGTGGTCGAAGAACTGCTGGAGCCTGATAGTCAAGTCCTTGCGGTTTCTGCGCTCGCGGAGGTTGTGGGCCTCGTTGTTGTATTCCAGCAGCCAGGCGGGCTTGCCCAGGCGGCGAAGGCCCATGAACATCTCGATGCCCTGGTACCACGGCACGGCGCCGTCGTTGTCGTTATGCATGATCAGCACCGGCGTCTGTACGTTCGGGAGCCGGAAGAGGGGAGAGTTCTCCATATAGAGTTCAAGCCCGCTCCAGAGGTCCTTGCCGATGCGGGACTGCGTCTGCTCGTACTGGAACTGGCGGCTCATGCCGGATTCCCAGCGGATGC
>JAFXMA010000137.1 GCA_017530725.1 Bacteroidales bacterium
GCGCAGCGCCGCCTTCCCGGTGATCAAGGACCTGGTCGTGGACCGTCAGGCCTTCGACAAGATCCTCCAGGCCGGCGGATTCGTCTCCGTCCGCACCGGCGCCGCCCAGGATGCGAACACCATCCTCATCCCGCACGACGATGCGGAACTGTCGATGGACGCCGCCGCCTGCGTCGGTTGCGGTGCCTGCGTAGCCACCTGTAAGAACGGTTCTGCGATGCTCTTCGTGGCCGCTCGCGTCAGTTCCCTTGCCCTGCTCCCGCAGGGCAAGCCGGAAGCCGCCCGCCGCGCCCGCGCCATGGTCGCCAAGATGGACGAACTCGGTTTCGGCAACTGCACGAACACCCGCGCCTGCGAGATGGAGTGCCCGAAGCACGTAACCATCGACCATATCGCGCGGCTGAACCGCGAATATCTGAAGGCTCGTTTCAGCGAGTAGGGAGATTCCGCCTTGTCATTCTGAACGAAGCGAAAGAATCTAAAAAATCGGGCGACCCGGATGGGCCGCCCGAATTCATTTCATAGTCTGAAGTTTAGAACGTCGGAGGAACGCACTTGTCGGCAGGAATGACACCTTCCGTGTTGGGATTGACATCCCACCAGACACGGCTGTTCACGTTGTCACCGTCACCACGGAGATCCTTGAGGGCCGCAGTATAGTTCTCGGTGTTCAACTCGGGATCGTGACCGCTGTAGAAGGCGAGACGATACGGGAAGTGCTTGTTGCCCTGCGTAACGGCCTCGGGACCGACAAACATCTTCGGGATGTCCAGGCGGCGCCAGTCGGACCAGGCCTCGATACCGTCGGAGAGGTAACCGGCGACCCAGCGCTGGATGGCAATCTGCTCAAGACCCTTGGAAGCATTGTAGGCGACTTCCGGGCTGGCGATGTAAGCGTCGGCGCCTTCAGCACCCCACTGCTCGAAGGAGGACTTGATACCGGCCTCGTAGAGGGTCTTCGCATCGGCGGAGATCCAGCCGCGGACAGCGGCCTCGGCCTCGGTGAAGAGGACACGGGCGGTGGTGATCACAGGCAGGGTGGCGTCCATGGCGATCATGTTGCTGTTGATGGAGCAGCAGACAGTCGTCCAGGCATTCACGGCCGTGTTGCTCTCCAGGCCGAACGGAACACCATAGAAGGATTCGTAGGAGTCACGCGGGAACACCTCGGGATCGCGGGGACCCTTGTAGCCTTCGATGTCGAAGTACTTGAACATGCGGGGATCCTTGAATTCCTTCATCTGGTCCACGATGTACATGTTCGGAGCCATACCGAAACCGGCACCGGCATAATCCGGGTTGCACCAGTAGTACATCATATTCCAGTTCAGGTCGTCGTGCTTGTGGAAGAGGCCGTCTTCCGTGGCGGTCATGCCACCCTGGGAATAAGCCTTGGAGAAGCGGGCCTTACCGGTAGCGGCGTCCACGTCGCAGAGTTTGATGGCCGCGAGCATGCGGAGGGAGGCGTTGAACTTCTTCCACTTGGCGATGTCGCCGCCGAAACTGGCGTCGGCCGTACCGTCCAGGGTACCGCTTTCGTCGAACTGGCCGTAGGCGTCGCTCAGGGAAGAGTCGATGAAGTCGTACACTTCCTTCTGGGAGTCGTACTTCGGATACCAGTTATCATCGGACGAACCCTTGAAGGCTTCGCTGACAACGATCGGTCCATAGATATCGGACAGCGTCATGAAGTAGAAACCCATGAGGGTCTTCGCGGCCGCGATCTGGTTGGCGGACGTGCCGAGCACGGCAACGTTCGGAAGGTCCTTCTGCTCGGGATCCTCGTTCATCTCGATGATGTAGTGGAGGTTCTTGAGCGGGGTCAGGTACATCGTGTTGCCACCACTGTAGTTCGTCGTGGTGCCCAACGGGCCATACTGGTTGTTCTTGCACTCGGCAAGATAACCGTTCCACTGCTGCTGCCAGGGGTCGTACGCATTGGTGGCGTTACCCGTGATGAAGTAGTAGAAATACCTCTGCGACTGGGTGAACATGTAGTTCGTGTACGGCGTAGACGGAGAGTTCGGGCTCTTGTTGATGTCACCGAAATCGTGGATCTTGGCGCAGCCGACCAGCAGGACGGCGACCATGGCAGAGGTCAAAAGGGCATATATCTTTTTCATATACATTCTCCTGATTTAAATTGACCATGAATTAGCGACGGGAACGTTCGCCGAAGGAAGCCTTCAGCGTGATACCAAAGGTACGGGTGGAGATGGCCTGACCGCCTTCGAGGAAGTTGTAGGAGGCACCGCCGAGTTCGGAAGGATCCAGGTTCGGGGCGGCGGAGTAGATCAGCCAGGGGTTCGTGGCGACGAAGGCCACGCTGACGTTGCGGAGACCGATGTTGAGTCTGTCAACGAGGGTCTGAGGAACGTCATACCGCACGGAGAGTTCGCGCATCTTCAGGTAGGAACGGTCGTACAGCCAGCAGTCGTTGCCGAAACGGTACTTGTAATAGAAGTAGTAGTAAGCATCCATGTAACCGGAAACTTCCTTGCCGTCAGCATCGACACCTTCCAGATAGACACCACCGCCGGTCTGGACAGGCTCACGGATGTTGTTGCCCTTCGGGTTGATCGCGGCAGACTCTGCGAGCAGACCGGAACCCTGGCCCCACATGTTCGTCCAGGAGATGAACTGACCGCCGATGACGAAGTCGAACGCAGCGCTCAGGGTGACGTTCTTGAAGCGGATGTCGGTATTGAAACCGCCGGTGAAGTCGGGCTGGACGTTACCGATTTCCTTCTTCTGATTGACCTCGTAGGTAGGACGGACCTCACCGATGGCCTGGCCCGCAGCGGAATCGGGATTCAGTTTCTGGAGAACCAGTTTGCCGTCCTCGTTGGTGATCCAACGGGCGTCGGTCTGGATGATACCGACCGGCTGGCCCACGCGGGACTTGATGGTGTAGTTGTAATAGAAGCGGTTGGAGTACCAGGTATATTCGTCATCCGGCTTGCCGAAGAGTTCGACGAGGGTATTGATGTTCTTGGAGATGTTACCGCTCAGGTTCCACTCCCAATCCTTGGTGCGGACCGGGGTGCCGCCGAGGAGGATCTCGATACCCTTGTTCTGGACCAGACCGGCATTCATCGTGCGGGTGCTGTAACCGGAGGAACCGATGACACCGGCGTTGATGATGTCGTCCTTGGTGTTCTTGACATAGAGGTTGACGTCACCGTAGAAGCGGTTGTTGAACATCTTGAACTCGGTACCGACCTCGAAGGAGGTGGAGATGGTCGGACGGATGTTCTGGTTCACCTGGGTGGAAGGCTCGGACATCGTCGGCTGGCCGTGGAACTTGGAGTTGACCGAGTAAACGGGGGTCACGGCATAGGCTCCGAGGGTGGAACCCACCTGGGCGAGGGAACCGCGGAGTTTCCAGAAGTTGAGCCAGGGGGCGTTGATGAGTTTGCTGACCATGAAGGACAGGGAGGCACCGCCGTAGAGGTAACCGTTGTTCTGGACAGGCAGACGGGAGTCGAGGTCGTAACGGATGGAACCGTCCACATAGACGAGGTCATCCCAGCCGATGGTGGCGTTGCCGAAGAACGAACGGGTCTTGTAATGGGTCTCGCTGTTGTTCGTGGAGTAGGTGCTCACGGAAGCGCCGAGGTTGAAGAAACCGGGAACCGTCAGGCCACCGTTGGTGGAACTGTTCAGATAGTAATAATTGTAGGAACGGGACTCGGCGAAGGCCGCAGCCTCGACGGAGAGACGGTTCTCGAAGAACTGGTTGTTCCAAGTCACATAACCCTGGGCCGTGAAATCGTTGGTGTTGGTCTGATAGGTCCGGAAGTACGGGTCGAAGTTGACGGAACCTTCGCTGTTGCGCTCGTTGTACAGGGCATTGGACATGATCTCGTTGATACGGGCGCCGATGCGGAAGTTGTACGGGAGGGTGGCGTAGATGTCACCGGAGATGAGGTGGTTCTGGTTCGTGCTGGAGTAGGTGTACTTCTCCATCACGGCGAACGGGTTGTCGTGGAAGTTGGCCGCGAGGTTGGTCGGGCTCACGATGTTCCAGTTGCGCCAGGAACCGTCCGGACGCTGCCAGTCCTTCAACTGGGAGTAATCGACGTTGGTGTGACCCCACTGGACCAGGTCGCAGACGTAGTTACCGTTGGCGGAATAACCTTCCTGCTCCGCGTTCTGGTTGTTGCGGTAGCGGTAGCGGTAACTGATATCGGCATTGAGCCAGGAGTTGGGCTTGATCTGGGAGGAGATGCTGAAGGAACGGCGGACAGCCTTGGAGTTGTAGAAGATACCGGGACGGTCCACGTTGCTGAAGGAAACGCGGGTGTTCATGCCCTTGGTGGCCTTCGTGAAAGCGACGTTGGTGTTGTTCGTCCAGGCGACACGGGTCAGGTCGCGGAGGTTCAGGCGATAACTCCAGGTGTCGGTCTTGCCATAGTACTCGGAAGTCGGATCCCAGGAGAGGGCGGTACGGTAGAGGGTCTTGTCATCGAAGCGCGGGCCCCAGGATACATCCTCACCATAGTCATAGATAAAGGTGCCGTCAGGGAGTTTCAGGTCGTTGTTGGTGAAGCACCAGGTGGCGTCGTTGACGTCGGCACCCGGATTGTCGGAATACTGGGCGGTAGCCTGGGCGGCCATCGCACCACCACCGTAGAGTTTCTGGAAGTTGAGGTGGTTGTAGAAGACCTCAGCCGCCGTGGTCTGGGTGAATTCAACGTGGGACTGGCCTTCCTGGGCGCGCTTGGTGGTGATGATGACGGCACCGTTCGCACCGCGGGAACCGTACAGGGCGGTAGCCGCAGGTCCCTTCAGGATGTTGATGCTCTCCACATCGTCCATGTTCACCGAACTGGCACCGGTGATGGCGCCGTCGATGACATAGATAGGCTCACTACCCTCCTGGGAGTTGTAGGAGGTCGGACCACGGAGAATGATACGACCCTCGTTGAAGGTGGAACCGGCGGATCCCCAGAACTGGGCACCGGCGACCTTACCGGCCAGGGCATTGCCGAGGGCGGGAGCGTGGGTGATGTTCAGTTTCTCGTCGTTGATGACCTGGGCGGAATAGCCGATGGCCTTCTGCTTACGGGTCAGACCCTGGGCAGTGACGACGACCTCATCGAGGTACTCGGCGTCCGGCTCGAGCGCAATGTTCACAACGGTCATGCCGTTGACCTCGACAGACTGGGTCTTGTAACCCATGTTACTGACGACGAGGACACCATTTCTAGGAGCCGTGATGGAGAAAGCACCCTGCACGTCCGTGAGCGCGTAGGAAGTGGCACTTCCCTGCACGACGACGGCAGCGCCCGTGATGGGCTCACCGTTGGAACTGTCGGTCACAGTACCTTTCACGGTGATGTTCTGTGCGTACAGAGCCGTCGAGACGACGGTCAGCAGGCACGCCAGGAACAGTTTTACTTTTTTCATAAGCATGAAAAGGTTAGTTAAACATAATAGTAGGTTGAAAACTTGTTTTTCTTACCAAAATGTATTAAAATACGGTCGTTTAAATGTTCAATTTGAACGACACTTTGCGTGCAAAGTTTGGAAACAATTTTCAATTATGCAAATTTACACATATTATACAAAAATACAATAGTGTAAGTTTTCCGGATTTTGAAAAAATAATCAAAGCCTTATTTGTGGGTTATTTAATTAAAATTTTACGAAATTTCCTTAAAAATAGTTTTAAAACATAATTTTTTAAAAAATTAAATTTTTAGGGCTTTTCGTTTTGTTCCCCCTCTTTTGTGGCTTTCAAGTACCTGTACAGGGTGTTTCTGTGAATCCCCGCCTTTTCCGCTAACAGTTTGAAAGATGCCCCTTCCGCCCTCGCCTTCCTGAGTTCCGGAAGCATCTGCTCGAAGTCCTTCTGCTGCTTTGACTTCCCCTTCGGCCGGCCCAGTCGGACGCCGGCTTCCTTCTTGGCCGCCAGCGCCTCCCGGGTGCGCTGGGAAATCAGGTTCCTTTCTATTTCTGCGGCAAGGGAAAACGAAAAAGCAATGATTTTCGAGTTGATGCTGTCCGACAGTTCGAAATGGTCCTTGATGGAATAGACGGAGATTCCCCGCTGGGAGCACTGGTTCAGGATGGACATGACCATCATCATGTTCCGGCCGAGCCTGGACAGTTCCGTGCAGATGAGGACATCCCCTTTCCGCATCCTCCGGAGGGTTTTCCCCAGCGTACGCTTGTTCAGTCCGGACAGTCCGGATATCTTTTCCTCCACCCAGCGGTCCACGTGCATGTTCCTGCGCCTGCACCATTTTTCGATTTCATACCGCTGACCTTCGCTCGTCTGCACCTGCGTGCTGACACGGATGTACGCAAATGTCATTGTTTCCTTACAGTTTTTCAACATAGTTTACACTCTCGGTTAGGTTGTATTATTAAACGACCATTTAGGAGTGTATTCGATACAAAAATACGCAATTCATTTTGTATCACAATATTATGTTTAACCAAAGTTCTTGCTTATGAAAAAAGTAAAACTGTTCCTGGCGTGCCTGCTGGCCGTTGCTTCTACGGCGCTGTACGCTCAGAACATCACCGTGAAAGGTACTGTGACCGACAGTTCCAACGGTGAGCCCATCACGGGCGCTGCCGTCGTCGTGCAGGGAAGTGCCACTTCCTACGCGCTCACGGACGTGCAGGGTGCTTACTCGCTTTCTGCTCCGAGAAACGGTGTCCTCGTCGTCAGCAACATGGGTTACAAGACCCAGTCTGTCGAAGTGAACGGCATGACCGTTGTGAACATCGCCCTCGAGCCGGATGCCGAGTACCTCGATGAGGTCGTCGTCACTGCGCAGGGTCTGACCCGTAAGCAGAAGGCCATCGGTTACTCCGCCCAGGTCCTCAGCGACGAGAAACTCACCATCACCCACAGCCCCGCCGTGGGTAACGCCCTGGCCGGTAAGGTTGCCGGTGCCCAGTTCTGGGGATCCGGCGGTTCCACCTTCAACGAGGGCCGTATCGTCCTCCGTGGTCCGACTTCCTACAGTTCCCAGGAAGGCTCCCAGCCGATCTATGTCGTGGACGGCGCCATCTATGGCAATGCGAACGCCGTGAACATGGACGATGTGGAGAGTATGAACATCCTGAAAGGCCCTGCCGCTACCGCCCTGTACGGTTCCCGCGGCGCCAACGGTGCCGTGATCATCACCACCAAGAAGGCCCAGGAAGGTGCTTCCTTCGTGGAGTTCACCCAGACCACTTCCGCCGAGATTTTCTACAACCACCTCAACTTCCAGAAACTCTTCGGTGGTGGTTCCATGGCCTCCCAGGCTACTGCCCAGTATGACGGTACGGGCGATGTCAACGATGCCGCTTTCTGCTTCACCGCGAACGGCCTGAAACTCGCCGACGGAACCTATGTGTATGACTACGGTGAGGACGTGTCCTGGGGTCCGCGCTTCGATGACAAGACCCTCTACCGTACCGCCCTCTCCTGGGATCCGACTTCCGAGTACTTCGGCAAGACCGACACCTGGAGTTATCGTCTGGATCTCCGCGACCTGACCCGCGTCGCCTGGACGAACAATACCAACGTTTCCTTCACGAAGGCCACCAAGGGCATGAACACCCGCGTTTCCTTCAGCAACGTGGACCGTCCCGGTATCTTCTACAACTCCAAGGCTATCCGCCGTTCCTTCAGTCTCTCCTCGCAGATCAAGCCCACCAACTGGCTCACTGCCGACATCAGTTACCGCTTCCGGATGCGTCGCAACCAGAACGCCTCCACGGAAGGTTATTCCGCCAACGGTAACTACATCTGCGACTTCACCCAGTGGGGCCACACCAACGTGGACATCGCCACCATGAAGGATTATCTGCGTCCGGACGGTTCCTGGCGTACCTGGAATATCGTCGGTGCCACCACCGCCGCCCGTTACGACGCCGGCAACTACAACCTCGCCGCCAACTTCCATGACAACCCGTTCGCCGTGATGGACACCTACAACCGTGTCGGTGTTTCCAATTACCACACCATCACCGGTGACATCTACGCCACCCTCCCGTACAACTTCCGCCTGGGTGCCCGTATCACCGAGATGATGAATACCGGTAAGGACGAGTATAAGTACGGTTCCGGATCCATCAACTATGAGCCGTACTTCCGTACGAATCAGAGCCAGACCAACGACATGACCACCCAGGCTTACCTGACCTGGAGCGGCCAGTTCGCCGAGAACCGTCTCGCTGTCGAGGCCGCAGCCTTCGCTGAGGCCCGCCGATATGACTACTACTATCTGAATGCCAGCACCAACAGCGGTCTGAGCGTGGACGAGTTCTATAACCTGGCCGCTTCCAACAGCACCTACAGCGCCAGCAACAGCGAGACCCACTACAAGACCCGCTCGTTCTTCGGCAACGCCACCATCGGCTGGGATGACCTCATCTATCTGGACGGTTCCATCCGTTACGACCTCGACTCCCGTCTGCCGGTCGCGAACAACGGTTACCTCTACGGCGGTGCCTCCCTGTCCTTCATGGCCAGCAAACTCATCAACGCCCCCTGGCTGAACTTCTGGAAGATCCGCGGCTCCCTCGCCCAGGTCGGTTCCACCCTCGGAGCCTACTCCGTGACCCCGGTGTACTCGGTCAACTCCAAGTTCCACGGCCAGCCGACGATGTCAGAGCCTACCACCCAGGTGAACGAGAACATCCGTCCTACCATCTCCACTTCCTATGAGGTCGGTACCGAATTCAAGATGTTCAACAACCGTTTCTACGGGGACATCAACCTCTATCTGAAGAACACCAAGGACGATATCATCAATTCCGGCGTTATCGCCTATTCCGGTTATTCCAACCGCACGATGAATGCCGGTCTGGTGCAGAACAAGGGTATCGAGATCCTCCTTGGCGGTACTCCCGTCAAGACCCGGGATTGGGAATGGAACATCACCGGTAACATCTCCAAGAACGTCAATACGCTCGTCGAACTCTTCGGCAACCCGGATGATGAGCGCGTCCTGTACTCCAACAAGTTCTATTACAACTACTCCCTCAAGTCCCGCGTCGGTGAGCCTATCGGTATCATCCAGACTGACGCCCGTTGGAAGACCGACGAGGAAGGCCGGCTCATCCTCCGGAAACTTTCCGGAAACAACGCCGCCGCGATCGGTGAGGTCGCTCCCGTCTGGGAGACCAACGAGTTGAAGGAAATCGGTAACATCCAGCCCGACTTCACGGGCGGTTTCAGCACCGATGTCACTTTCAAGAATGTCACGATCGGTGCCAACTTCGACTTCGTGGTCGGTGGTCAACTCATTTCCTGGACGAACATGTGGGGTGAGGGCTCCGGTCTGCTCGAGGCTTCCGCGGCCATCAACCCGAAGGGCAACAACATCCGTGAGCCTGTCCAGGTGGGCGGTGGTGTCTATATGGAAGGTGTCGATGCCGACGGCAACGAACTCTCCGGTTACATGGATGCCTGGTACCACTACTACTACAAGTACCGCTATGGCAACGACTGCTGGCTGTATGACCGTTCCTACCTGAAGATGCGCGAACTCTCCGTCCGCTATGCCATCCCTCAGCGTCTCATCGACAAACTCGGTATCGGCATGCGCAACGTGAGCGTCGCCTTCGTCGCCACGAACCCCTGGCTGATCTACTCCGCCGTCCCGAACATCGATCCTTCCGAACTTGGCGGTGCCTCCTACAACTTCCTCGAAGGCGGTCAGGCCATCTCCACCCGCACCTTCGGTATCACGCTGAAGGCCACCTTCGGCGAAGCCCGTTCCCGTCGCTAGACTATGGTTTAACTGATTAATTAGGAGAATGTATATGAAAAAGATATATGCCCTTTTAACCGCAGTCGTCGTCGCCGGCCTGTTTGTCAGTTGCGAGAAGATCCGGGATTTCGGTGACATCAACAAGAGCCCGAACTCTCCTTCGACCGCGTTCACGAGTTACATGTTCACACAGGCGGAGCGTTATCTGTACTACAATGTCACCGGTACCGCTACTAACGGTTATGACCCCTGGCAGCAGTTTTGGAACGGTTATCTTGCCGAGTGCAAGAACAACCAGTACGGCCCGCTCGGTACGACCTCTACGTACAGCATCAGCACGATGTACCTGTATCCGCTCAAGAACCTTCAGTACATCATCGAATGGAACGAGGATCCCGAGCAGAAAGACCTTCCGAATGTGACTTCCCTCGGTTCGTCGAACAACCAGATCGCGGCCGCGAAGACCCTCCAGGCCTTCTACTACATGAACCTCACCGACATCCTTGGCCCGATCGTCATCACCGAGGCCTTCAAAGGTTCTTCCGACGATATCTGGAAGCCTAAGTATGACACCCAGAAGGAAGTGTATGACTACCTGGACAAGTCCCTGAACGAGGCTTACGCCCAGTTCGACACGAACGGCACCCTGAATGCCGACGCCGACGTCAGTTTCGGCGGCGACATCGCCAAGTGGAAGAAGTTCAACGCCTCCCTCCGCATGATCGCGGCCATCAAACTCAGCGACGTGGATGCCGCTACCGGTAAGTCCCGTTTCGCCAAGGCGTACGGCGACGGCGGTATGACCGCGGCCTCCGACGGCCTGTTCCACACGCACGACGACCTGAATATGGGTATGATGTACTACTGGAACAACCCGACCTATTCCGGCGCCAGTTTCTGCAACGCTCCGAACTACTTTATCGTCAACGAGATGAAGCAACTCCAGGATCCCCGCATGTTCAAGTACTTCGATATCGAAGGCTACCTGGGTTCCCGCGATCCGGAGAAGTTCCCGCGTGATTCCTACGACTCCTTCTATGGGATTCCGCTTGGCCTCGAGCAGAACTCCGAAGTTACTGCATGGGTGCCGTATATTTGCTCCATCAACATGAAGATGCTGGCCTTTGACGCTACGCTTCCGGTGATCACGGCCGCCCGCGTTCTCCTCACCGAGGCTGAGGCCGCTAACCGCGGCTGGATCTCCGCCGATGCGAAGACCCTCTACGAGGCGGGCATCAAGGCTTCCTTCGACCAGTGGGGCGCTGATGGCGCTGCTGACTACATTGCCAGCGCAGCCGTCGCCTACAAGGGTGGAAACGATGGTCTCGAGCAGATCGCCCTCCAGCGCTGGATCGCCGGTTATCTCTCCGACGGTGTCCAGGCTTGGGCTGACTGGCGTCGTATGGACGTCCCGAAGATGTATGTCGGTCCCGCCGCCGTCAAGCAGGCTGGCCTTACCCACTATCCGTATCGTCTCGCCTACTCCACCAGCGCGGATCCCGACCTAAACGCTGAGCAGTATCAGGAGGCCCTCAAGGATCTCCGTGGTAGCGCGGACGACGTGAACAGCCGCCTCTGGTGGGATGTCAACCCCAACGAGGAAGGTGTTCTCACCGCCGAGCAGGTCACTCCTCCTGACCTCTAGCAGACGGACAACCCTGAATGATTCGGGCGACCCTCACGGGCCGCCCGATTTTCATTGTCATTCCGAGGAGGTCGGAGACCGACGAAGGAATCTATTCCACGTCGAAGGTAAACTCCTGATAGACAGGCATCCCGTCCTCGGTAAAACCCTCGGCGACAGCCTTGAAACGGCCGGCGTAACCGGGCGTGGTGAATTCCAGGCGGTAGTCGGAACCGGCGTCCAGGTTCAGGATGGGATGCCAGTAGAGGAGTTGGCGGAGGTCCTGCCCCTCCCCTTCCGGAACGGCGCCGTTGTAGGCGACCGGATAGGCGATGCCCTGGAAGTCCACGACACGGACGTTGGCCGGGAAATGGAGGGCGGTGACATAATTCTTCTTGGAGATGAAGTTCACCAGCCCATGGAAGGGAACCTTGCCGCAGACGAAAGTCTGCATGTATATGTCCACGTCTTCGAGCAGCATCGCGTCAAAATCCAGCAGGAGATCCAGGTCGCTCAGGATCACGCCGTCCATCATCACGAGGATGTTGTCGGTCTTCTCGAACCGGGACTGGACGGCATCGGAGATGACGAGTTGCATCGTCCATTTGTCCCGGACCCGCTTCAGGCTCAGTTCCGGGATGAATTCCACCAGGATTTCCCGGACCGAAGGGAATCGGGTGTAGTCATCCAGATGGTAGCGGCGGCGCTCGACGGACTCCAGGAGGAGGTCCTTCCGGTGCGTCATGAAGGTGGTGAGGGTGTCGATGCGGAGTGCCTTTTCCGCCCGCAGGGCGGCTTTCCGGGACACGAGGTCCTGCCGCTGGGACGGGCTCAGGAGGAGTTTGGGCAGTTCCCCGGCATCGGCCTGGATAAAGGGACTCTCGAAGTCGATATAGCCTCCTTCCCTGTCCAGTTTGGAGACTTCGCACACGATTTCGCGGTTGCCGTAGATGTTGGACGTGTAGTACCGGATGAGGTCGGTCCCTTCGGCCCGGCCCACATACAGGCTGGAGGGGTCCCCGGCGGTGGAAAGGGTGGCTTCCGCATAACTGTCCACGTCCTCCATCAGGGCGCCCTTGATACGCGCCGTCACGATTTCCCCGTCGAACTCGTTCACGGGATTCGCCCCCGGCTTGATCCGGATATCGGAGGGAAGCGCTTTCAGGAAACTCGCCGGGGTGTTCTCCCGGGCAGCGGGTACGAGGTCGTCCTCGTGCCGCACCGACAGGCTTACCGAGGCCTTATGACCGGCATTGCTGAGCACAAGGGCGGTTTTCGTCCCCTTGGGCAGCCGTGTCCGGGTGGAGAGTTGCAGCGCTCCTTCCGGGGCCGTTACGGGCCGTTTCAGGGCCTCATAGGCCGGTTCATCGACGAGTTCCACCCCGTTGGGAACACGGGCGGTGGAGGTGGTGTTGTAAACGGTCAGGAGGCGGGAGCCCGCCATCCAGGGCGTTCCTTCCTCGCCGGCATTGACGGCCGTGTAGGCGACGAGCCGGTAGATGCCGGTGGGCGTGGTGACAGGAATCCGGAAAGAGCCCGCTCCCCTGCCTTCCAACAGGCCGATCTTGGCCGTACAGGCCGTTCCGGAGGCGGAGACGAGTTCCAGGTAGGAAACGGCGCTTTCGTTCGAATAACGGCCGTTTCCGTCCAGGCTGGTCAGGGAGCACCAGACGGCGTCGCCGGCGATATACACGTCCCGGTCGGTGGATACAAAGATGCGTTCCACGGGAACGGCGGCCCCGGCCTGGATGCCGGACGCAAGGGCCCATAGGGTGATCATCAACTTTTTCATCATCATTCCTCCCAGAAATCAGGTGCCGTCAGCGTTCCGCCCGCGGCGACGCAGTCATAGCAACTGGCCCAGCCCCAGCCGTACGGGCCCATCTGGACACCATCCGAAGGCGGCAGGTTGTTCTCGATCAGCGGCATGTATCCCATATCGTAGAAATCCCGCCAGTAGGGCGCTCCGGGCACCCTCGGCCACTGGTCGGGGTAAGCCAGGTCATAGGGGCTGGGTTGCCGTGAAAGCAGGAACTGGCTGCCGTTGTAAGCCCGCATGCTCGTGGTGACGGCGACGGTGACATATCCCATCACCATCCGGTCCGGGTCTGTCTCGCAGCGCAGGTTTCCGGGGACTTCTCCCGGATTCGGGGTGAACAGGTTGTCCCCCGACTCCGTGCTTTCCTCCAGGTGGCTGAGGAACTTGTACGTCTCCCGGTCGATGGTGCGCGCCTTCACGCGGATGCTGTACCGCGAGTGGTTCCGGTTGTCATACCGGGAAAACTTGAGCAGCGGGTAGTCCTTCACGCCGGAACCGGCCATCTGGGTGTAATCCAGCGGAATCTGCGTGTGCGGATCGACAGTCTTCCAGCACCAGTATCGGTCCCAGGGATGCGTGCGCAGCGAAACGGAATTGGAGGCGTAGTCGTACTCGTAGTTCGGATAATAGTCGGTATGGAAACGCCAGGTCTCGTCATAGGAAAGGAGGATGTAACCCGTTGCATCGGGGCCGCCTTCCAGGGACACCTGGACGGTGACGTCCTGGTTGCTGAGCGTGTTAGACGCCTTGAAGGTGATTCGCTTGAAGGTGGGCGGTGCCAGCGGCTTGATCCAGTCGCTGGAATACTGTTCTCCGCCCATTTGGACGCAGACGCGGTATTTCCGGTCGGACGGAGCGTTTTCCAACGGCAGGATATAGGGAACCATCGGACTGTACCAATCGTTCGCGACAATCTGTCCTTCATAGACGCCGCCGGCATCGTCTTCGGCCCAGACGCGGATTGCGTAACGTCCGACAGTGTACCAGACGCCGCCGTCGGAGGGGGTACCGGAATCCGTCTTGCCGGGCCACAGGGAGGACATCAGGCCGATCTGGACCGTGGAAGGTTCCCCAATCATCAGATTCCCGTCCACGACAAGGACTCCTTGCGGAGCCTCTTCAAGATCCGGCTGATAAGGATAGATGCAGGCCGTCGCCAGGGCGAGGACGGCGAGGAGGGTCAGAATCTTTTTCATCAGAACAGGATATTGAGGTTGACGTACGGAATCTGGGTGGCGAAGACCGACAGCATATAGCCCTCGGTCATGCCGCCGTTGTTCTTGAAGAAGACCGAATACGGGTTCTTGCGGCCGGTGACGTTATAGACGCCTACGGTGATGGTCGTATGGAATGCCGCTTTCAGGTAGTGGCCCGGGTCGATGTTGAAGGCGACGTCGGTCCGGAAGTAGTCCGGAATCCGGTGGGCGTTGCGCTCGGCATAGGCCATCCGCCATTTTCCGCCGTAATAGTACGTACCGATGGGAACCGTAACAGGCCGTCCGGTGGAATAGTCCACGTTCACGGAGAAACTGTAGCGGTGCGTGAGGGCGATGTTCGTCACGAGTTTGAACTCATGCGGCTTGTCGTAAGGCGCGTTGTACCAACGGCCTCCGGCGATGGTCTCGTTGCCGCGGTCCTGCATTTCGCGCAGGTGCGCGCGGGAATACGTGTAGGAGGCCCAGCCGGTGATCTTTCCGGTGGTCTTCTTGGCCATCAGTTCCACGCCGTAGGACCGTCCGTACACCGGAATCAGGTCGTCGGCCAGGTCGGGATTCATCGTCAACTGGGCGCCGGCCTTGTAGTCCAGGGCGTTGCGGGTGTTCTTGTAGTAGAGTTCCGCCGAGAAGTCGATGCCGGTGTTCAGTTCCGTCCAGTACACGCCACCGGCGCCCTGCCAGCCCCAGGTGGGCTTGATGGCGGCGTCGGTGAGTTTCCAGGTGTCCATCGGCGAGACGGCCGACGTGTTGGAAATCAGGTGGATATACTGGGTGAGCGTGTTCACGCCCGCCTTGAAGGAGAGGTTCTCCGCCGGCGAATACTTGACGGCCAGCCGAAGGTCGGGAATGCCGAAATAGGCAGCGGCGTCCTTGAAGGCGAAGAAGGCGGACAAGCGGACGCCCCCTTCCAGGGAGAACACGTCCGTCGGCTTCCAGGTGTCGGAGAGGTAGAAGGCCGGCTCCTCGCCGTTCTCGCGGGCCAGGGTGCGGGCCTTGACGTCGGATTCGGGGCCGAACGGCTTCATGATGCCGGGATCCAGCATATAGTGCGTCATGTGGATACCCCAGGCGAGTTCGTGGCGGAGCCCCAGGTCGCGCTTGCGGTCCATCCGGAAGAAGGCCTGGCGGATATAGGTGTCCATGTCGTAGGCTCCCCCCTCCCACTCGTGGGCGGAAATCCGGTTCGTGTAGCGGTCGTAACCGCCGCTCACCTGCGTGCGTCCGATCTTGGACCGGTGTTTCCAGACGACGGAGGCGTTCACGTTGTTGTACCGGAAGGTCGTGTCGCCGCCGAAGGAGAACCGGTCATTGGCATAATAACCGTAAACGTGGAGGGAATTGTTCGCGTCGAACCGGTGGGTGATGCCCAGGTTCGCGTCCGCGAAACCCGCCGAACCGCCGGCGTAGGCGCTGTTCTTGGGCAGCCGCTTCATGATCCAGTCGGAGTAGGTGATGCGGCCGCCGGCATTGACGGAGGTCTTTCCCTTGACGATCGGGCCTTCGAACTGCAGCCGGCTCGTCAGGACGCCGATGCCCGCGGAACCCTTCCACTTCTGCATGTCGCCGTCCTTGGAATCGACCCGGAGGACGGAGGAGACGCGCCCGCCGTATTCGGCCGGGATGGAACTCTTGTACAGTTCCACGGAGGAGACGATATCGGGGTTGAAGGCCGAGAAGATGCCGAACAGGTGCGTGGGGTTGTAGATGGTGCTGCCGTTGAACAGGATGAGGTTCTGGTCGGCGCTGCCGCCGCGGACGTTGAATCCGCCGGAGGCTTCGCCCACGCTCTTGACGCCCGGGAGGGTGAGGACCGCCTTGATCACGTCCCCTTCCCCGAAGGCCGACGGGATCTTGTTCATCGTCTTCACGCTCACCTTCTCCACGCCCATTTCCGTGTTCCGGTGCTGGGCCATGCTCTCGGCCGACACGACGGCCTCCTTGAGCATCGTCACTTTCTCGGTCATCATCACGTTCAGGCCGCCGTCGGAGTGGACGATGACGCGCAGCGACTGGTCCTCCTTGCCGTCGGCGCTGAAATTCAGGACGTTCTCGCCGCCGGGAAGGTTGATGGAATAGTGGCCGCGCCGGTCCGTGCGGGTGTAACTCTTCGTGACATCGTCAAAGACCACCACGCCGTACATCGGCTCGCCGGTCTCGGCTTCCGTGACGACGCCCTGCACCCTTTTCGTCGCCGTTCCCTTGTCCAGGGCCGGGTCGCCGATGGTGTAAACCTTGTTCCGGTAGGTGGCGAGCAGCGCGGTTTCCACGTACTGGACCGTGAGCGTATCTTGCTGTTTTTCCGTGAAATAGGACTCCGGCAGGCCGGTGCCGGTTCCCGGCAGGTCGGCCGCCGCGACTGTGCCGAAGACGGGACTTTCGGAAACGGTGCGCCAGGCCACCGCATCAATGGGCAGCGTGGGTTCGCCGGCGGGTTCGCGGAGCAGTTTCTTCAGCGCGCGCTTCCTGATCTTGCGCAGTACGCCGTTCTCCAGGACGTAGTAGGTTTCCTCCGGCTGGAAGTAACTGGGTGTAGTGAAACTGAAGTCTTCCGTCTCCTCGCCCACGTTGAGGTGGCCTCCGGAGGTCGCATCGAACCGGAGCGATTTCTTCACCTGCCGCAGGATGGGCTTTTTCCCGTCCCGGACGACTTCGTAGAATCCTTCCGGCGCCTCGGGCCAGCCCAGGTAGCGGAGGTTCACGAAGCGGGTCTCCCCCATCGTGAACCAGGCGACCTGGTCGCGATACACGACGACGGCGCTCGCGTTTTCCAGGGGGCGGACCTGCAGTTCGTTCGTGTAGGCATCGACGTTCAGGGAGATGTCGTCGTACTGCTTGCCGTTGTACCAGACGGTGCCCTTCTGGAAGGCCTTCCGGCTCCAGAAATAGGTCCCGTTGTACTTGAACGGGTAGGTGGCCGGCAGTTTTCCGCGGAAGATCCCCGCAAAGACAGCCGCCTCGTCCTCGCTTTGGGCTGCGGCCGTTCCGGCCAGGGAGAGCAGCGCCAAAGCAATGAGAATCAGTCGTTTTACCATAAGAAATTATTGAAAGGATAGCGGCCCGCATGGATTTCCGCCACCATTTTGTACAGGTCGTTCCGGAGTTTGTCGATGCCGATCCTCTCCTTGGCGGAGATGAAGATGCAAGGGGTCTTCTCCTGCGCGATCCAACTGTTCTTGAGTTCGTCCAGGGTGCGGTTCTTCGCTTCCTTGGGCGTGAGCGAGAACTCGTCGTAAGGCTCGTAGGTGTAGGCATCGACCTTGTTGAACACGACGAAGACGGGCTTGTTAGCCGCGCCGATATCCCGGAGCGTCTGTTCCACCACCTGCATCTGTTCCTCGAAGTCGGGGTGAGATATGTCCACCACGTGCACGAGGATATCGGCCTCGCGGACCTCGTCCAGGGTGCTCTTGAAGGCTTCCACCAGTTGCGTGGGCAGTTTCCGGATGAAGCCGACGGTATCCGACAGCAGGAACGGGCAGTTCTCGATGACCACTTTCCGGACGGTCGTGTCCAGGGTGGCGAAGAGTTTGTTCTCCGCGAACACGTCGGACTTCGCCAGCAGGTTCATGAGGGTGCTTTTCCCGACGTTGGTATAGCCGACGAGGGCCAGGCGCACGAGACTCCCCCGGTTGCTGCGCTGGGTCGCCATCTGCCGGTCCACTTTCTTCAGGTCCTCCTTGAGTTTGGAAATGCGCTGCTTGACAATCCGGCGGTCCACCTCGATCTGGGTTTCACCCATACCGCCGCGAGTGCCCATGCCGCCCCGCTGGCGCTCCAGGTGCGTCCACATGCCCGCGAGCCGCGGCAGCATGTAGTTGTAATGGGCCAACTCCACCTGCATCTTCGCATAGGACGTCTTCGCCCGCTGCGCGAAGATTTCCAGGATGAGGCTCGTCCGGTCGATGACATCGGAACATTCGATGAGTTTCTCGATGTTGCGCTGCTGGGTGCCGGTGAGTTCGTCGTCGAAAATGACGTATTGGATCTCGTTCTCCTCGCAGTACTCCTTGATTTCCTGGAGTTTTCCCGTGCCGATGTAGGTGGCCTTGTCGGGCCGGTCCATCCGCTGCATGAACATCTTGTCGCCGATGGCGCCGGCGGTCTCCGCCAGGAACTGGAGTTCGTCCAGATACTCCTGGACCTTGCGCTCGCCTCCCTTTTCGAGGACGACGCCTACGAATACTGCTTTCTCTGTCTTGTACTGACTCATTCTATCTTATAACGGTCTTCTTTTCCGAATACTGCTTGCAAACTTACAAAAATAGCCATTTTCTTCGTAGATTTGCACAAATTCTCCGTTATGGTAACCTATTTTGCTGAAGATACTTCCTTCGTTTTCAAGGAGAAACGCCTTACCAACCGCTGGCTCAAATTCGTGGCCGAAAGTGAGACCAAGCGACTGGGGGACATCTCGGTTATATTTTGCTCCGATAATTATATTTTGGATGTCAATATAAAATATCTGCAACACGATTATTATACCGACATCATCACCTTCGATTACTGCGAGGGCAACCGCCTTTCCGGCGACCTGTTCATCTCCATCGACTCGGTCCGTGAGAACGCCGCTTTCTATGGAGTGGAGTTCGCCGACGAACTGAACCGGGTCATCGTGCATGGCCTGCTCCATCTGATCGGCTATGACGACCATACGGAGGAGGACATCGCCGTGATGCGTGCCAAGGAGAATTACTACCTTTCCCAGCGTCCGCTCGTATGACATCGTCCTACGACATCATCGTCATCGGCGGCGGGCACGCCGGCTGCGAGGCGGCGATGGCCGCCGCGTCGCTCGGCTCCTCCGTCCTCCTGCTCTCCCCCGACCTGAACGGCTTCGCCAAGATGTCGTGCAACCCGGCGGTGGGCGGAATCGCCAAAGGACAGATTGTCCGGGAGATCGATGCGATGGGCGGATGGACCGGCGTCGTCACGGATGCCGCCACGCTGCAGTTCCGGATGCTCAACCGCTCCAAGGGCCCGGCGATGTGGAGTCCGCGCGCACAGTGCGACAAACTCGCCTTTTCGCTGAAATGGCGCGAAGTCTTGCTAAGTTGCTCTAACTTAAAGATTTACGCGGATTTTGCCGAAAATCTTCTCTTTGAGAATGGCGTTTTGGCGGGCGTCCGTACGATTACCGGGGCAATTTTCAAATCTCAGGCGGTTGTTTTGACCGCCGGAACGTTCCTGAACGGCAAGATGTTCATCGGCCCGCACTCCTTCGAGGGTGGCCGCATCGGTGAGCCCGCGGCCTATCACGTGTCCGACCAACTCTCCTCCCTCGGCATTCCGACCGCCCGGATGAAGACCGGCACTCCCCCGCGCATCGATGTCCGCTCGGTCGATCTCTCCCGCCTCCCCGTCCAAGTCGGCGACGACTCCCCCGCCCGCTTCTCCTTCCTGGACATCCCTTCCGCGATACAACCTGTCGCCGCGAAGGAATCTGCCTCTCTCCCCCAGATGGAGTGCTACATCCTCCATACGAACGAGAAGGTCCATGACATCCTCCGCTCCGGCTTCGACCGTTCTCCCCTCTTCACGGGTTTGATCCATGGTCGTGGCCCCCGGTATTGCCCGAGCATCGAGGACAAACTCCGTACCTTTGCCGACAAGGATTCCCACCAACTTTTCCTGGAGCCGGAAGGCCGGAACAACCGAGAGTACTATCTCCAGGGCTTCTCTTCTTCGCTTCCGCTGGATGTCCAGTTGGATGCCCTGCACGCGATTCCAGGTCTCGAGAACTGCGTCGTCTTCAAGCCAGCCTACGCAGTAGAGTACGACTACTTCGACCCGCAATACCTGAACTATTCCCTCGAATCCCGCGTCGTCCCCGGCCTCTTCCTGGCCGGTCAGGTCAATGGAACGACGGGTTACGAGGAAGCCGCTGCGCAGGGCCTGATGGCCGGAATCAATGCGCATCGGAAACTGGCTGGAGAAGATCCGCTCATCCTTCGGCGTGACCAGGCTTACATCGGCGTGCTTATCGATGACTTAATTAATAAAGGTGTCGATGAGCCCTACCGAATGTTTACCTCTCGCGCCGAATACCGCATTCTCCTGCGCCAGGACAATGCCGACTTCCGTCTTACCGAGTTGTCGCACGCAATTGGATTGGCCTCTGAAGAGCGGTATGCCGCTGTTTGCCGCAAGAAGGAGCAGGTCTCGGATCTCCAGGATTTCTGCGAAGAAAAGAAGGTTCGGGCCGATGTTGCTAATGATTATCTCGCTTCCGTTGGCTCCGCTCCCCTATCCGATTCCCGGCGTTTGGACGAACTTGTGGCGCGTCCTGAACTATCTTTGGCAGACCTCCTCGAAATTGTTCCACATGGAACATTCTCCCCAGAAGTCATCGAATCCGTCGAGATTGGGATCAAGTATGCGGGCTATATCGAGCGCGAACGCCAGCAAGCCGAGAAGAACAATCGGCTGGAATATATCAAAATCCCCGCCGACTTTGACTTCAATCAGGTTCAGTCTCTCTCGATTGAGTGTCGTCAAAAACTGATGCGCTACCGCCCCGCCACCATCGCCCAAGCCTCCCGCATCTCCGGTGTCTCCCCCGCTGACATCTCGGTCCTCCTGGTCTATTTCGGCCGGTAATTGTTCCACGTAGAACAAACATTTTATTCCGCCCGCGCTTAACCGGGAGGACATACGCCTCTGGCTCATGAAAAAATCGCCAGAGGCATATGCCCTCCCTGACGCGGGCTAACGTATGCGCATAGACTGTGGATGCGTGTAGCAAAAAAACATGGGCTAATGTGTGCATTTTGATGGAGGAAGGAGATACACTCCAGAAAGACTCCGTTCGGCGCGTTGCGCCTCTCTCCGGCCCCTCCCAACGTCTCCTGCGTCCCCGCGGTGCGGGAACTTGTATCCGTCGGGCCCCTCCCCCTACCCGTGTCCGGGGGTGGACACGCTTTCTGGAGTGTATCTCCTTCCTCTAAGATTGATGCAGACGCTAGCCCACAACAATAGAGATAGGGGCAGGATGCGGACGATTTTTTTATGAGGCCGCATCCTGCCCCTATCTCTGTTGTGGGCGGGATTCCCCGATTAGAGTTTCTTGAGCGCGGCTTTGATGAGGTCTTCGACGCGGGGGTTCGGGTTCTCTTTGAGGAGGGAGGGCATCACTTTGGCGATGGCGGCTTTGGAGAAGCCGAGCATGACCAGGGCCGTTGTGGCCTCATCGACCAGGGCGTTGTTGTCGGCCTTGAAGATGATGCCGGTATCGGTTCCGGCACCCTTGACGATCTTGTCTTTGAGTTCCAGGACGAGGCGCTGGGCGCTCTTGAGACCGATTCCCTTGACACTTTTGATCTTGTGGATGTCTTCCGCGAGGATGGCCTGTCGGATTTCTTCGGAAGTGAGGGAAGAGAGCATCATGCGGGCGGAGGCCACGCCGATGCCGGAGACGCCGATCAGGAGCCGGAAGAGTTCGCGTTCGTCCTTGGTGGCGAAGCCGAAGTAGAGTTCTTCGTCCTCGCGGATGTAGTGGTGGATGTAGGCGACGGCCTGGGTTTTCAGTTGCAGGGCTTCGTAGGTTTGCAACGAGATGAGGATGCTGTAGCCGATGTTGCCCGCTTCCAGGATCAGTTCCGTGGGAGTCAGTTCGATGATCTGTCCTTTGATGTAATCAATCATGGATTTTCGCTTCGCTCAGAGTGACAATTATTATACAAAAATATGTAAATTTGCAGACTTATCAAAGAAGTATGACGGTAGAGGAAATCAGAAACCAGTTCCCGGCTCTTGCCGAGACCGTGTACGGGAAGCCGCTTGTGTATCTGGACAACGCGGCGACCGCGCAGCGGCCTTTGGCCGTGCTCGAGAAGGAGCGCCGGTTGGCATCGACGGTCAATGGGAATATCCATCGGGCCGTGCACAAACTGGCGATCGACGCGACGGAAGAGTATGAGAAGACCCGCGACCTGGTCGCCGATTTCCTGAACGCCGGGAGTAGGGAAGAGGTCGTGTTCACATCGGGGACGACGATGTCCATCAACCTGGTCGCTTCCTGTTTCGGCGAAGCGTTCATCGGGGAAGGGGACGAGGTGATCGTCTCCGTCGCCGAACATCATTCGAACATCGTTCCTTGGCAGTTGCTCTGCCAGCGGAAAAAGGCCGTCCTTAAAGTCCTTGACATTGACGAATTCGGCGGCCTGGAGGTCGGGACCCTCGAAAAATTGATTTCTCAGCGCACCAAAATAGTGGCTATCTCTCACATTTCCAATGTGTTAGGCCTAGTAAACCCGGTATCGGAAATCGTCCGGATCGCACACGCCCACAACATTCCGGTGCTGGTGGACGGGGCGCAGGGGAGTGTCCACGAGAAAGTCGATGTCCAGGAGATGGGCTGCGACTTCTATGCGTTCTCCGGCCACAAGGTGTATGGCGCGACGGGAACCGGCGTGCTGTACGGGAAGAAAAAATGGCTGGATGCGATGCCGCCGTACATGGGTGGGGGAGAGATGATCGAAACGGTCCGGTTCTCCGGGACGACGTTCGCGCCCGTGCCCGGCAAGTTCGAGGCCGGTACGCAGAATTTCAATGCGGTACCGACCTTGCAGGAGGCGCTGACGCTGACCCGGCAGTTCCAGGAAGATGTGGAGGTGGCCCAGAACGAATGGGCGATCACGCAGTACCTGCTGGACACGCTGTCGGCCGATCCCCGCATCCACATCTACGGTGTTCCACGAGGAACACAGGTCAAGATTCCGCTGTTCTCCTTCTCCGTGGAAGGGGCGCACCACGAGGATCTGGCCCTCATCCTGGACAAGATGGGCATCGCCGTCCGGTCCGGACAGATGTGCGCCGAGCCGCTGATGGACCGTTGCGGCGTCACCGGCATGCTCCGTGCCTCCTTTGCCCCGTACAACACAATGGGGGAGGCGGAATACTTCGTCAAATGTCTGAATAAAGCGATTTCAATGTTGATATGAGCCTGGAAGAGAAGAAACAAGCGGTTATCGAGGAGTTCTCGATGTACGATGAATGGCTGGACAAGTACGAGTACCTGATCGAACTCGGGAAGTCCCTGGAGGCCTATCCGGAGGAGAAAAAGACCGAGGAGAAACTCATCAAGGGCTGCCAGTCGCGCGTGTGGCTGGACTACGAATTGAAGGACGGGAAACTGTATTTCCGGGCCGACAGCGACGCCATCATCACCAAGGGCATCATCTCGCTGCTGATCAGCGTCTATTCCGGCCGTACCCCGGCGGAGATCGCGGCCGATGATTTCGGTTTCGTCGACCAGATCGGCCTGAAGGAAAACCTCTCTCCGACCCGCGCGAACGGGCTCGTGTCGATGATCGACACCATCAAATGGGTGGCCAATGACACCGCCGCCAAGGAAAAGATGGCCGATCAAGTCGGCCATGACGACAAGGCCGTCCTCACCGCCGAGGATGTCGCGGCGCTGCAACCGCTGTATGCGGATGTCATCCTCGCGCTGAAGCAGGTGTACGACCCCGAGATTCCGGTGAATATCTACGACCTCGGCCTCATCTATGAACTCAACATCGACAAGGAGCGGAAGGTGTCCATCGTGATGACCTTCACGGCCCCGAACTGCCCGATGGCGGACGAGGTGATGCACGAGGTGGAGGAGAGCGTCAAGCGGGTGCCGGGCGTGACGGGCTGTACGATCGAACTCACCTTCGAGCCTGTCTGGGACCGCAGCATGTTGTCCGAGGAAGCGCGCGTGGAACTCGGCCTCGACTATGAGGAAGACGATTACGGGAAACTCAATTAACGGCGTCATTTCCATCGGATGGCCTTCGTGAGCGTATATCTGGGCCTCGGGTCCAACCAGGGAAACCGGCTGCAGAATCTGGAGCAGGCGGTCGCCCTGCTGGACAAGGCGTTCGGATGCCATTACACGGCCCTTTCCCGGATCATCGAGACAAAAGCATGGGGGTTCAAGGGAGATAAGTTTCTGAATGCCTGCGTGTTATACCGGATTTACCGGAAGGGAACCCCGGAGGAGCAAGGGCACGAAATCCTCTCTGTCTGCAAGGAAATCGAGCGCTCCCTGGGCCGGGATGACGCCCCGGAATTCGACGCCGACGGGCGCCGCGTGTACCACAACCGGGCCATCGACATCGACATTCTCTTTTACGGGAAGGAACGGATCGACTGCCCGGACCTGCAGGTCCCGCATCCCCTCATCGCGGAGCGCGATTTCGTGAAGATTCCCCTCGCCGAAATCGCGAAACCCTCGCTGAAAGCCGCGTTTCCCGAATATTTTATGTAATTTTGCAAGTTTAAAATACGGAATATGACACAGGATGAACTTTTCAAGGTGCTGGTAGCCCACTGCAAGGAGTACGGCTTCATTTTCCCCTCCAGCGAGATCTATGACGGTCTCGCCGCCGTGTACGACTACGGCCAGATGGGTGTCCAACTCAAGAACAACGTCAAGAATTACTGGTGGGAGGCGATGACCCGCCTGAACGAGAATATCGTGGGCATCGACTCCGCCATCTTCATGCATCCCCGCATCTGGGAGGCCTCCGGCCATGTGGGTGCCTTCAACGACCCGCTCATCGACAACAAGGACTCCAAGAAGCGCTATCGCGCCGACGTCCTGATCGAGGATTTCCTCGGCAAGATTGAGGAGAAGATGAACAAGGAGGTCGCGAAGGGCCGCAAGCGCTTCGGCGACGCCTTCGACGAGGCCCAGTTCCGCGCGACGAACCCCAACGTCCTCCGCGAGCAGGCCAAGTGGGATGAGGTCCACAACCGCTATGTGGCCGCCGAGAAGGCCAACGACCTCGCGGAGTACCGCCAGATCATCATCGACAACAACATCGTGTGCCCCATCAGCGGCACCTGCAACTGGACGGACGTCCGTCAGTTCAACCTGATGTTCCAGACCTCGATGGGTTCCACCGCCGAGGGTGCGAATATCATCTACCTGCGTCCGGAGACCGCCCAGGGCATCTTCGTCAACTACCTGAACGTCCAGAAGACCGGCCGCATGAAGATTCCGTTCGGCATCGCCCAGATCGGCAAGGCCTTCCGCAACGAGATCGTCGCCCGTCAGTTCATCTTCCGCATGCGGGAGTTCGAGCAGATGGAGATGCAGTTCTTCATCAAGCCCGGCACGGAACTCGACTGGTTCGCCAAGTGGAAGGAAGCCCGCATGAAGTGGCACGTGAACCTCGGGATGGGCGCGGAGAACTACCGCTTCCACGACCATGAGAAACTGGCCCACTATGCCAATGCCGCCACGGACATCGAGTTCAACTTCCCGTTCGGCTTCAAGGAACTCGAAGGCATCCACAGCCGCACGAACTTCGACCTGGGCAACCACCAGAAGTTCTCCGGCAAGAAGATCGAGTACTTCGACCCCGAGGAGAACGTCTCCTACACGCCGTACGTGATCGAGACTTCCATCGGCGTGGACCGCATGTGCCTGGCCGTCCTGGCCCACAGTTACACGGAGGAGAAACTCGAGAACGGCGAGACCCGCGTCGTGATGAAGATTCCCGCCCCGCTCGCCCCGATCAAGGTGGCCGTGATGCCGCTCGTGAAGAAGGACGGCCTGCCCGAGATCGCCCAGAAGGTGGTGGATGAACTCAAGTACGACTTTTCCTACCAGTACGACGAGAAGGACTCCATCGGCAAGCGCTACCGTCGGCAGGATGCCATCGGCACCCCGTTCTGCGTCACCATCGACCACGACACGGTGGTGGACGGCTGCGTGACGGTGCGTGACCGCGACACGATGACCCAGGAACGCGTGAAGATCGAGGACCTCCGCGCCCTCATCGACAGGAAAGTCTCCCTGACGAACCTCCTTCGGAACCTGTAGGGCTTCCGAAAGCGCCGTTTTGTACTCCCGCCCGTTTTTTCCCCAACAATGGGGATTGCAAAGGGCGGGAGTTTTGTGTATCTTTGCATTTATATGCAAAAGGTTCTGTCCATACTGGTCCTGCTGTTCGTATGCGGAACGGTTTTCGCCGCCGGTTTCCGCGTGCGCGGAAGCGTGACGGATGCGCAGGGAGAACCGCTCCCCGGTGCGGTCGTTCACCTGGACGAGAACTACCTCTGGGCCGTTACCGACACCGAGGGGCGTTTCGTGCTGGAATCCGTGGAGGCCGGCACCTACCGGATGGAAACCGAATGCCTGGGCTTCGCCCCGGACGTGCGTTCGCTGAAAGTGAGCCGGGCGGTCGATGACCTCGTCATCGTCCTGCATGAACAGACTTTGGCCTTGCCGGAAGTCGTCGTGACGGCCGAACAGTCCAAGGAAAACCTCAATACCACCCACCGGATCGAGCGGACGGCCCTGGAGCATCTCCAGGTGTCCGGCCTGTCCAACATCGCGGCACTGATGCCCGGCGGCAAGACGGTCAATCCGGACCTGACGGCCGCGACGGAACTCTCCGTCCGCGGGGGCGGGTCCGCCGCCGGTAACGCCGCTTTCGGCACCGCCGTGGAGGTGAACGGCGTCCGGATGGGCGACAACGCTGCCTTCGGCGGCCTCGCCGGCGTGGATACGCGCAGCCTCCAGGTGGAGAACATCGAGTCCGTGGAGGTCGTTTCCGGCGTGCCGTCGGCCGAATACGGCGACCTGGGCAGCGGCATGGTGCGGGTGACCACCCGCAAGGGACGCACCCCCGTCCAGGCTACCTTCTCCGTCAATCCCCGCACCTACGATGTCTCGGTTTCCAAGGGCGTCGCGGTAGGGGAGGGCGTGCTGAACGTCAGCGGCCAATGGACCCGGGCCACCCAGAAACTCACCTCGCCCTATACGTCCTACACCCGCCGCGGCTTCACGGCGGAGTACAGCCGGACTTTCGGCCGCGCCGTGCGGCTGGAGGCCGGCCTTTCCGGAAACATCGGCGGCATGGACAGCAAGGACGATCCGGACGCCTTCTCCGAGGAATACACGAAAGCCCGCGACAACCTCCTGACGCCGCATGCGAAACTGACGTGGATGCTCAACCGTTCCTGGGTCACGAATCTGAGCCTGGAGGGATCGGTATATTACCACGACAACCGGACGCACGAGCACCTGTACAACTCCTTCGGCTCCCCTCAGCCGGCCGTCCATTCCGAGGAAGAAGGCTATTTCCTCGCGACGATGCTGCCGCTCACCTTCTATGCGGACCGGCTCACCGACTCCCGGGAACTGGACTACGCCGCCTCCTTCAAGTACGACTGGCTGCACCACTTCGGCGCGGTGAAGAGCGTCCTGAAAGCCGGCGTGCAGTGGAAGGCCGACGGCAACGTGGGCGCGGGAGAATCCTATGAGAATCCCGCCCTGGCGGCAAACGGCTATCGCCCGCGGCCCTACACGGACTATCCGTACATGCACAACCTGGCCGTGTATGTGGAGGAAAAACTGTCCTGGAAGGGCCTGGAAGGCAGTTTCGGCCTCCGCGGGGAACAGACCTTCATCGAGGGGTCGCAGTACCGGAACCTGCGCACGTTGTCGCCCCGCCTGAATCTCCGCTGGCACGTGACGGACCGGCTGTCCCTCCGGGGCGGCTGGGGCATCACCCGCAAGTTGCCGGGCTTCTACATCCTGTTCCCCCGGCAGGAATACCGCGATATCCAGACCTTCGGTTTCTCGCACGGAAACGACGCGACGTATCTCTACTATACCATCCCGTATTCGATGACCTACAACCCGGATCTCCGCTGGCAGTCGAACCGCAATGCGGAGGTGGGCGCGGACTTCGACTTCCGGGGCTGGCGCATCGGCCTGGCCGCTTTCCGGAACGTGACCAGGGACCCGTACGAACTGGTGAACCAATACACTCCCTTCTCCTACACGGCCCTGCAGGTTCCCGCCGGCTTCACGATGCCCGGGAATCCCCAGATGGTCGTGGACCGGCAGACCGGAGCCGTTTATCTGCGGGACAACGCCGATGAATATTGGACGCCGATGGACGTGCGGGTGAATGACCGGACCTTCGTGGGGAACCGGATGCAGCGGAACGGCGCCGATGTCATCCGCTCCGGCCTGGAACTCACGGCGGACTTCCCGGAGATTCCCTACATCCGGACGCGCCTTCGCCTGGACGCCGCCTACACCCATACCGAGGTGCTGGACGAGAACCGCTATGCCTACTACCAGAGCGGCTGGTCGCACACGGAAATCTCCGGCCGCTCGTACCAGTATGCCGGCATCTACGCCGGCGGCTCCTCCCTTGCCAACGGGCGGAAGACCGACTATCTGGACGCCAACCTGACGGCCATCACGCATATCCCGGAGGCCCGCGTGGTCATCACCTGCCGGGTGGAGGCCGCCCTGCTCCGCAATGCCCGGAACCTGTCCACGCACGCCTTCACCGTCTCGGGCGACAGCCTGCAGCCGACCGGGGGAGACATCTACGGCGGTAACAGTTACACGGCCGTCTGCCCTGTCGCCTATATCGACCTGGACGGGCAGGAGCACGCCTGGACCGCCGCATCGGCCGACGATCCCGCCCTCCAGCGGCTCATCCTCCGCTCGGGCAACATCTACACTTTTGCCAAGGACGGATACGATCCGTACCTGTCGGCGAACCTGAGCCTGACCAAGGAAATCGGCGACCATGTGTCCCTTTCCTTCTTCGCCAATAACTTCACGAACGCCCGGCCTTACCGGAAGAGCCACGCCACCGGCGTGAGCGCCATCTTCACCCCGGCGTTCTATTATGGACTCACCTGCCGGATCAAGTTATGAAACGCATCGCCGTCATACTGGCCGCGCTGGCGGTCTGGGCCTGTGCCGAGGAATATGACAGTCCCTGGCCGGACAGCCTGAAGTTGCTGTCCGTGAATGCGGTATATCCCGCCGGCTATGCCCATGCCGTCCACGAAGGGGCCGTCATCCGCGTGGAGGACATCGCATCCGGGGCCGCTTACGCCGCCCATACCGACCGGCGCGGATTGGCCGAGATCCGGATTCCTTCCGGCATCTACCGCATCACCTGCAGCGACCGCACGGGCCGCGACCTTTTCAACGGGACGGCGGACAAGGTGGTCGTGACGGAGCGCCGGATCGTCGATCTCCCCTTGTCCCATTCGACGACGGGGACATTGGTAATCAAAGAGTTATACACCGGAGGCTGCAGCAAGGCCCCGGAGGAGGGGACCTACCAGAGCGACCAGTACGTCATCATCCACAACAACGACACGGAAACGGAGTACCTGGACAGTCTCTGCTTCGGCACCCTGTCGCCGTACAACAGCACGGCGGTGAACAACTGGGTGGAGTACGACCCGGTGACGGGGGAGACGGTTTTCCCGGATTTCGCCCCGGTCGTGACCGTCGTGTGGCAACTCCCCGGAAGCGGGAAAAGTTTCCCGCTGGGACCGGGCGAGGATGCCGTCATCGCCCTGCGCGGCGCCGTGGACCATACCGCCCAGTACCCCCTGTCGGTGAACCTGAACCGTCCCGACGTGTTCGTCTGCTACAACCCCACCTATTTCCCGAATACGCTGTACCATCCCGCACCGGGAGACAAGGTTTCGCCCGAGCGCTATGCGAAGGTGGTCATCAAGACCGGCCAGGCCAATGCGAATACGGTATCCCTGGCCTCCCCGACCTTCGTCCTGTTCCGCTCGGAGGGCCTTCCCATCGAGGACTATGTCCTGCAGCCCGATGTGGTCCAGACCACGCCCGGCAACAGTGCGGACCGCGTGGTCAAGGTGCCTTACTCCTGGATCGTGGACGGCGTGGAGGTGTTCGACGGCCGGTCTTCCGGCAACAAGAAGCGCCTTTCTCCTGCGGCGGACGCCGGATTCGTGGCGCTGAGCGACATTTTCAAGGGGCATACGGTCCGCCGCAAGGTGGATGAAGCGGCCTCGGCGGAAAACGGATTCGAGGTCCTCATGGACACCAACAATTCCAGCAACGACTTTTATGAGAGCGAGATACAAAGCCTTCATCCTTAGCCTGCTCGTGCCGTTGGGCCTGAGCGCCCAGGAGATCGGCCTGCTGCGGCTGGACGCACCCCGCGAGGGCGCGAAAGGTTCGGCGTCGCTGTACGGCGGCTTCGAGGAGGGCGGCTACAAGCCAGCCTTCCAAGCCTCTTCGCTCTGGAAGGCGGGTGCGGGGGCGCAAGGCGTCCTGCATTCGTTCCGGACATCCTGGCAGGGTTCGTTCTCCTTCGAGCAGGTGAACGGGAAGGAAATGCTCACGTCCATGTTCCTGGAGCCGGGCTATTTCCCGGTCGATGTGCTGGAATTCACCCCCGGCGACAAGACGCGGCAGACCTACCGCATGGGCGGCGGCTTCGCGACCGAACTGGACGGGG
The DNA here is from genome assembly GCA_017530725.1 of Bacteroidales bacterium. Lineage (GTDB taxonomy): Bacteria > Bacteroidota > Bacteroidia > Bacteroidales > UBA932 > Cryptobacteroides. The sequence goes on from JAFXMA010000137.1 coordinate 30,642, forward strand.
ACTTCCTGGTACTCGGCGGGAAGGCTTCCTACAGCGCTTCCAACTATGCCAAGCGGAAGGATATCCGCCATACGACCTATGGTATGTCGCTGCGGGTGGAACCCACGGTCACGTTCAAGATGTACGACAAGGCCGGTATGTCCATCGCCTATATTTTCCGCAAACGCACGGAATCAATCGACGCCGAGCAGGTCGGCGCTGCGACGGACCAGTCCTACTATGCCTTCCTGGACAAGGGGCTTCGCTACGGCACCTATCAGGTCTGGGACGGCGACGGCCTTCATCTGGACGAGGCCGGCGTGGGCGTTTTCCCGGTCAAGGAATATGCGCACGGCGTGGGATATATCCTGGAAGTGCCCGAATTCTCGAGTGGGATCGAAGCGCTTTGGAAGCGGGGTTATGTGGGCGAGAAGGGCTATGACTGGTTCCGTTACCCCGGATCCGAACTCAAACTCTTCATGGAGCGGAAATGGACCCGCCAGAACCTGCGGCTCGAGATGATGCTTCAGGACGACCAACTGGAAGAAGCCGTGCTGGACAAGGTGTCCGCCGGCGGTGTGACCACGCCGGAAGTATATGGCTACAACGCCGTTTCCGACCGTATCTGGGGCAGCGTGGACCTGACCTATGGCGTCCGCTTCGCCCAGGGGCACCTGAAACGGCTCCAGGCCGTCCTGCATGGCGGCTTCTGGACGGAGAAGTCCTACCTGATGTATCCCTTTACCGACCGGAACGACCGGTATAACGCTTCGGCGACGCTCGTGGCGGCTTTCGCCTTCGGCCGCGTGGACCTGGGCCTGCGGGTCAACGGCGGTATCGGCCGATGGAAGGAACAGGGGCTCCAGGGCGGGACGGACGAGGTTTTGACCCAGCCTTACCGCCTCCAGTTCGACTGGGACCGCAAGATGGAGTATTTCTCCACGTCCAAACTGGGCACGGGGCTTACGCTGGCCTACCACCTGAAAGCGGTGCCCGGCGCATCCATCCAGGCCGAAGGGACCTGGCTCCACGGCTTCGGCATCGTGCTCCTGCCCGGGGCCGACCGCTGGAGCACAACGCTGAAAATTGGCTATGATTTTTAATGACTTACGACATATTGTCATGAATCGACACGTACTCTTCGCGGGAGTGGCCATGGGCCTGATGTTCCCGCTCCTTGCGCAGGGCCAGGAAACGGGCCTGCTCCGCATGAACCGTGAAAAGGCTGAAGACCACAGCGAAGCCGCCGTCTGGGGCGGAGCCGAGGAGGGCGGTTTCCGCCCTGCCTACACGGCCCAGTTCCAGTGGTCGGCCGGTGCGGAGGCGAAGACCATCCGCCATGGAAATACGACCTCCTGGACCGGCCTGGTCTCCTTCGAGCAGCGGACGGGAACGAAAATGACCTCGTCCATGTTCCTCGAGCCGGGGTATTTCCCCCTGGATATCGTCGAGGGCATCCGGGGCCTGAAATCCCGGCAGACCGTCCGGGTGGAAGCCGGTTTCCTCACGGACCTGGGCTATGAATGGGCGGCCGGCCTCAAGGCGTCCGTCAAGGGCATGAATTCCACGAAGCGGCAGGCGATGCAGCATTCGGCTTTCGGGCTGGACGTGCAGGTGGAGCCCACGCTGACCTTTGTGATGGATGACGACATGGGACTCGTCTCGACCTATCTCCTCCGGGTGCGTACGGAGCGGGTCAAGGTGGGACTGCGGGGCGACGGCATCATGCCTTTCCTGGACAAGGGTATGCGGTACGGCGCGTTCGAGGATGCCTTGAGCGCATTCCCGGTCATGGAATTCTCCCATGGCTTCAACGAGCAGATCCACGGTCCGGACTTCTCGGCCGGCATCGGGATTACCTGGAAGCGCGGACAGGCCGGCAAGGAGGATCTCAGCCGGTTCCGGTTCCCGGGAAGTACGCTGAAAGCCTTTGCCGAATATACCAATGAGGCCGAACGGGCGGACCATGTATTCCGCGCAGCATACCTGCGCGAGCGTGACCAACTCCGGGAGAACGCGAAGAGTGATGGCGAAGCAAAGGGCGGGTACACGCCCGTTTCCGACCGGAGAAGACGGGATTTGGACCTCCGGTATGAAGCCCGGTTCCTGCATGGGGCCGTGCGGAGTGTCGGTATCGACCTGGACGGCAACCAATGGTTCGAGCGCGTCATGTTCGGTCACCTGGGAGGGGAGACGTGCAAGTGGTACGACGGTTCGGCGAAACTGTTCACCTCGCTGTCCTTCGGCCCCGTGGACCTGGCTCTCGATGTCATGGCCGCGCGGGGGTGGTGGAAGGACCGCGACCGCTCGCAGGAGTTGGCGGGTGGCAGCGCCACGTCAGACCGGATGCTCGATGACTGGCACAAGAACATGGATTACCGCACGGCGCCCCGGATGGGGATGGGCGGAACCCTTACCGTCCACATCCCCGGAGTCCAGGGGCTGTATGCCCAGTTGTACGGCTATTGGCACCATGCCTTCACGGTCTCCTACCTGCCCGGGAAGAACCGGGAGGTCGGGACGCTCAAGATCGGATATCAGTTTTAAAACACTTTGCATATGAAACGAATGTTGACACTCGCAGGCGCCGCCCTCCTCGCTCTTGCCGCCTGCAACAAGACCCCGGAGAACGGGACCGCTCCGGTCGATTTCTCCCAGTATAAACTCCGCGTGGAGCCGGTCATCACCCGCGTGACCGAAACGAATTTCGAACAGGGCGACGCCATCGGCCTGTCCGTCGTGCGCGCGGGCGGCGACTATGCCGCCAATGTCCCGTTGAATTACGACGGAACCGCTTTCTCCGGCGACCTCAACTGGTATGACGACGGAGAGGAAGCCTGCACGGTCAAGGCCTATTATCCGTACAGGGAAGGCGAGGCGCTCCCGACCCGGTTCACCGTCCAGCAGGACCAGTCCAAGGGCACGGCCTCATCCGACTTCGTCTCGGCCGTCAAGGAGAATGTCCTGCCGAGCGCCAATGCCGTGGCGATGGTGTTCAAGCATCAGTTGAGCCGCCTGGTCGTCACGGTGAAGAACAATGCCGGCGCCGACATCGAAAGCATCGTGTTAGAGGAGTTCGTCCCGGTCGCCAATATCGGCGCCGACCTGACGGCGAAGGTCGAGCCGGGCGCGAAGTGGCAGCCCATCACCGCCTTCTGCCAGGACGGCAAGTACTATGTCATCGTCCCCGGCCAGACGGTGGCTCCCGTCGTGAAAGTGACCGTGGGAGGCAAGACGCTCTCCCAGCAACTCGTCGAAGTTACCCTGGAAGCCGGCAAGCAGTACAACGTGCCCATCGTCGTGAACAAGGATAAGATCCAGGTCGTCCTCTCGGGCGAGATCGAGAACTGGAACGACGGTGGCGACATCGGGGGAGAAGACGGAGACCTCCAGGAGAACCTGGAAGAAGGCTACATCACCTATGCCGGCACCAAGTACAACGTGGTCAAGATGAAGGACGGCAAGTGGTGGATGGCCCAGAACCTCGCCTATCTGCCGGAAGGCTGCACCCCGGCCACCGACCTCTCGGCCGTCACCGCGGGTGTCTTCGCCCCGATCCGGATCAACGCAGACCAGTCGGGGGCCGAATTCACCACCGATCCGGCCGACGTGGCCGCCAACGGCTACCTGTACCAGGCGGAAGTCGCCCTGGGCCTGAAGGTCGGCGACCTGACTTCCGCGGCGCAGGCCGAGGCGCTGGAAGGAGCGCAGGGCATCTGCCCGAAGGGCTGGCACGTCCCCACCATCTCCGACATCACCGGCCTTGTGGGCAAGGCGATCTCTCCGATCGCGACGAACGAAGACGCCCCGTATTACGACGGCGCCAACGGCTCCATCAAACTGCTCAATGAAGACGGTTTCAACATGGCCGCTTACGGTGCCGTCTCCATCCAGGACAACACCAAGACCGCAGGGACGTTCATGGGCTACATGGCCGCCTACAAGGACCATCTCTCCTCCGGCATGTTCTGCGGTTCCAGTTACGCCGGCGTCACCTACGTCACTTCCGGCGACGAAACCTCGGGCGTGAAGAACCTCCAGTTCTACGGCCTGATGCCGATGACCAACAAGGCATCCGCAGACCAATATACCTGCAACGGAACCAAGGTCAGTTACCGCATAGCCGGCCCGGTCCGCTGCGTACGTAACTAAAGGATATGAAACGATGGATTCTCTCAGCCGCCTTGGCCCTGGTGCCGATGGCGGCTTTGGCCGATGAAGGGATGTGGATGATCCACGCCCTGAACCAGGCGCTTGAAAAGAAGATGCAGGAGCGGGGACTTCGACTCTCCGCAGGGGAAATCTACAACGCGGATGCTCCGGGGACGACGGTCTCCGACGCCATCGTGTCGCTGGGCTTCTATTGCTCCGCCAGCGTGATTTCCGACGAGGGGCTCCTCATCACCAATCACCACTGCGCCTACAGCGACCTGTTCGACCTGTCCACACCCGAAAAAGACTACTTGGAGGACGGCTACTGGGCCTTCTACCGCCAGGACGAGATCCCGCTGCAGGGGAAGGAAGTGTACTTCCTGAAGCGGGTGCTGGACGTGACGGCCGAGGTGGCCGCCGTGTCGGATTCGCTGTCCGCCCGGGGAGAGGCCTTCGGCTCCCGGAAACTCACCTCCATCCTGGAGCGCCGCTACGCCGGCCGGACGGGCCTCGAAGCGTCGCTGAACTCGATGTGGGCGGGGGAGAAGTACTATCTGGCCCTGTATCGGAAGTACACGGACATCCGCCTCGTGGGCGCTCCGCCGGTGTCGATGGCGGCCTTCGGCGGTGACGAGGACAACTGGGAATGGCCGCAGCACAAGGCCGATTTTGCCCTGTACCGTATCTACGACCACGGCGAACCGCTCCATTCCCCCTGGCACCTGCGCGTTTCGCAGGAGGGGTATCGGGAAGGGGATTACGCGATGGTCATCGGCTATCCCGGCCGCACCGACCGGTACAGCAGTGCCGCGAAGGTGGACTACCTGACGCGGGTGGAACGCCCGGTGACGAACCGGATCCGTGCGGGCCAGATGGAAATCGTCCGGAAATGGATGGATGCCGATCCCGCCGTCCGCGGCAAGTACTCCGACTGGTTCTTCTCCCTTTCCAACGTGCAGGAGATGCAGGAAGGAGAGGTGCAGTGCGTGGAGCGTTTCCGCGTGGTGGACGAGAAGCGGGCGCTGGAAAAGGACATCCCGTCCGACATCCTGAAGGGCCTGGCCGACGAGTACGCCGCCATCGGGCCGATCGAGCGCGAGAAGACTTACTACCGCGAGACCATCGTCCGCGGGATGCGCATCACGCCCACGATGCTCCGCATGTCCAACGCCAAGACACCCGAGGCCCGCGACGAGATCTACCGCCGGGATATCGGCGCCCTGGATGCGCGCGTGGAGAAGGACCTCATCGCCTATTCGCTGTCCGAGTATTTCGGCAACCTCCCGGCGGAGGTCGTCGGCCACCGGCAGGATTCCCTGCGGAAGGCCTTCGACAGTGACTGGAAAGCGATGGCGGCGTACCTGTGGGACCATCCGCTCGAACTCATGGACTTCGTCACAGAAGTCAAGATTACGGATTTCAACAACCGCGAACAGCATACCGGCGACCTGACGGAACTGCAGCGCCGCTACACCCGGGCGCTCTATCACGCCCGCGAGGCGCAGGGCATCGTCCAGTATCCGGACGCGAACTCCACGATGCGACTGACCTATGGCGTCGTGACATCGCTCGACCCGTGGGACGCGGTCCATACCTCCTGGTACTCCACGACCCGCGGTCTCCGCGAGAAATACGATCCGGCGCAGCATGATTTCGCCCTCCCGGCGGACTTCGTGGCGGCCCTGGACCGGTATGACGGCCCCGTCAACTTCATCACGGACAACGACATCACCGGCGGCAACTCCGGATCTCCGGTGCTGGACGCCTACGGCCGGCTCATCGGCCTGGCTTTCGACGGGAACAAGGAGTCCCTGGCCTCCGACGTCTCCTACACGCCGGACTACAACAAGTGTGTCTGCGTGGATATCCGGTACGTGCTGTGGATCCTGCGGGATTATGTGGGGCTGGAGCGGGTCATGAAAGAATTGGAATAGATTCTTTCGCTGCGCTCGGAACGACGGTCATTCGCTGCGGCGCGCCAGGGAGACGGCAATGGGCTTTCCGTCCAGGAAGGCGATGATTTCCGCCTCGGGGAAACCGAGTTGACGGATGGGATTGAGTTGCTGCAGCGCTTCGTCGAAGGTGCGGAAAACACCGACGGAATAGGTGTAGCGGAGCGCGTTCGTCAGGCGCTCGTACACCGGGTCGAGCCCCTTGATCTCGTCCAGCGTGGCATGGCGGGGCGAGGTGAACAGGAGAATCTGGTACACAAAGCCTTCCGGCAGCGTCGTATCCTGCGCGAAGCGGCCGATGGGACCCACCTGGAAGGTCGGGGCCGCGGCCGGCGGTGCGGATTCCACTTTCAGCGTCAGTTTCGCCCCGGGGGCGTTCTTGGAGAAGGTGTAACTGCTGCGGGCGCCCACGAACTCGCGGTCGGCCCGGTTGGTTCCCGTCACGACGCCGCTCTGCAGGAAGGACTGTTCGATGCTCCGCACCGCGCGGGATGTCTCTTCCAGCCGATGGCGGAGCGGCGCGAGGGCGGCCTCGCGGTCGGCGATGGCCGACGTCAGGGCCGTGCGGTCCTCCGTCCCGGCCGTCAGCCGCAACCGCAGGGTGTCCAGTTTCCGCTCATGGCGATAGATCGAGTCGCGCAGGGCGCGCGCTTCCGCTGTCATCTGCATGTAACGGCGCGTATCGTCGTTTCCCGGCGCTTCGCCGGAGACGGCGGCACGGTGGTCCAGGCGCGTCGGGTCGTTGAGCGGGTGCAGGGATGCCGTGCGGGCGAGGGCGACGGGGTCGCGCATCGGAACGCGCGGGATAAACAACTGTTTCTCAATCACATAGATATAGACGCTGTCCCGGGAGCAATCCCGGTTGGAGGCGAACAGCGTGTAGCGGCCGTCGGGGGAATCGACCAGGAGGAAGTCGTCGCCGGGGGAAGAGAAGGGGAAACCCATGTTCACCGGTTCGTCCCAGGCGTGCGCCTCTTCGTTCCAGGTGGAGGTATAGAGGTCGTAGCCTCCCATCCCGTGCAGGCCGTCCGACGAGAAGGTCAGTTTCTTCCCGTCCTCGGACAGCATCGGGAAAACCTCGTTGCCCGGGGACAGCAGGTGCTCGTCCATCAGGGCGGGAGCGGACCAGGTGGACCCGTCGGTCTGGCTGACGTACAGGTTGCGGACGCCCGTGCCATCCGGTGCGGAGAAGCACAGGGACTGACCGCCGCGCGGGGCATAGGTCGGGAACCCGTCGTCGGAAGGGTCCAGCGAATGCGGCGGCAGGCGCCAGGTCTGGTTTTTCAGGGGGTAGAACAGGAAGAAATCCTTGCGGGAGAACCGTTCGCGCGCGACGACGACCGGGTCGGCGCAGAAGTCCGTCATGTTCAAGGCATTCTGGGACTGGTCCATGCGGTCCCGGAGGAGCCGGACGGTGTCCGCGTCCGTGGTCAGGGCCGATGCGCGGGCGTACTTCTCCAGCGCTTCCTCGAAACGGTAGGACCGGTGCAGGCTGTCTCCTGCCGCGAGGAGGGAATCCGTCTGCGCCCGGAGGCCGGCGGCCGCCGAGAAGAGGAGCAAAAGGATGGAAACAGCCCTTTTAAACACTGCAAACAGTACGTTTCAAGGGTACAAAAGTAAGAAATAGTTGCGAGAATCTTCTTATATCAGAAAAAATTTGTATTTTTGTGCCCTTATTTTGCCGAAGTCTGCTTGGTTCGGCCAGAGCAGGCACGACCTAATGGAAAAAAACTATTATTATAATAAACTGTAAACATGCAAAGCAAAGGCTTAATCAGACTGTTCGCCATCCTGCTTGCCTTGGCCAGCATCTGGCAGCTCTCCTTCACCGCGGTCACCCGCATCCAGGAGAAGAAGGCTGCCAAAATCGCTGCCGAAAGGGCCCAGCAGTTCATTGATGCGAACGACGTCGCCGCCGATGTCCGTGAATTCGTCCTCGACTCGGTGGCCAACATCCGGAACCGTGCCTACATCGACTCCATCAGCGCAGAGAAGGTCTATCTCGGATACACCTACCAGTCCGCCAAGGAAAAGGAGATCAACCTCGGCCTCGACCTCAAGGGCGGTATGAACGTCATGCTGCAGGTCCAACTCCAAGACCTCGTGAAGGCTCTCTCCGGCGGAAGCACCGATCCCGATTTCGTGAAGGCGCTCGATCTGGCGAAGAAGAACAACGTGAATTCCAGCCAGGATTTCATCGGCCTGTTCGAAAGCGCCTGGGCCGAGACCGCCAATGGCCGCCGTCTCTCCGAGATCTTCGGCACCTACGAACTCCGCGACAAGGTGAAGCCCGAGTCCACCGACCGTGAGGTCATCGAGGTGATCCGCGCGGAAGCCAGGAGCGCCATCGACAACTCCTTCAACGTCCTGCGTAACCGTATCGACCGTTTCGGCGTCACCCAGCCGAACATCCAGCGCATCGAGAACAGCGGCAAGATCCTCATCGAACTCCCGGGCGTCAAGGACCCGGAGCGTGTCCGCAAACTCCTCCAGGGTACCGC
>JAFXMA010000138.1 GCA_017530725.1 Bacteroidales bacterium
CGTGTCCCACCATTATGACGTATGGCCCGGCCGCGCGGTCACGCCCGAAAAGGATCCCGCGCTGACGGAAGCCATCATCATCTCCAACCGCAAGCGCGCCCAGCAGGACGACTCCGCCCATGGCATCATCCACCGTGCCTTCACGGCCATCCGCCTGAAGGATATGGAAGAAGCCGAGCAGAACCTGAGCCAACTGCTCAACCACGGCTTCGTCCGCCGCACGCTGCAGACCAGCCACTTCCCCTATCGGGGCGTGTTCCCGGACCTGACGGGCGCTGTCCCGGCTTTCCTGGTGGAGATGTGCGTCTTCAGCGAGCCCGGTACGGTGGAATTCCTGCCGTTGATGCCCGCCAACCTGATGCACGGCGCCATTGACGGCGTCTGGCTATACACCTTCGCGAAACTGAATCACATGGACTGGGACGAGAAGGGCATCCGAGCCTCCATCACCTCCCATCAAGCCCAGACCCTGACGCTTCGCAACCGCAGGGAAGGCTGCCGCATCCTTGTGAATGGCCGGGAACTGGCCAAGGACGGCGACCATGTCCAGTACACGTTCAAGGCCAACGAGACCGCCCGGATCGAAATCATCCTCTGATCAAACCTTCTCCGAGTATAATGGCCACGGGAAAGGTGGCGGATGGACGATGAAAAAGGTGCACAGGATAACAAAAGGTTTGATTCTCGCCTTGAAATGGGCGGGAGTCGTGGTCGTGTCACTCATAGTCGTTCTCTTCATCATCCGATGGGTCGGCAGGGGCATCAACCGACGCGTACCCGAGGGGGGCATCAATGTATCGATGTATGTCGATGTCAACGGTTCGAGGCAGTGGATCCAGATTTATGGACAGGACCGAAACAATCCCGTCCTGCTCTATCTGCATGGCGGTCCGGGCAGCGCGACGAGTCTTTTTGACTATGCCTTCACCCGGAAGTGGAGCGATGTCTATACCGTCGTCACCTGGGACCAGCGCGGCTGTGGAAAGAGTTTTGACAAGTCTCATCCGGAAATCGTCACCGCCGATATCATGATGCGCGACGGCAAGGTTATGACGGAATACCTGCGCGGCTTTCTACATGTCGATAAGATAACCTTGCTCGGACATTCCTGGGGCTCGTACCTCGGGGCCAATCTGGCGCTGGCATATCCTGAATACTATGATGCATTCATCGGAACGGGACAGTTCATCGACCCTGACGAAAATGAGCGTCGGCTTCATGAAGCCGCGCTGGCTTGGTCGGAGAACGACCCGGAAGGCCGCGCAATGGTCGATCAGTGGGGGAGGAGCAGGGAACAGGGAGAGGATGATTTCCTGTTAAGGAACAGGATCATGGACAGATACGGATATGGCATGATGAAAGACGGCCGGGATTACAATCTGTTCTTGACCGTGCTGTGCAATCCCAACTATTCCATCAAAGACATATTGGATTCCATCCGATACGGGGATGATGCGTTCGCTCCATATGGTGCCTTCGTGAGATCCGGCGGGTTGGAGGAGATGTCTCTTCTGGACAGATATGACTATGCGATGCCTTACTACAACATCGACGGCGACATGGACTATCAGACCAACTTCGAACTGGCCTGTGAATACTTCTCAAAGGTGAATGCTCCGGAGAAAGGACTGCTCGTCATGAAATACGCCACGCACGGACTGCTCGAATCTCGCTCCGAGGAGTTCTCCGCTTTGCTTCATCGGATACGATAAGACTTCCGGTGACTTCCCGGAGTTTCCCTGATTTACCCGGGCGGGGAGACAGACAGTCAGTCAGTTCACAACCTCATGGATAATCCGGATCCGCGAAAAGTCAGGAAGAAAGATTATCTTTGCAGGAACACTGATTCGAGGACCCTATGAAACTGAGCGTTTTAGCCATCTTCGCGCTGTTGGGCGCCAACCCGCCGGCGGACATCTTCCACGGGACGTGGATCGACTTCAACAAGAACGGTAAGAAGGACGTCTATGAGGATCCTTCCGCCCGGCAAGAGGACCGGGTGGAGGACCTGCTGCGGCAGATGACCCTGGAGGAGAAGACCTGCCAACTGGTCACGCTGTACGGGACCGGCAGGGTCCTGCGGGATCCGCTCCCGACAGAAGGCTGGAAGGACGAAGTCTGGGCCGACGGGCTGGCGAACATCGACGAGCAACTGAACGGCGTGGGACGTGCCTACAACCAGTACCGGGACCTCATCTATCCCTTCTCCAACCATGTGGAAGCGCTCAATACCATCCAGCGGTGGTTTATCGAGAACACCCGGCTGGGCATCCCCGTCGAATTCACGAACGAGGGCATCCACGGCCTCAACCATACCCTGGCCACGCCGCTTCCCGCCCCCATCGCCATCGGCTCCACCTGGGACCGCGACCTGGTCCGGGAAGCCGGACGCATTGCCGGACGGGAGGCGTCCCTGCTGGGCTACCGCAGCGTGTATGCGCCCATCCTGGACATCGCGCGGGACCAGCGCTGGGGCCGGACCCTCGAGTGCTATGGCGAGGAGCCTTTCGTCGTCGCCGAACTCGGCATCCAGATGGCGGCGGGCATCCAGGAACAGGGCGTAGCCTCTTGCCTCAAGCACTATGTCGCCTATGGCGTGCCGAAGGGCGGCCGCGATGCGGACGCCCGGACGGATCCGCACATCACCCCCCGCGAACTCCACGAACTGTATCTGTACACATTCCGCCGGGTGGTGGAAGAAGCGCATCCGATGGAGGTGATGGCCAGTTACAACGACTGGAACGGCGAGCCCGTGATTGCCTCGCATTACTTCCTGACGGAACTGCTCCGCGACACCTACGGCTTCGACGGGTATGTGGTCAGTGACAGTGACGCGGTGGAATTCGTCCACAGCAAGCACCAGACGGCCGCCACCTACGACGACGCGGTCCGGCAGGTGCTGGAGGCCGGCCTCAACGTCCGGACGAACTTCTCGCAGCCCTCCATCTTCGTCGATGCGCTCCGTCGCCTCCTGGCCGAAGGCAAACTGTCGGAAGAGACGGTCAACCAGCGGGTGCGGGAGGTGCTGCGGGTCAAGTTCCGCCAGGGCCTGTTCGACAATCCCTTCCCGGGGAACGGGCCGGAGGCCGATGCCGAGGCCGGTTTCGAGAAGCACCGGGATTTCGTGATGCGGATGGGCCGGGAGGCCGTCGTGCTCCTCAAGAACGCGGACCATTTCCTGCCGTTGGACAGGAAGGCCCTGTCCCGGATCCTGGTCACGGGCCCGCTGGCCGACGAGGACAATTACATGGCGAGCCGCTACGGCCCCAACGGCCTTCCCGCCGTGTCGATGCTCCGCGGCCTGAGGGACTATCTCGCGGGTTCCGGCGTCACCGTCGATTACGAGAAGGGCTGCCAGGTAAAAGATGCGCGTTTCCCGCTCAGTGAGATCATTCCCGAGCCCCTGACTGCGGAAGAGGAGGAGGGCATCCGGAAGGCAGTCGCCAAGGCGGCCGATGCGGACGTGGTCATTGCCGTGATGGGGGAGGACGAGTACACGACCGGCGAGAGCCGGTCCCGCTCATCCCTGAACCTGCCTGGCCGCCAGCACGACCTGCTGGAGGCCCTGTACAAGACCGGCAAGCCTGTCGTCCTGGTGCTTGTGAACGGCCAGCCGCTCACGGTGAACTGGGAGAACGCCTGTCTGCCCGCCATCCTGGAAATGTGGTTCCCGAGTTGTCTGGGCGGCACCGTCCTGGCTGAAACCCTCTTCGGGGACAACAATCCGAGCGGCAAACTCACGGTGACGTTCCCCAAGGCTGTCGGCCAGATCGAGACGAACTTCCCCTTCAAGAAGGGCTCGGAAGGCGGCCAGGGCCGGATCGGTGACCCCAACGGCTGGGGCGTGACCCGGGTCATCGGCCCGCTGTATCCTTTCGGCCACGGACTGAGTTACACCGAGTTCACCTATTCGGACCTGGAAATCCGGAAGACGGGCGATGCCCGGGCCGATGTCTTCTTCGACCTGACCAACACGGGCGACCGCGCTGGAACCGAGGTGGTCCAGTTGTACATCCGCGACCAATACAGTTCCGTGGTGACCTATGATTCCGTGCTGCGTGGCTTCCAACGGGTTCCCCTGGAACCGGGAGAAAAGAAACGCGTACACTTCACGCTCGACGAAAATGCACTCCGCCTCCTGGACAAGAAGATGGAGTGGACGGTGGAAGCGGGGGACTTCGAGGTGCGTATCGGCGCCAGTTCAGCCGACATCCGCCTCACGGGAACGTTCACGGTGGACAAGGACGTACGCGCCGGTGAATGAATGGCTCGCCGGTCTATTTCTTCCAGAGTTTCGGGAGGAATCCGTAGTAGAGGAGGTGCCTCCAGGTGGACCAGTCGTGACCGGTTTCACCGATGCAGAAGTACTCGTAGTCGATTCCGTGCCTGTCGAGCGCATCCCGGAAGCCCTTGACACGCATGTTGAACATGCCCTTCTCTTCCGCGCCTCCCTGTCCGATGAACAGGTAATCCACCTTGTCATTGGCTTTCGGGTCATTGAGGAATTCACCCAGAGTCTGCTCGGGCGTGTTGTCGCCTGCGCTGAGGATACCGAAGTTTGCGAAGAGGTCCAGGGACTTCAGACCGACGAAGATCGTGTGGCGGCCACCCATCGAGAGACCGGAGATGGCACGGCCATGGGGATTGGCGATGGTCTTGTAGTGACTGTCGATGAAGGGGATGACGGCCTCCCGATACTCACGTTCCATGATATCGAACGTGAGATCGGCGTGCCTGGGATGATTGCGATGGACGACCTGGTTGTTCACCAGGGCGATCAGCATGGGCTCGGCTTTCCCTTCCGCGAGCAGATTGTCCATGATGAAGTTCACGCGTCCGTCATACATCCAGTTTGACGGGAGTTCGCCGCTTCCGCCCATGAGGTAAAGGACGGGGTATTCCTTCCTGGGGTCATACTGAGGAGGGGTATAGACATAGATCTCACGCTGCCCTTGGGTAACAGGGCTGTAGTAAATATGACGGGTGACGGCTCCGTGAGGCACATCCTTCGCGTCCCACCAGGACGGTCCGTCGCCGTGGACGATGAGTTCGCTGTAAGGCGGCATGGCCGTAAAGGCAGCATAGGTATTGTTGGGATCAGCCATGCTGACTCCATCGACTACGAGATTGTACTGGTACATATCGACCGGGAGCGGGCCGATGGTGAGGGTCCAGATGCCGTCTTCCCCTTTGGTGAAAGGGATGTTCCCCCGGACTCCCATGACGGTGGTCATCGCGCCCGAGAGGGCGACGGACTCCGCTTTCGGGGCTCTGAGCCGGAAAACGACGGTATGGTCGTCATTCACCTGCGGCGAATTCAGATTCGCGCTGAAGGGAATCAGCCCCTCGGTGTCTTTCTGCGGGTTATAACTGAGGTTTACGTTCGACTGCTGGGCAGATGCCGTCAGGGCGATCAGCAGCGAAACCGCCGCGGTAACAGTTCTTTTGTTCATGATTATGCAGTATTAACGCTGCAATATACGAAAAAATCGGGTGATTGTTCTCTTACAGCAGCCGCAGCGCGATCGCCGCGCAGGCTTCCGCGTCGGCGAGGGCGTGGTGGTGGCGGGTGAGTTCGTAGCCGCAGGCGGCGGCGACGGTTTGGAGTTGGTGGTTCGGGAGCGCGTGGCCGAATGCGCGGCGTGACGCCGCCAGGGTGTCCCGGAACGGATAATCCGGGTAGTCCATCCGGTAAACGCGGAAGACCGCCTTCAGGCATCCCTCGTCAAAGTGCGCGTTGTGCGCCACGAGGGGAAGTCCGTCCACCAGCGGGGCGATCTTTTCCCAGACGGCGGGGAAGACGGGGGCGTCGTCCGTGTCCTCCGGGCCAAGTCCGTGCACCCGGCGGCAGAACCACTGGTAGTAATCCGGCTCGGGGTGGATCAGGCTGTAGAACCGGTCCACGATCTCCCCGTCCCGGACAATGACGACCCCGACGCTGCAGACGCTGCAGGGGTATTCATTGGCCGTCTCGAAATCTATGGCCGCAAAGTCACGCATCGAAATCAGAGTAATCCGGGACAAAGATAATGCTTTTTGACGAGTGGGCGTCCGTCTTGCCAACCTTGTCTTTTTTTCGTAATTTTGCAGGACCTTGCAGCCATCGGACAAGGCTTCACTTTATACTTAACGCTATGTTCAAGAATTTCGTCGGATTCAATCTGGTTGAGGAGATGCACCGGTTGCGCCACAAGAAGAGATTCAATCCGCTCAAACTGAAGAAGAAATCCATCGGATTTCTGTTCATCGCCATCGTTTTTCTCGTCCTCTGGTTCCTGCCCACGGAGTCGTTCGGACTGGATGGCCTCACCCAGGTCCAGCAGCGGATCATCGCCATTTTCGTCTATGCTACCCTGATGTGGGTGATGGAACTGGTGCCCGCCTGGTCCACCTCGGTCTCGATCATCGTCCTGCTGCTCCTGTTCACCTCCGATTCCGGGGTCAAATGGCTCTGCAATCCCGAGACGGCGGGCCAACTGCTCAGTTACAAGCAGGTGATGGCCAGTTTCGCCGACCCGGTGGTGATGCTCTTCATCGGCGGTTTCGTCCTGGCCATCGCCACGACCAAGGCCGGTCTGGACGTCCACCTGGCCCGGGTGCTGCTCACCCCTTTCGGTAAGAAGAGCGAGAACATCCTGCTGGGCTTCATGCTGGTGACGGCCCTCTTCTCCATGTTCATCAGCAACACGGCCACCACGGCGATGATGCTCACATTCCTTACCCCGGTGTTCAAGCAACTTCCGGAGGCCGGCAAGGGACGGATCGCGATGGCCCTCAGCATCCCTGTCGCCGCGAACCTCGGCGGTATGGGAACGCCCATCGGCACGCCGCCCAACACCATCGCGCTCAAGTACCTGAATGATCCGGAAGGCCTGAACCTCGGCATCGGCTTCGGCCAATGGATGCTGTTCATGGTGCCGCTCGTGATCGTCCTGATCCTGATTGCCTGGATGATCCTCAAGAAGGTGTTCCCGTTCTCCCAGAAGACCATCGAACTCCAGATTGACGGGGAAATGAAGCGTGGCCGGCGCACCACGCTGGTCATCGTGACGCTGGTCGTCACCATCCTCCTGTGGATGATGGATACCCTCACAGGTATCAATACCTATACGGTGGCGCTGATTCCCTTCGCGGTCTTCGCGATGGCCGGGATCATCACGAAGTACGACCTGGAGGAAATCAACTGGTCGGTCATCTGGATGGTCGCCGGCGGTTTCGCGCTGGGCTATGCGATGAACGGCTCCGGCCTGGCCGCCCTTGTGATCCGCGCCATTCCTTTCGGCGATTTCTCGCCGGTGCTGATCATGATCCTGTCTGGCCTGATCTGCTACGTGCTTTCCAACCTGATCTCCCACTCCGCTACCGCGGCGCTGCTCATGCCCATCCTGGTGGTGGTCTGTACGGCGATGGGCGACAAACTCACGGCCATCGGCGGTCCCACCACCGTCCTCATCGGCGTCGCCATCGCTTCCAGCAGTGCGATGATCCTGCCCATCTCCACGCCGCCGAACGCCCTGGCCTATGCGACCAACCTGGTCCAGCAGAAGGACATGGCCCGGATGGGTGTCATCGTGGGCGTCCTGAGCATCGTGCTCGGTTATCTGGCGCTGATCGCCGCCCGCGCGCTGCATATTGTGTAACCGATTAAGTTGGATTCTAGTATGAAAAAGAATATCATCCTGTCCTTCGCCGTTCTCGCCCTGGCCGTCTCCTGTACGGACCGGGATGAGATCCATGTGGACCGCCTCGTGGAGAACTACGCCCTGGTGACGATTCCCGCGCCGGACCTGACCGGCATCACAGACAATGGAAAAGAGGTACTGAGACTGTACCGCCAGGCCGCCGACGAGGTGGACAAGATCTACTGGCGGCAGTATTTCGGGGATGGGGAGTCTTTCCTCGGCTCGCTCACGGATCCGGCGGAGAAACTGTACGCCGGCATCAACTACGGCCCCTGGGACCGCATCGATGGAAAACCCTTCTTGAAAGGGTATGGCGACAAGCCCGCCGGCGCCTGCTTCTATCCGGCCGACATGACCGCCGCGGAATACGACGCTTTTGCCGATCCGGCCAAGCACAGCCCCTACACCCTGATCGTCCGTGACGGGAACGGTCTCAAGACCGTCTGGTACCACGACGCCTACGCCGAATCCATCGCGAAGATCGAAGGGTATCTCCACCGGGCCGCCGACGTCACCATCAAGGAAAGTGTCCGGAACTATCTCCTCGAGATGATCGAGGGCCTCAAGACGGACGATTATTTCGACAGTTACAAGGCCTGGCTCGATATGACCGACAGCAAGATGGACCTCGTGATCGGTCCGATCGAAGCCGTCGATGACGCCCTGTACGGCACGAAGGCCTCCTACGGGGCCTATGTCCTCCTGAAGAACCTCAAGCGCACCGAGGAACTCAATGCCCTGTCCGCCCGGATGCCGGAATTCCAGCAGATGCTCCCCGGCGACCCGGCCGACCACGATTTCGTCCCTGGCGCCGAGTCCGACATCTTCTCCTGCAACGTCCTCTACTGCAGCGGCTACACCAATGCCGGGTTCAAGGTCATCGGCATTAACTTCCCGTACGACGCCCGGATCCAGCAGGAACTGGGAACCCGTACCATCATCTTCGACAACATCATCCGCGAGAAGTTCAACCGCACCGTCTATCCGGTGGGCCGGTCCCTGCTGGAGGATGCGGAACAGCCCCACGTGGATGCCAGCGCTTTCTACTGGACTATCGTTTTCCGCGAGGTCGCGAAGGGCTTGGGCGTGAAGGAGACGGTCAATGGAAAGGGCACGGTGGCCGAGGCCCTTGGAAACGAGGCCTTGGTGATGGAAAAGGCGAAGTCCAACGTGCTAGGCGCGTACCTCTGCGCGCAGGAGGCCGAAGCGTACCACATCTCCGCCATCTTCCAGAAGGAGGACGTGCTGGCTACCTTCGTCGCCAATACGATCCGTTCCACCCGTTTCGGCGCGGCGGATCCCACCGGCATCGCCAACATCCTCGTCTATAATTACCTGCTGCAGAACAAGGCGATCATCTGGAACCCTTCCGGCCGGTACAGCATCGACTACGAAAAGACCTGGACGGCCCTGGAAACGCTCGGCGCCGAGATCCTCCGCATCCAGGCCCACGGTGACATCGACGCGGCCCGTGCCTGTGTCGCCAAATACGGCGTCGATGGCCTGGAGAGCCAGTCCGACCGACGGGTGCTGGAAAAGGCGAACATTCCCGTGGACATCCGTTTCGCGTACGAATAGCCGATACGCCCGGAATCTTGAGAAAAAAAGCCGGTTTCTCTTGGAGAACCGGTTTTTTGTTGTATCTTTGTGATATCAAAATGATATTATTGTAGAACTATAAAACCTGATTGTCATGGAAAACAACAAGGAAACGGCCTACAAGGGCTTCGTACTGAACGGCTTTCTGGCCCTGATTCTGGTGATTGCGCTGATTGCGGCAGCCATTTTCTGCTTTGTCAAGTCGGAGAGTGTCGGTATTTTCGGTGTCTTCGGCGCCCTGCTCATGCTGTGCATGGCCATCTGCGCAAGCGGCTTCATGAAACTGGAACCGAACGAGGCCATGGCGCTCGTGTTCTTCGGCAAGTACCGGGGAACGTTCACCAAAGACGGTTTCTACTGGGTGAATCCCTTCCTGAGCAAGAAGAAAGTGAGCCTCCGCGCCCGCAACCTGAATCCCGAACCGATCAAGGTCAATGACAAGGTGGGCAACCCCGTCCTCATCGGCATGGTCCTGGTGTGGAAACTCGAGGACACCTACAAGGCCCTCTTCGAGATCGACAGCCAGTCCCTGGCGCCGGTCGGCAATGTCGGCAAGAGCACGAGTGCCCGGTACCTGTCCCAGGCCTTCGAGAACTTCGTCCGCGTGCAGAGTGACGCGGCCCTGCGTCAGGTCGCGGGCTGCTACGCCTACGACAATCCGGACACGCCCGATGAACTCACCCTCCGGAGCAATGCCGACGAAATCAATGAGAAACTGGTCACCACGCTGAACGAGCGTCTGGCGATGGCCGGCCTCCACGTGACCGAGGCCCGCATCAATTACCTGGCCTATGCGCCCGAAATCGCGGCCGTGATGCTGCGCCGCCAGCAGGCCGACGCCATCATCGCCGCCCGCGAAAAGATTGTCGATGGTGCCGTGTCCATGGTCAAGATGGCCCTGGACAAACTCAAGGCGGAGGGTGTCGTGGACCTGGATGAGGAACGCAAGGCCGCGATGGTGAGCAACCTGCTGGTTGTCCTTTGCGGCGACGAGCCGGCGCAGCCGGTGGTGAATTCCGGAAGCCTGTATTAAGATGGCCAAGGAGAAAGAGCCCGTGAAGAGTTTCGTCCTCCGGGTGGACCCTGCGACGATGGAAGCGATTGAGCGTTGGGCTGCGGACGAGTTCCGCAGCACCAACGGTCAGTTGCAATGGATCATCAATGAAGCCCTCCTCAAGAGCGGAAGGCTGAAAGGCAAGTAGGGCGGGGGACTAGCCCAGCAACTCCTTGACGATGCCGGAGATGGTGCGGCCGTCGGATAGGCCCGCGAGGGCCTTGTTCGCGACGCCCATCACCCGGCCCATGTCCTTGATGGAAGTGGCGCCCACCTGGGCGATGATTTCCCGGATCTTTTCCTTGACCTCCTCGGGGGAGAGTTGCTTGGGAAGGTATTTCTCCAGCACCGCGGCCTCGGCGAGTTCGTTGTCGGCGAGGTCCTGGCGGCCGCCGGCGATGAACTGCTCGGCGGCTTCCTTGCGCTGCTTCACGAGTTTCTGGATCATCTTGAGGATGTCGCCGTCGGTGACGTCCTTCACACCGCCCTCGGCGGTCTTGAAAAGCAGGATTTCGCCTTTGATGGCGCGGGTCGCGCTCAGGGCCACCGCATCCTTCGCTTTCATCGCTTCCTTGATGGCTTCCTGGATTTGCTGTTCGAGTGACATGGGGTCTGTTTTTTTGTTCAGCGATGACAAATATAGGAAAAAATCGTATATTCGCGAAGAGAAAGACTGTAACCAATCCTACTTGATACCATGAAACTCATGAAACGAATCCTGGCAGGCGTCGCGTCCCTGCTCCTCCTCTCCTCCTGCAGCATCATCAAGAATGTTGCCTCCAACGCCACCGCTGCCGGCACGAATACCGGTACCGCCATCTCTGCCATCTACAATGTCCTCAAGTCCGCCGGGGGCATCGACCTGTCCAACCTGACGAACATCATCAACATCGGCAAGATCCTCACCGGCGCCGGCACCCTCGCGAACGCCACCCAGGCCTTCACCGACGATTTCGCCTCCGCCCTCATCACCGGCTCCAACAACCTGGTGAACAACGGCAACGTGGCCAAGGTGCTGACCGGCCTGAAGGCGCTCAACAATCTGGACACCTCCGCCTTCAGCGATGCTGCGACCAAGGCCTATGCCAACGGTTCGCAGCAGATCCAGAAGAACGACGCCGCCGTCAACGCCACGGTCAAGGCGATCACCAGCCTGCTCGGCAACCTTTGATGTCGTCTGACAAGTCTCTGGCAAACAGCGCTTTACAAGAAAATCCCTGGTGAAAATTTCACCAGGGATTTTTGGTTGATCGCCTGACTTGCAGGCAGATGGCCGGACGCGCTATTCCGCCTCGGGGGCTGCTTCGGCGGCTGCCTCGACAACTTCCTCGAGCGTAGCCTCTTCGGCCGGGGCTTCGCAGCATTCTTCGACGCACTCTTCCTCGACGGGCTTCGGCTTGTGGAACGGCAGGCCGTACTTGGCGAGGCGGTCGGTGAAGAAGAGGAAGCAGAAGGCGGCCACGAGCAGGGCCAGCAGCCAGCAGAAGAACTTGCGCCAGGCAGCCTTGCGGCGGGCGGCGGGATCCACGGCGGTGAGTTTCGGGAACTTGGCCACCTCGGTCATGCCCTTGGCGAACTTGCCACGGACATAGGAGGCCGCGTTGATGGCCCATCCGTTCGCATTGAGGACGGGACCGAGGTCGCGCCGGCGGAGTTTCCGCCAGGCGATGAACACCGACGGCAGGGAGATGATGAGCATCAAAGCGGCGATGAGGACGATCCACTGCCACCAGGTCAGGCCCTTGAGCACGGCGAAAATGGCGGTGAAGACACCGACGACGGCCGAGACCGCAATGGTGATGACGGCGATCTTGCCCACGTCGAACGGAGCGGCCTTCTGGGCGGCGTTCACCCCTTCGGTGGGCTTGTTCGTGGCGCTTTCCGTAATGTTGGAGAGCGTGCCTTCGCCCTTGGCGGCCTTGTCGGCGGCGAACTTGTTCACCTTGTCATTGATCCAGCGGCCCGCCTTCTTGTACGGTGCCCAGAAAGCCTGGCGGATGCTGAGCGGGTTCTCCACGATGCTCGTGACGACGGCGCTCCAGTCGTTGCCGGCCCGGTCGTAGAACACGGCGTTCTTGCCCGGGCGGAGACCGTCCACGTCACCGTCGGTGAGGACGGCGGCGATGTTCATGGTCTTGCCCATCTTCTCGCTCTTGCAGGCGCAGTAGAGGATGTACATGCCGCTGAGGGAGGAAATCTCCGGGTGCGGACCGTCCACGCGGACGCAGAGGTCGGTGGAACGCTGGTCGATGTACAGGCGGCCGGCCTGGAAGATGGCCTTCCGGTCGGGATCGTAGAAGTCCGCGAACACGACGTAGTTGTTCAGGTAGTCGTAGAAGTTGTGGAACAGGCGGAGGAGTTTGTCCACGGCCTCGATGGAGAGGGCCTCTTCTTCGAGGGCCTTGTCGGCCTCGACCAGTTTCAGGAGCGCCTCCTTCTGGCCGGCCTTCAGCAGGGCCTTGACCTCGTCGATGCCCAGGGACTCGACTTCGACCCCCTTCTTCTCGCCCATCCAGGCGGTGTAGGGAGCGAACTTGCCGCAGATTTCGGCCCATTCGGCCTCGGTGAGGGTCTTCTTGTCGGCGTCCAGCACGAGGGCGCGCATCGCCTCCACGGCGCCCTTCCAGGCGGGGTTCACGGCGTTCAGCGGGAGGATGCCGTCGGCGGCAGGCTTGGCCAGGGGCTCTTCGCCGATGGCGGACCCGGCCAGGGCCAGGTTGCCCTCGATGGCGCCGATCTTTTCCACGGAGACGTCCACGGCCGGGGCCGTCGCAGCGTCGAATCCGATGAGTTTGCAGCGCATGAAATAGTCCGCGACCTTGTCCTTCAGGGCCTCGACGGCGGCGAGGGCGTCGGCGGTCTTGTCCCCGAACGGGAAGACTTCCTTCGTGCCAGCGGCCTGCCAGGCGGCGTAATCCGCGAGGGCGGTGTAGAAGGCCTCGATATGGTCGGCGGTGACGCCGTCGGCCCCGCTGCGGTCCGCGGCCTTGCCGATCTTCTCGGTGATCGTAGTCACCAGGGCGGCGAGTTTCTCGTCATCCGCGCTGGCGGGCGTGATGACGCCGTCGCCGTTGAACTTCGTGTCGGCGAAGATCTTCGTCATGTCCGCCGTGTCCTCGAGGGCGATGCTGTCCTTTTCCAGTTTGAGGTTTGCGAGGATCTGCTTCGCGGAGGCGAGGAGTTTCGCCCCTTCCGGATTCTCCTCGTTGAAGGCGGAGAAGGGGATCTCGGTGCCGCGGGTGAGGAGCAGGTCCGAATCCTTCAGGATGCCGGTGAGCCACTGGGCCGTGGCGATGACCTCGTCCACGCGGATGTTCCCGTCGTGGTCCGCGTCGATGAGTTCGAGGGTTTTCTGGTCGAATTCCAGGTTTTTCGCCGGGCAACTGAGGACGGTCCACAGTTTGCGGTCCAGTTCGCCCAGGTGGGCGATGTCCGCCCCGGAGGTGATTTTCACCCGGACGGTCCCGCCGACCGAGGTGAAGGTCCAGTTGTACTTATCCATATCGATGTGTTTTGGTGTATTCGGTAAAACAAAATTCGCGAAAAAAAATGAAAGGGCCAAAAAGTTTTGCAATTGACGGAAATTTCCGTATCTTTGCGGTCCCAAAAAGTGAAATGGCCGATGAGCCCCAGAAGTGGCAGGCACGGTGCCCGCCCGCTTACGGTCCGAAACTCTAACAAAGTTTTTAGTAAAATGTACGCAATCGTTGACATTGCAAGCCAGCAGTTCAAGGTAGAGGCTGGAATGGACATCTTTGTGAACCGTCTCCCGGCTCACAACGGTGAGTCTGTCGAGTTCGACAAGGTGCTCCTCATCGACGAGGCCGGCGCCGTCAAGGTCGGTACTCCGTATGTGGATGGCGCTGTCGTCAAGGCTACCGTCGTCGATGACGACGCCAAGGCGAAGAAAGTGCTCGTATTCAAGAAGATCCGTCGCAAGGGATTCCAGACGCTGAATGGCCACCGCCAGAAGCTGACCAAGATCCACATTGACGCTATCGCTTAATTCAGGAGGAATCAATTATGGCACACAAGAAAGGTCAGTCCAGTTCCAAGAACGGTCGTGAGTCCCATTCCAAGCGACTCGGCATCAAGAAGTTCGGTGAGGAAGTCGTGAAAGCCGGCAACATCATCGTCCGTCAGCGCGGCACCGCCCACA
>JAFXMA010000139.1 GCA_017530725.1 Bacteroidales bacterium
GGCGATCTTGGCCGTGACGCGGGCGATCGGGAAGCCGCTCGCCTTGGAGGCCAGGGCCGACGAACGCGACACGCGCGGATTGACCTCGATGATGTAATACTTGAACGACAGCGGGTCCAGGGCGAACTGGACGTTGCAGCCTCCCTCGATGTCCAGGGCGCGGATGAGTTTGAGGGCGCTGTCCCGGAGCATCTGGTATTCCTTGTCCGTAAGGGTCTGGGCGGGAGCAACGACCATGGAGTCTCCGGTGTGGATGCCCACGGGGTCGATGTTCTCCATCGAGCAGATGGCGATGGCGGTGTCGTTGTGGTCCCGCATCACCTCGAACTCGATCTCCTTGTAGCCCTTGATGCTCTT
Source organism: Bacteroidales bacterium (assembly GCA_017530725.1). Taxonomy (GTDB): domain Bacteria; phylum Bacteroidota; class Bacteroidia; order Bacteroidales; family UBA932; genus Cryptobacteroides. The sequence goes on from JAFXMA010000139.1 coordinate 358, forward strand.
TTCGACCAGCACTTCGCCGACGGGGGAGAGGGCGAGGGCGTTGCGCATCAGGTCACGGAGTTCCTCCTCGTTGTCGGCAAAGCCGCCGCCCGTGCCGCCCAGGGTGAAGGCGGGCCGCAGGATGACCGGATAACCGATGCGTCCGGCCGCCGCGACGCCTTCCTCCACGCTGTAGGTGATCTCGGAGGGGATGACCGGCTCGTCGATGGACAGGCAGAGTTCCTTGAAGAGTTCGCGGTCCTCGGCCTTCTCGATACCGTGGAACGAGGTCCCGAGAATCTCCACGCCGCATTCCTCCAGGACTCCCTTCTTGGCGAGTTGGACGGCGAGGTTCAGGCCGGTCTGGCCGCCGAGGCCCGGCACCAGGGCGTCGGGACGCTCGTAGCGGATGATCTTCGCGACATATTCGAGGGTGAGCGGTTCCATGTACACCTTGTCGGCGATATGGGTGTCGGTCATGATCGTGGCCGGATTGGAGTTCACGAGGATGACCTGGTAGCCCTCTTCCTTGAGGGCAAGGCACGCCTGGGTGCCGGCGTAGTCGAATTCCGCGGCCTGGCCGATCACGATCGGACCGGAGCCGATGACCATCACTTTCCTGATATCCGTTCTCCTAGGCATGTTTCGTTTCCTCCATCATTTGAATGAACCTGTCGAAAAGGCAGACATAATCCTGCGGGCCGGGGGCCGATTCCAGGTGGAACTGGACCCCGAAGACCTTGTCTTCCCGGTTCTCGAATCCCAGCACGTATCCTTCGGGAACCAGGACGTGCGTGGGCGTGAGGCCGGTGCCGTCCACGGTGTCGAACCGGTAGGTCTGGTTCAGGACGGCGATGTCGATGCGGCCGGTGGAGAGGTCACGGACCGGATAGTCGCCGTGCTTGCCGCAGCCCATCGGCACGAGTTGCGCGCCGTAGGAAAGGCCGATGGCCTCCATTCCGAGCCCGATGCCGAACACCGGGACGCGACCCTTCAGTTCGTCGATGAGCCCGAGGATCCCGGGCGCTTCCAGGGCCGAAACCGGTCCGTTGGAGAGCAGGACGCCGTCCGGGTTGAAGGCGAGGATATCCTTCGCGGGGGTGCTGAACGGGACGATGGTCACGTTGCAGCCGCGCTCTCTCAGCCGGGCGAGGATGCTGTGCTTGATGCCGCAGTCCACCGCCACGACATGGTACAGGTGGTTGGACGTGCGGGTGACCCAGCGCTTGCGGCAGCCTACGCGGCGGAGGAGGTCCTTGAGACGCGGCGTGGCGGCGATGAGCGCCAGGGCCTCGTCCTTGGGCATCTCCGCTTCCACGATGGCGGCCAGCGGCCGGCCGGTGTCGCGGATGATCTTGGTGAGCATCCGGGTATCCACCCCGCTCAGGCAGGGGATCCCGTGTTCCTCGAGTTCCTCTTCGAGGGTCTTGGTGTACCGGAAGTTGCTCGGGGTGTCGCAGCATTCCCGCACCACCAGGCCGCCGATGTCGGTGTTATGGGATTCGAAATCCTCGTCCGTGATGCCGTAGTTCCCGATGAGGGGATAGGTCATCACGACGATCTGCCCGGCGTAGGAGGGGTCGGAGATGATCTCCTGGTATCCTACGACCGAGGTGTTGAAGACGATTTCGCAGACTTTGCGGCAGTCTGCGCCGAACCCGGTTCCGTAGAACTCCTGTCCGGTTTCCAGCACCAGTTTCTTTTCGGGTCTGATCATTTTGTCAAGTCGTTATATACTGTCTTTCCTTGATAGATAGTCCTGCAAATCCTTCCATAGACTTCCCAGCCTTCGAAAGGCGTGGCCCGGCCCATGGAAGCGAAGTCTTCGCTGCGGATGACGAAGGGCGTGTCCAGGTCCACCTCGATCCGGTCGTCCGGCGCTTCCGGGAGGCGGAAGATGCGGCGAGGGGCGATGGCCATGGCTTCGACGAGGCGTTCCAGGCTGATGCGGCCGGTCTTCACCAACTTGGTGTAGAGCACCGGGAAAGCGGTTTCCAGGCCCACGATGCCCATCGCGCTGCCTGCCAGGCCCCGGGACTTCTCCTCTGCCGAGTGCGGCGCATGGTCCGTGGCGACCACGTCGATGGTGCCGTCGGCCAGCCCTTCGATGAGGGCCTCGCGGTCGTCGGCGCTCCGCAGCGGCGGGTTCATCTTGAAACGGCCTTCTTCCCGCAGGTCGTCCTCGCAGAGGGTGAGGTAGTGGGGGCCGGTTTCGCAGGTGACGCGGACGCCGCTCTTCCTGGCCTGGCGGATGATGTCCACGCTTTCGGCCGTGGAGATGTGGCAGACGTGGTACCGGCAGCCGGTTTCGGCGGCCAGTTCCAGGTCGCGGGCGATCTGGCCCCATTCACTCTCGGAACAGATTCCCTTGTGCCCGTGTTCGCGGCAGTAGCGGCCGTCGTGGATATAACCTCCGTGCAGGAGCGTGTTGTCTTCGCAGTGGGCGGCGATGATGACGTCCTCGGCCGCCGCGGTGCGCATGGCTTCCCGCATCATCTCCCGGCGCTGGACGCCGCTTCCGTCATCGGAGAATGCCACGCACCTGTCCTTGAGGGCATGGAAGTCCACCAGGTCCAGTCCGAGCCGCCCCTTTGTGATCGAGCCGTAGGGGAGCACCCGGATCAGGGCATCCCGGTCGATGGCTTCCTGCTCCACGGCCAGATGCTCCGGACTGTCCGGCACGGGATCCAGGTTGGGCATCGTGCAAACCAGCGTGTATCCGCCCCGCGCGGCGGCCCGGCTGCCGCTGCGGATGGTTTCCTTCCAGGTCTGTCCCGGCTCACGGAAATGTACGTGAAGGTCGGCGAAAGCGGGTAGCGTTACCATGGCCAGCATATAAAAAAAAGACAACCCCTCAGGGCTGCCCGTCAATAAAAAATAAGGACCTCATCGGTCCCACCGATGCCGAGTGTCTGGGATATGATGGACTTACTCAACATTCCGGACTGCAAAGTTACTGCTTTCCGGGTCAATTCTGCAAATTTTTTTAGCACAAAATATCAACAGGATACCTGTTGAAAAACTTTTCGAAAAAAGTGCGGGAAGGATTTGCGAGCATCGGATATTCCGCGTAAATTTGCACTCCGTTAGTAGCATCACTTATGAGCAAGGTAGCCATCATCATGGGCAGTGCCAGTGACTGGGATGTCATGTCCCCGGCCTGCAGCACGCTCGAAGAGTTCGGTATTCCCTACGAGAAAAGAGTCCTCAGCGCGCACCGCAACCCCGGTCCGCTCGCCGACTATGTCCGCTCCGCCCGGGACAACGGGTTCGACATCATCATCGCCGGCGCCGGAGGGGCCGCGCACCTGCCGGGCGTGATCGCCGCCCTGACCACCCTCCCGGTCATCGGCGTCCCCGTGAAGTCCAAGGCCCTGAACGGTCTGGATTCCCTCCTGTCCATCGTCCAGATGCCTTCCGGCATCCCTGTCGCGACGATGGCCATCGACGGGGCGAAGAATGCCGCTCTCTACGCCGTGGCCATCCTGGCCCTCCAGGATACCGCCCTCCGGAAGAAACTGGAGGATTTCCGCCAGCAGCAGAGCGACAAGGTGCTCGCTACGGTTATCTGAATACAATGCCCACCCCCGCCACACCGCGCCGGTGGGCATCTGATTTTTTGACTATGAACAACAGGCGCATCTTTGTAGAGAAAAAGCAGCAGTTCCGCGTGGAGGCCGCGAGCCTCCTCGCCGAATTCAACGAGAACCTGTCCCTGAGCCTGGGCTCCCTGCGGCTCATCAACGTGTACGACCTGTTCGGCTTCTCCGACGACCTGCTGGAGAAAAGCCGCTACAGCGTATTCGGGGAAGTGGTGACGGACACCGTCACCGACGACCTTCCGCTCGAGGGAAAGAAATACATCGCCGTGGAATACATTCCCGGCCAGTTCGACCAGCGGGCCTCCTCCGCCGTGGACTGTGTCCATCTGATCGACCCGGAGGCGGACATCGAGATCAAGAGTTCCCGCCTGGTGGTGTTCGAGGACTCGGTTTCGGACGAGACCCTCGCGCGGATCCGGCACTACTTCATCAACCCGGTGGAATGCCGCGAGAAGGACCTGTCCGTCCTGGCCCTCGGAGAGAAGGCTTCCGTGAAGCCGCTTGAGGACCTCACGGGCTTCATCGACCTCGCCCCCGAAGCCTACCAGGCCTTCTGCAAGGGGCACGGGCTGGCGATGAACGCAGACGACCTGGGCGAAGTGGTCCGGTACTTCCGGAGTGAAGGAAGGAACCCTTCCGAGACGGAACTGCGCATCCTGGACACCTATTGGAGCGACCACTGCCGCCACACCACCTTCACGTCGGTGCTGGAGGAGATCACGGTGGACGAGTCCTTCATGAAGGCCGAACTGGAGTCCTCCCTGGACCTTTTCGACCGGATGCGGGAAGACCTCGGCCGCGGGGACAAGCCGCGCTGCCTGATGGAACTCGCGACCATCGGCGCCCGCTGGCTCCGCAAGCAGGGCAAGTTGGACGACATGGAAGTGAGCGAGGAGAACAACGCCTGCAGTATCTTCGTGACCGTGGACGTGGACGGAAAACCCGAGAAATGGCTCCTCCAGTTCAAGAACGAAACGCATAACCACCCGACCGAGATCGAACCCTTCGGCGGTGCCGCCACCTGCCTGGGCGGCGCCATCCGCGACCCGCTGTCCGGCCGGGCCTACGTGTACCAGGCCATGCGCGTGACGGGCGCCGGCAATGTGAATGCCTCCGTGGCCGAGACCATCCCGGGCAAGTTGCCGCAGCGGATGATCTCGAAGAAGGCCGCCGCCGGCTACTCCAGTTACGGCAACCAGATCGGCCTCGCCACCACGCACGTCCGGGAGATCTATTCCGACGGCTATACGGCCAAGCGCATGGAAATCGGCGCGGTCGTGGGCGCCGTCCGTGCTTCCGCCGTGCGGCGCGAGAGCCCGGCTCCCGGCGACGTGATCCTCCTCCTGGGCGGACGCACCGGACGCGACGGTATCGGCGGTGCCACGGGCTCCTCCAAGGAACACACCGAGGCTTCCCTCGAAACCTGCGGAAGTGAGGTCCAGAAGGGTAACGCTCCCGAAGAGAGACAGTTACAGCGTCTGTTCCGCCGGCCGGAAGTGACGGGACTCATCAAGAAATCGAACGATTTCGGCGCCGGCGGCGTGAGTGTCGCCATCGGCGAACTGGCGGACGGCCTGGACATCTGGCTGGACCGCGTGCCGGCGAAATACGCCGGCCTGAACGCGACGGAACTCGCCATCAGCGAGTCCCAGGAGCGGATGGCCGTGGTCGTGGAAGCGGCCGACAAGGCACGGATGATGGAACTCTGCGCCGTGGACAACATCGAGGTCACGCACGTCGCCAACGTGACGGATACGGGCCGGATGCGGATGTTCTACGGCGACGTGAAGGTCTGCGACCTCACGCGGGAATTCATCGACAGCGCCGGTGCGAAGCACTATGCGAAGGCCGCCATCCTCCCGGTCGAGGACAGGGATCCGTTCGTCCGGGTTCCGGAAGGGGAGACCCTGGAACAGCAGATGTGCGCGGTGATGGCTTCGCCGAACGTGGCCTCGCAGAAGGGACTGGTGGAGATGTTCGACTCCACCGTCGGCCGTTCCACCGTCCTGATGCCTTACGGCGGCAGTCGGCAGGCGACCGAAACGCAGGTCTCCGTCCAGAAACTTCCAATGGACGAATACACCGAGACGGCCAGCGTCATGGCCTTCGGCTACAATCCTGACCTCGCCGTCTGGAGCCCCTACCACAGCGCAGCCTACGCAGTCGTGGAAGCCTGCACGAAAGTGGCCTGTGCCGGTGCCGACTACAGCGGGATGCGCTTCTCCTACCAGGAATACTTCGAGCGGATGACCAAGGATCCCCACACCTGGGGCAAGCCGCTGTCCGCCCTCCTCGGTACGCTCAGGATGCAGAAGGAGTTCGGCCTGCCGTCCATCGGCGGCAAGGACTCGATGAGCGGTACCTTTGAACATATCCATGTCCCTCCGACCCTGGTTGCCTTCGGCATCACGACCGTCGATGCGCGCCGCGTCATCTCCCCGGAATTCAAGAAGGCCGGCAACCGGATCTACCTCCTGAAACATACCCCGCTTCCGAACCGGATGCCCGATACGGAGCAGTTGAAGGGCAATTGCGACTACCTGTACAAAGCCATCGGCGCGGGCAGCATCGTTTCCGCCTGGTCGCTTTCCTACGGCGGCGTGGCCGAAGGACTCGTGAAGATGGCCCTGGGTAACGGCCTTGGCGTGGACGTCACGGTTCCCGCCGGTGACCTTTTCTCCCTGGGCTACGGTTCCGCTTTGGTGGAATCCACGGCCGTCCTGGCCCATCCCTCCGCCGTCGAACTCGGCATCGTGACGGCCTCCGGCATCAAGGTCAATGGCGTGGAAATGGCCCTGGACACCCTGGAAAAGGCCTATGAAGGCCGCTATTTCAAACTCTATCCGCCGCGGGTGGCCCCGGCCTTTGACGAGCCCGTCCCGGCCGTGGAGCCCGTCCGCTTCGATCCGAAGAATCTCGTCTGGCCCGGCGCTCCCGTGCAGCATCCCGTCGTCTGTCTGCCGGTGTTCCCGGGATCCAACTGCGATTATGACACGGCGAAGGCCTTCCGCAAGGCCGGTGCCGAGGTCCGTCCGTACGTGTTCCGGAATCTCACCCCGGCGGACGTGCTCTCTTCCATCGACACGCTCGCGAAGCGGATCGACGAGAGCCACATCCTCGCTTTCTGCGGCGGTTTCTCCTCCGGTGACGAACCGGACGGCAGCGGCAAATTCATCGCCGATGTCATCAACAACGCGCGTGTCGGAGCGGCCATTACCGCCCTCCTGGAGCGCGGAGGCCTCATCCTGGGCATCTGCAACGGCTTCCAGGCCCTGGTGAAGAGCGGCCTGCTCCCGTACGGGAAACTCGGCTGCGTGACGCCGGATTCACCCACGCTCTTCCGCAACGACATCAACCGCCACGTCTCGCTGATGGCTACGACTGAGGTCGCCACCGTGAACTCGCCCTGGCTGGCCGGTTTCGCCAAGGGCGACCGGCACAGCATCGCTTTCAGCCACGGCGAAGGCAAGTTCGTCGTGGAGCCCGGACTGGCCCGCGAACTCTTCGCGAAGGGGCAGGTGGCCTTCCGCTATGTTGACAATCCCAACGGTTCCCACTATGACATCGAGGGCGTCGTGAGCCCCGACGGCCATATCCTGGGCAAGATGGGCCACAGCGAGCGCTACGAGGACAACCTGTTCAAGAACATCAGCGGCAACCGCCGCCAGCCCATCTTCGAAAACGCAGTCAATTACTTCAGAAAACTACGATAAATGGTCAAGGATAAACTCATCTTCAACGGCAACGAGAAGCAGGTCTTCTCCACCGACGACCCTTGCCAGGTCATTTTCCGTTACAAGGACGTGACGACGGCCTTCCACGGCGTCAAACGTGCCCGGTTCAACGGCAAAGGTGTACTGACAAGCCAGATTTCCGCCCTCCTCCTGGGGTATCTCAACGAAAACGGGGTGGACACCCATTTCCTGCGGACCCTTCCGGACGAGCGCGAACAACTGTGCCGGATGATCGAGATCATCCCGCTGGAGGTCGTTTTCCACAACCGGATCGCCGGCGGTCTCGCCACGAAACTGGGGGTCGAGGACGGCTACAAGCCGGAAAACACCATCCTGGACCTGTGCTACAACAACGACGAGTTGGGCGACCCGCTCATCAACCGCGACCAGGCCGTGGCGCTGCATCTGGCGACCTACGCGGAACTGGACGAGATGTACGACATCGTCCGCCGTTCCGGGCAACTCCTCACCGAACTCCTGCACAAGGCGGGCATCGAACTGGTGGACGCCAAGTTCGAGTTCGGCCGGGCGGCCGACACCGGTGCCATCATCATTTCCGATGAACTCAGCCCCGATACCTGCCGGATGTGGGACGAGGAGACGGGGGAGCGCCTGGACAAGGACCGTTTCCGCCTGGACCTCGGCGAGGTGACCGCCAACTACGGCAAGGTGCTCGAAAGATTGAAAACCGCTTTGGGAATAGAAGACTGATATGGGTGTACTTGCTGTATATGGCGTTCCGGACGCCTCCACTTTCCTGTATTACGGACTGCATAACCTCCAGCACCGCGGCCAGGAAGGCGGCGGCATCGCCACCTTCGACGAACTGGGAGAATCCCACCGCTACCGGGGGCTGGGCCTGCTGAACGAGGTTTTCAACAACGGCCAGGTGAGCAGACTGAAGGGCCGTCTGGGCATCGGCTGCGTGAAGTACGCGAATGCTTCCCGCGGTGGCCTGGACAACGTCGGCCCCTTCTTTTTCCGTCACCATTCCGGCAACTTCGCCGTGGCGAGCGACGGCAACATCGTGAATTCCAGGCAGATCGCCGCCTATCTGGAGAAACGGGGCACCATCTTCCAGACCGACGCCGACGCGGAACTCCTCGCGCACCTGATCAAGAAGAGCGCGAACGAGGACCGTATCCTGAACATCGTGAAGGCGCTGAACATGATGGAAGGCGGCTTCACCTTCGTCATCATGACCAAGAACCGGATCTATGCGGCCCGGGACAAGTACGGCATCAAGCCTCTGTGCATCGGGCGCCTCGGGGAAGGATACGTGGTGAGCAGCGAGTCCTGCGCCTTCGGCATCATGGGCGCGGAATTCATCCGGGACGTGCGTCCGGGCGAGATCATCTCCCTGGACCATCACGGCATCCGCAGCACGCTCTTCTCCAAGTACTGCAGCCATCGGATGTGCGGGATGGAATACATCTATTTCGCGCGTCCGGACAGCGACATCGACGGTTGCAACGTCCACGCCTACCGCAAGGAGGCGGGCCGGCGCCTGTACCGCGAGAATCCGGTGGAGGCCGACATCGTCGTGGGTGTGCCCGAGTCCAGCCTCAGCGCCGCGATGGGCTTCGCCGAGGAAAGCGGCATCCCCTATGAGATGGGCCTGATCAAGCACAAATATGTGGGCCGTACCTTCATCGAGCCGGTCCAGTCGATGCGCGAACTGGGCGTGAAGATGAAACTGTCCCCGGTGTACAGCATCGTGAAGGACAAGCGGATCGTCCTGGTGGACGACTCCATCGTCCGCGGTACGACCTGTCTCAAGATCGTCCGCCTGCTTCGCGAAGCCGGGGCCAGGGAAGTGCATGTGCGCATCGCCTCTCCGATGATGCGCTTCACCTGCCATTACGGCGTGGATACTTCCACTCCTGAAGAACTCCTGTGCTCGCACCGGACGCTCGAAGAGGCCCGTGTGGCCATCGGCGCCGACTCCCTGGGTTACCTGAGCCCCGACTCCACCCGCGCCTCGGCCTTCGGCTGCGCCGACCCTTGCCAGGCCTGCTTCACGGGCGAGTATCCCACCCTCCTTTACGATCACGAAACCGAAGAATAACTATGGCCAAGACGTACGAAAAAGCGGGCGTAAACCTCGAAGCGGGGTATGAAGTGGTCCGCAGGATCAAACAGCATGTCGCTTCCACGCAGCGGACCGGGTCGATGGGCAACATCGGCTCCTTCGGCGGGATGTTCGACCTCTCCGCCCTGGGCGTGAAGGAACCCGTCCTGGTGAGCGGTACCGACGGGGTGGGCACCAAACTCAAGATCGCCTTTGCGATGGACAAGCACGACACCATCGGCATCGACGCCGTGGCGATGTGCGTGAACGATGTCCTGGCGCAGGGTGCCGAACCCCTCATCTTCCTGGACTATGTCGCGCTCGGACACAATGTCCCGGCCAAGGTGGAAGCCATCGTCGCCGGCGTGGCGGAAGGCTGCCGCCAGGCGGGCTGCGCCCTCGTGGGCGGCGAAACGGCCGAGATGCCGGGCATGTATGCCGACGGCGAATACGATATCGCGGGTTATACCACCGGTGTCGTTGAGAAATCGAAACTCATTGATGGCTCGAAGGTTAAGGTCGGAGATGTCCTGGTAGGCGTTGCCTCCAGCGGCGTCCATTCCAACGGCTTCAGCCTCGTGCGGAAGATCGTCGCCGATGCAGGGCTGAACTATGAGGATCCCATCGCGGAATTCGGCGGCCGGAAACTCGGCGAAGTGCTCCTCACCCCGACGAAGATCTATGTGAAACAGATGCTGGAAGTGATCCGTCAGTGCGACGTGCACGGCATCTGCCACATCACCGGCGGCGGCTTTGACGAGAACATCCCGCGTGTCCTCCATGAGGGCCAGGGCCTCGAGATCCAGGAAGGGACCTGGGAGATCCTCCCGGTGTTCCGGATGCTGGAGAAGTGGGGCGGCGTCCCGCACCGCGAAATGTTCAACATTTTCAACATGGGTGTCGGCATGGTCGCCGTCCTGGATGCCTCCGAGGCGGAAAAGGCCATCGCCATCCTGGAGTCCTGCGGGGAAAAGGCCTCCGTCATCGGCAAGGTGACGGACGTTCCCGGCGTCAATATCCATCTGTTATGAAAAAGCAACTGGCCGTATTCGCGAGCGGAACCGGCACGAACTTCGAGGCCATCGCCCGCGCCTGCGCCGAGGGTGCCATCCCGGCCGACGTGGCCGTGATGGTGTGCGACAAACCGGGTGCCGCCGTTATCGAGAAGGCGGCCCGCTACGGTGTCGAAACCTTCGTGTTTTCGCCCAAGGACTATCCTTCCAAGTCCGCTTTCGAGGCGGAGATCGTGAAGGTCCTGGATGCGAAGAAAGTGGACCTGGTATGCCTGGCCGGCTATATGCGCATCGTGGGGGAGACCCTTCTGGGAGCCTATGAAGGCAGGATCATCAACATCCATCCCTCGCTGCTGCCTTCCTTCAAGGGGGCACACGCCGTGGAGGACGCCGTGGCCTACGGCGTGAAAGTGTACGGCATCACCATCCATTGGGTCAATGCCGACCTGGACGGCGGTAGGATCATCGCCCAGCGCGCCTTCGACTATGACGGGAACGACCCGGCCGAGGTGCACCGCATCGGCCAGAAAATCGAACATGCATTATATATCGAAACTATCAATAAACTGATTCAATGAGAGCGTTAGTAAGTGTTAGCGACAAGACCGGCCTCGTGCCGTTCGTCCAGGGACTTGTGGACCTCGGCTGGGAAATCATCGCCACCGGAGGCACGCAGAAGTTGCTGGAGAAGGAAGGAGTGAAGACCATCGGCATCAGCGAGGTCACCGGATTCCCGGAGATCCTGGACGGCCGCGTGAAGACCCTGCACCCGAAGGTGCACGGGGGCATCCTGGCCCGCCGTGACGTGCCGGCCCACATGCAGACCCTGAAGGAGAACCAGGTCGAGACCATCGACCTCGTGTGCGTGAACCTGTATCCGTTCCGCCAGACCATCGCCAAGGAAGGCGTGACGCTGGAGGACGCCATCGAGAACATCGACATCGGCGGCCCTTCGATGGTCCGCAGCGCGGCCAAGAACTGGCGCGACGTCACCATCGTGTGCAACCCGTCGGACTACGACGCCGTCCTGGCGGAACTCCGTGAAAACGGCTGCACCAGCCCGGAAACCCGCCTGAAACTTTCCGCGAAGGCCTATACCCACACGGCGGAATATGACGCCTGCATCGCCACTTACATGCGCGCACAGGCCGGCCTTCCCGAGAAACTCTTCCTCGAGTACGACATCAAGCAGCCCCTCCGCTACGGCGAGAACCCGCACCAGAGCGCGAACTTCTACGCCGCGCTGGAGCCGGCCCCGTTCTCGCTGGCCTTTGCGACGCAGATCCAGGGCAAGGAACTGTCCTACAACAACATCCAGGATGCCAACGCTGCCCTGAACGTGCTCCGCGACTTCGAGGAGCCCTTCTGCGTGGCCCTCAAGCACATGAATCCCTGCGGCGCCGCGGTGGGCAAGACCATCGAGGAGGCCTGGCAGGCCGCCTATGAGGCCGACAAGGTGAGCATCTACGGCGGTATCGTGGGCGTGAACCGCGAACTGACCGCCGAGGTGGCCCGGGGCATGAAGCCCATCTTCCTGGAGATCGTCATCGCCCCGTCCTACACGCCCGAGGCCCTCGAAATCCTTTCCTCCAAGAAGAATCTCCGCGTGATGGAGGTGGACATGACCCGCACCGATGCACCCGTGGAGCAGTACCTGAGCGTGAACGGCGGTCTCCTGCACCAGCGCCTGGACACCCAGGTGGAGAAGGTGACCCCGGAGATGTGCGTCACGAAGGTGAAGCCCACCGAGTCGCAACTGGCCGATGCGAACTTCGGCTGGAAGATCGTCAAGCACATCAAGTCCAATGCCATCGCCGTGGTCCGCGACAACCACACCATCGGCGTGGGCGCCGGCCAGACGAACCGCGTCGGATCCGCGCATATCGCGCTGGAGCAGGCCAAGGAGGCCGGTTTCACCGAGAACCTCGTCCTCGCCTCCGACGGATTCCTTCCGTTCGACGACACCGTCGCCCTGGCCGCGCAGTACGGCGTGACCGTGATCGTGCAGCCCGGCGGCAGCATCCGCGATGCGGACGCCATCGCCAAGGCCGACGAACTGGGCATCACGATGCTCTTCACGGGTGTCAGACATTTCAAGCACTGATCGACCATGGACGCTGTTTTCTGCAAGCCGAGCATGGCCAACAAGACCGATCCCAAGGAAATCCGGCTCGAGAACTTTTTCCCCAAGACCGTCCTCGTCGTGGGCGGGGGCGGACGCGAACATGCGATTGTGGACGCGCTATCCCGCAGTCCGCAGGTCGGGAAGATCTACTGCGCCCCCGGGAATGCCGGCATCGGCCTGCTGGCGGAGAACGTTCCGCTCAAGGATACCGATGTGGAAGGCCTGAAGGCTTTCGCCGAGGAGCACCAGGTGGACCTCACCGTGGTAGGTCCGGAAGCCGCCCTGGCGGTGGGCATCGTCGATGCTTTCCGCGAAGCCGGCCTCCGGATCTTCGGACACACGAAGGCCGCCACGGCCATTGAGAGTTCCAAGGAGTTCGCGAAGGTGCTCATGGAGAAATACGGTGTCCCTACGGCCGCCTACCGCAGTTTCGACAACTACGAGGAGGCCTTGGCCTATGTTTCCTCCCGGCCTTTCCCGGCCGTCCTGAAGTACGACGGCCTGGCCGCCGGCAAGGGGGTGGTCATCGCCCAGGACCTGGCCGAAGCCACCAAGGCACTTGCGGATATGCTCCAGGACCACACCTTCGGCCAAGGCCGCGTGGTGGTGGAGGATTTCCTCACGGGGCCCGAGTTCTCTTTCCTGTGTTTCGTGGACGGTTCCCGCGTGTATCCGATGCCGCTTTCCCAGGACCACAAGCGCGCCTTTGACGGTGACAAGGGTCCCAATACGGGCGGCATGGGCGCCTATACGGGCCTTCCGTTCATCACGGAGGAGGACCGGCAGTTCGCCTATCAGGAAATCATGTGCAAGACCGCCGCGGCCATGGTCGCGGAAGGGAAACCGCTCTCCGGCGTGCTGTACGGCGGCCTGATGAAGACGCCGCAAGGCATCAAGGTCATCGAGTTCAACGCCCGCTTCGGCGATCCGGAGACGGAAGTCGTGCTTCCGCTGCTGGAAAGCGACATCTATACGCTTTTCGACTCCGTCGCGACGGGGGTGCAGGCACCGGACCCCATCTGGCGTCGGAACGTCACCCTCGGCGTCGTCCTCGCCTCCAAGGGCTATCCGGGCTCCTACCAGAAAGGCTTCGCCATCACGGGTTATGACCAGGTCGATGGAACCGTGTTCCACATGGGCACGAAGTTCCGGGACGGGCAACTCGAAACGGCCGGCGGCCGCGTCATGATGGTCGTCTCCGAAGGCCCCACCATCGCCGAAGCCCGCGAAAAAGTGTATGCGGAAATCCGCAAGATCCAGTGTGACAATCTGTTTTACCGCAACGACATCGCGCATTGCGCATTTGAATAGTATGGGAAACATTATCGACGGAAAGGCGCTGAGCGCCGCTGTAAAGGAAGAAGTCAAGGCACAAGTCCCCGAACTGGAGGCCGCATACGGCCGCAAGCCCTGCCTTTGTGTCATCATCGTGGGGGAGAACCCCGCCAGCCAGGTCTATGTGCGCAACAAGGTGAAGGCCGCGGCCTACACCGGCATGGAATCCCGGCTGATCGAACTGCCTGCCGACATCAGCGAGGAGACGCTCCTCGGCCAGATCAAGGCGCTGAACGAGGATCCCGCCGTGGACGGCGTCCTGGTCCAACTCCCGCTGCCGAAGCACATCGACGAAGAGAAAGTCATCGACGCCATCGCGCGTGAAAAGGACGTGGATGGATTCCACCCCGGAAACGTCGCGAACCTGTGGCTGGGCAAGGACTGCATCGTCCCTTGCACCCCCGCCGGCGTCATGCGGATGCTGGATACGATCGGCGTGGAACTCAAGGGCAAGAATGCCGTGGTGGTGGGTCGCAGCAACATCGTGGGCAAGCCCATGGCGAAACTCCTGCTGGACCGCCATGCGACGGTCACCATCGCCCATTCCCGCACGGCCGACCTCGGCGCCGTCTGCCGCACGGCCGACGTCCTCGTCGTCGCCGTGGGCCGTGCCGGCCTCGTGACCGGCGACATGGTGAAGCCCGGTGCCGTGGTCATCGACGTGGGTATGAACCGCAATGCCGAAGGCAAACTCTGCGGCGACGTGGACTTCGCCTCCGCCGAGCCCGTCGCCTCCTGGATCACCCCCGTCCCCGGCGGCGTCGGCCCGATGACCATCGCGATGCTCATGAAAAACACCATCGCCTGCTTCCTTTCCCGGGAAAAGGCATGATTTTCCGAGGGTCTCGCTTTATACTCCAAACGCCTCGCATGGTTGCGGGGCGTTTTTGTTTGCTGGAGACATCAATCAGTCCCGAAGACGATTCTGATCTTCTCGGGTTTCCTGTCGTCGTAGAGGAGTTGGACGGTATCACCTTTTGCCGGCACGTGGTTCTTTGACAGAATCCACCTTCTTCTGACATGCTCCCGGCCCTCTGCCATATACCTGACTTTCACGATGTGCGGAAAGACCGCACCATCCGATGCGCCCATGTGGAAGGTTTTGGTGCTGAATCTCATCCACCATACTTTATACACGGAAACCACCGTTCCTGTTGTCGTTTTCTGCATACGTCCATATGTTTTCCCCAAAGGTAATCATTCTCAGCGGTTTACCAATTAACTTCGCATCATTGTCATTCTTGTATTCTCTCCTTGCTCCGCTTTCTTTTTTCACATTTCCGGATCTTCTCCCGGGCGTTGGAAAGTGTAAAACCCTTTACAAAAAGTGTAAAATAGTTGTAAAGTGCTTTACAGTGTTTACACATTTTATCACTGTATATCTATTTGATAATCACTTAGTTACGACAATCGGCGTAATATTTGCATAATGATTCATGTTGAAGATGAAGCAGTTACGACGTAAGTACTGCTTCAGAAGCCTCTGTTAGTTTTTTATGGGGAAACGAAATATCAAATGGAGTTGGATTCCGGCCCTGATGAATATCATAGGACTGGGAGTCGCATTCACCGTGTTTCTGGTCCTGATGAGCCAGGTCTGGTGGGATTTCACGTACGACCGGTTCAAGGGCGGGAAGGATGTCTATATCGTGGATTATCCACGGGAGTTCGATGGGAAATATGACCCTATGGTCCTTCGTCCTGCCATCCAGAAGATTCTGGATTGCTCGCCGGGCATCGAGGCTGCCTGCGACTATTTTGAAATGAGGAACGATGAGATCGGACTCCTGCAAATCAAGGAC
>JAFXMA010000140.1 GCA_017530725.1 Bacteroidales bacterium
ATCGAACGGAATCTGTACCTCACCACCCAGGTCATCGACATGAACCTGCGGACCGTGATGGCCCTGAACATGTACGATGAATTGCAGCACAAGGGCGACAAACTGGATACGGACCAGTTGGGACGCCTGCTGGGCATGCCCGTCTGCCCGACGGTGAGCCGGGACGGCCGGGGCATCCCGGAACTGTTCGACACCGTCATCAAGGTGTACGAGCACACCGATCCGACGCTGGCCCGCCACATCCACATCAACCACGGTGTGGAACTTGAAAAGAGCATCGTCCGGCTGCGTGACCTCATCTTCGAGAACAAGGAGATCCGGTACAGGTACTCCACCCGCTACCTGGCCATCAAGTATCTGGAGAAGGACCGGGACATCGAGACGGTCGTGGCGAAGTTTCCGAACCGGGAGGCGATGGAAGCAGTGCGGAAGGAGGAGACCGAGCGCATTGACAGGCTCCTGCATACGACGCCGGAAGCGGCGATCGTCGATGCCAAGTACGCCTTCATCCAGGGCGCCTTGGCGGAGACCTATGAGAAATACCAGGAGGAAAAGCCGCGGAGGACCATCACCGACCGCATCGACGCCATCGTCACCAACAAATGGCTGGCGTTCCCGATCTTCCTCCTGCTGCTGTGGCTCACCTTCTGGGCCACCTTCACCATCGGCCAGTACCCGATGGACTGGATTGACTGGCTTGTCGGGAAATTCGGCGCTTTCGTGGGCAAGTTCCTCCGGGACGGCTGGTTCAAGGACCTCCTGGTGGACGGGGTGATCGCCGGTTGCGGCAGCGTCCTCGTGTTCCTGCCGAACATCATGATCCTGTACCTGTTCATCTCCCTGATGGAAGACAGCGGCTACATGGCGCGCGCCGCCTTCATCGTGGACAAACTCATGCACCGGATCGGCCTGCATGGCAAGTCGTTCATTCCCATGGTGATGGGTTTCGGCTGCAATGTCCCGGCCATCATGGCCACCCGTTCCATCGAGAGCCGCAAGTCCCGCCTCATCACCATCGCCATCATCCCGTTCATGTCCTGCGCGGGGCGCCTGCCCATTTTCGTCCTCTTCGCGGGGGCGTTCTTCCCCGGGAATGCGGCGACGGCCCTTCTGTGCATCTACCTTCTGGGCGTCGTCCTGGCCATCTTGAGCGCCAAGGCCTTGGCGCGTTTCGTCAAGGATGACGACCTTCCTTTCGTGATGGAACTTCCCCCTTACCGCGTCCCTACCGGCAAGGCCATCTGGCGCCATACCTGGGAGAAAGGCAAGCAGTACCTTGAAAAGATGGCAACGACCATCCTCTTTTTCTCGATGGTCCTGTGGTTCCTCAGTTATTTCCCGCGGAATGCGGAGCAGGGCGCGGCTTACCAGCAGGAGCATTCCTACATCGGGATGCTCGGAAAGACCGTGGAACCGGTTCTGGAACCCCTGGGCTTCAACTGGAAGATGGACGTGGGCCTGCTCGCCGGCGTGGGCGCCAAGGAACTGGTGGTCAGCACCCTGGGCGTGATGTACGCCGGGGATGAGGGGGCGGAGGCCGATGAAAACAGCACCGCCCTCCAGCGTGCGCTGAAGGGCGATATCCCGCTTGCGGCCGCCGTGGCCTATATGGTGTTCGTCCTGTTGTACTTCCCTTGCATCGCTACTTTCGTGGCGATCAAGAACGAGACGGGGAGATGGCGCTGGGCCATCCTCTGCTGCCTGTACACGATGCTGGTAGCCTGGATTTTCGGCTTTGCGGCGTACCGGCTTTTCCTGCTGCTCTAGCCCTCAGTTACGTGGATCAGCGATTTCACCGGCGCGAGGTCTTCGATGACCGAGCGGCCGGGAAGGTCGTCGATCTCCACCAGGAACACGAAGTCGGTGACCTTCACCCCGTACTGCTTCCCGTCGATGGTGACTTTCTGCGCGTTGAGACTCTCCACGATGCCGCGGGCCGTACCGCCCGTCGCGAGGATGTCGTCAAAGAAAGTGATCGGGATGACGTCACCCTCGGGCTTGCCGGCTACGAGGTCGGAGATGCGGTAGAACACCTGGTCCTTGCCGTACTCCTTGACGATGTCCACCGCGACGAGGTCGCCCTCCGAGAAGGGGAGTTTCCCCTTTTTGCGGATGGGAATGACGTTCTCCGCCATCCCGTTGTACAGCAGCGGCGCCGTGAACAGGAAGCCGCGGGCTTCGGGCGCGACGATGTTCGGGGAGGCGCAGGCCCGGCCGATGTCGTCGATCAGATCCTTGAAGACGCCCTTGTCCTGCAGGAAAGGGATGATGTCCACGAAATTGACCCCGTGGATGGGGAAGTTCGGGTAGAACTTCAGGACTTGCTTGTACTCCATTATTCGATGGTGTTGATGTCGATGAGGTTGTTCAGGAGGGCATAGACCGTCAGGCCAGCGACCGTCTTGATGCCCGTCTTGCGGGTGATGTTCTTGCGGTGGGTGATGACCGTGTGGATGGAGATGTTCTCCGCGTCGGCGATTTCCTTGTTCAGCATGCCCTTCGCCACGCAGACGAGGATCTCCTTCTCGCGGGCGGAGAGTTCTTCCCCTTTCGTACCGGGGGTGTCGAACCGGCTTTCCAGATCCGTGTGCATCCGGCGGTTGACGATGGGGACGAGGATGCCATCCTCCACGAGGATGTGCCGGGAAAGGTCCTCTTGCAGGGAGAAGATGCAGGTCAGGGCCCGGTAGATGTCCTGCTGCCCGCAAACGGGCGGCATATACTTCATCACCAGGTTCTTCAGGTCCTCCAGTTTCTCCTCTACATGGGAGTGGTTCTCCTCGTAGTCGTCCGGAGCGGGGTGCCCATTGCGGAGAGCCGCCTCCGCCTGCGGGAAGACGATGTTCTCCTCGTATTCCAGATGCTTGAACAGTTCCTCCTTGTACTCCGTGAAGAACTTCCGGATGATGTTCCGGTGCCGCTCGTCGCAGGGTTCGGTCAATGCCACCAGGGCGGCGGTGATTTCCTGCATCGCCACCTCCATGTAATAGGCGTGCGACCGGCGGAGGTACTTCAGGACGTCCTTCAGGTCCGCTTTCCGGATCCGCTCCTTGGCGGGCAGGCTGCCGTCACCGGAATAGACGCTGCAAATCAGGAGGAACGTCTCGGGATCCGTCCCGTTGCGGCGGCACACTTCCTCCACCGTCTCGTCGCCGAACCCGAAGGGGATGCCCATGCGGGTGAGCACCCCCGGCAGGCTGAGGCTGATGGCGATCAGTTCCGCCATCTTCATCGACGGGGTCGGGAGGAGTCGTTCGGCGGGATGGACCATACGGGACGCTTAGAAACGGAAGGCGAGGCCTACGCCGTTCGGAGTGGCACCGATCTGATAGGTGAGACCCTTCCTGGCGTTGTAGTCGTCGGCAATCCAGTTGAGGCGCTTCTTGCCGATGATGGCGAACGGAATACCGGCGTCGAGGGCGATGGCGCCGACTGTCATCAGCAGCGTTCCGCCCAAGACCATGCTGGCCGATCCGGGATTGGCCTCGAGGGCCCTTTCGATTTCCTCGCTGGTACTGTTCTGGTTGATCTGACCGGCAATCTTGGAGAAGCCGGCTCCGTAAAGGACGGCGCCGCCGACCATGCCGCCGATACCGCTCCAGATGAGCGCCGTACCCGCCTTGCGCTGCCTGCAGGCGCCGACATAGGTTTCGTCGTAGATCTGCTCGCCGATGAGGTTGAGGACCTCGTGGTCGGTGAGGACGTTGCCGCGCATGTCGGCGAGGTGGGCTCCCTGGCGGTGGATGGGACCGGCGTATTGGGCGTTGGCATTCTGCGCGAGGCAGAGGAAAGCAGCGATGATGCCGCTGATAATCAATACTCTTTTCATTTTACGATGGCTTAGTATCAAACAAAGATAGTCATTTTGGCGGGGAAAAGCAATCGAGTGTCAGTTTTTAGCGCTGGCGTGATTTTTGCAATACGCTTCCCCGGAAACATTTTTTAACTTTATAAAAAGAGTATGAAAAAAATTCTTACCACCCTCCTCGCAGCGACCCTGATGCTGCTCGGAACCCAGGCCTTCGCCCAGGTGTCCGTCAATGCGGGCTATCTCAATTCCACGCTGAAGACCAAGAACACCTCTGACAATGCCAACGGCGCCTATGCCGGTGTCTCCTTCAATGTTCCGCTTGCCGGCGGTCTCGCCATCGCTCCCGGTGTCTACTATTCCATGATCACTTCCAAGGAAACGGCCAGTATCGGCTCGATCATCTCCGGTTCCGGTACCTTCACCGAGCACGCTATCAACGTCCCCGTGTATCTGAATTACGGCATTGACCTTGCCCGCGATACGAAGGTCTTCCTGTTCGGTGGCCCTACCCTCCAGTATGGACTTGCTTCCAACGTGAAGTATGATGCCAACGTCGCCGGCATAAGCGGCAGCAATACGGTCAGCAATTACGACAGTGAGAATTTCAACCGTATGAACGTTTATCTGGGTGGCGGTCTCGGCTTCCTGGTAGGTGCCTTCCAGATCACGGTCGGTTACGACTACGGCATGATGAACCAGTACAAGGGCGACAACGCCATCAATTGCCACCGTTCCAACCTCAAACTCGGCGTAGGCTTCGCGTTCTAATCGTCATTCCCGGCTTGTCCGGGAATCTTGAGATGGCCGGTTAGGCCGGCCATGACGAAGTTACCGCTTCGAAAATTCGCATCCGCAGTAGAGTTGGTTGTAAAACCGCTCGCTGCGGATGATTTCGTTCCGGCGCTCCTGCAGACCGCCCTTGCGCCAGTTCTGGGGCCACCAGATGACCCCTTCCACTTGGCTGCAGGCCCATTCCCCGGCTTCATTGACCTGGTCCAGGCTCTTCCAGCGGGAAGAGGCGAGGGTGGTCGTGAGGACGGGGAAACCGTTTTCGGCCGCGAAGCGTGCGGCGCGCAGGAGGCGGTACTTGAAGCACTGCAGGCAGCGCCCGCCGCGCTCGGGCTCGTTTTCTAGCCCAACCGCGCAGCCGCCCCAGTCCGCATGGTCATACACGTCGTCCACGATGGGGATGCCCCATTTCTGCGCATACCGGATGCACTCGTTCAGCCGGTGGTCATACTCCTCGCGCGGGAAGATGTTCGAGTTGGAGTAGAAGATCGTCGTATCGATCCCGTTGTCCATGAGACACTCCACGACCGCGCTCGAGCATGGGGCGCAGCACGCGTGCAGCAGCACGCGCTTCGCCTCCAGGGGCACTTCCAGGTGGACGGACGGTTTCATCGGATACAAAGTATGAACAAAGTTACTAAAAAAAGCGTAACTTCGTGGTACCATGAGCCGGGAGAAAGAAATCTACAAGGTAACGCTCGTCGGCAGTGCCGGGAACCTGGCGCTGCTCGTGTTCAAGTTCGTCGCCGGGGTGCTGGGACACAGCGCCGCGATGGTGGCCGATGCGGTCCACTCCCTGTCGGACTTCTTCACGGACCTGGTCGTCCTGCTGTTCGTGCGGGTGAGTGCACGGCCGCAGGACGAGTCGCATGACTACGGCCATGGCAAGTTCGAGACGCTGGCGACGCTGTTCATCGGCCTTGCCCTTGTCGGAGCCGCTATCGGCATCATTGTCAACGGGGCGGTCAAGTTCGCCGGCTGGCTGGACGGCGAAACCCTGCCCATCCCGGGAAAACTCGCGCTCTGGGCGGCCTTGGCCTCGATTCTCGTGAAGGAAATCCTGTATCGCTATACCGTCATCCGGGGCCGCGCACTGGACTCCCCGGCCGTCGTTGCCAACGCCTGGCACCACCGGAGCGACGCTTTGTCTTCCATCGGGGCCGCCATCGGCATCGGCGGGGCCATCCTCCTGGGCGAGCGCTGGGCCGTCCTGGATCCGCTGGCCTCCATCGTCGTGGGCGGCATGCTCATGAAAGTGGCCTGGGACCTCTTGAAAGGCAGTCTGGGGGAACTTACGGACCAATCCCTGTCGGCGGACGAGGAACAGGAAATCATCGACATCATCACGGCCTCGCCCGACGTCACCGAACCGCACAACCTCCGCACCCGACGCATCGGCAACCGCATCGCCATCGAATCCCACATCCGCATGGACGGCTCCCTTCCGTTGGAAACGGCACACGAACAAGCCTCCGCCATCGAACGGAGGCTGAAGGAGCGTTTCGGCCCCGAAACGCTCGTCACCCTTCACATGGAACCCCGGAAATAGGGTTTCCCGGCCATCTGTCAGTCGTCCAGGACGGTAATGCGGCCCTGGGGTTGGGCATAGATGGCGGGGATGACGCCTCCGAGGTTCTTCTCCATGTAGTCGGCCAGGGCATCACGGACGAGACCGGTACTGTAAGCGAGTTGCTTGCTGCCCTTGAGCGTGTCATAGAATCCGCCGCGTGCATAGTAATCCGAGGAGGCGATGGTGTAGCGCCCGGCGGGATCCAGCGGAATCCAGTCGCCGGACCCTTCATCAAACACGGCCACGTCGCTCACGGTATCGCTCTGCTGATGGATGGTATAACGGAGTCCCGACACCTGGGGGAACTGTCCTTCCTCTGACGGAAGGGAAGAGGTGCACCGCTTCAGCATGGAAAGGATATCGGCACCGGTGGCCTCAAACTTGGCCAGATGGTCGTCGAACGGCTGGGCGTTGGCGATGTCGCCATAGGTGATGGTACCCGCCGAAATGCCGTTGCGGAAGCCTCCGCCGTTGAAAAGACCGATCTGGGCGTCCATCACATAGCGGACTGCGTCGGTCAGGAGGTCGGCCAGGTTGGTTTCGCCGCGGCGGATCAGCCGGTTGCCGTCGGCATCCCGCATGATCAGGTCGAAATCGCTGTGGGCGACCTTCCGGGCCGTCACCTGATCCAATCCCTGATGCACTTTGTCGATGGCCGCGCTCACGCTGGCGCTTTCATAGGGGATGTCCTCGATGGGAACGAGGGAAGTGGTGATCCGGCCGCTGGCGGAGATGACGAGTTTGCCCACGTTGGCGAACTGCGTGCCAGTCTGGGAGATGGGAATCATTTTCCCGTCCAGGTTGGCCACCTCATCGTGCGGAATGACGGAATGGGAGTGTCCGTCCAGCAAGGCGTCGATACCTCGGGTGGAGGCGATGAGTTGATGGGAAGTGAGGCCCAGGGCAGGCTGCTCTTCGCCCAGGTGGGAGAGGACGATGACATAGTCGGCTCCAAGGCTGCGGGCCTGATTGACGGCAATCTGCACCAGGTTGCAGACATAGTCGGTGCGGAGGTCATAGATCTGCTTGCCGTCGTTGTCGTAGAAAGAGTAACTCTCGCCGATCATGGACTCCGGCGTCGTGACGCCGACGAAGGCGACGCTGCGATCACCGTATTCCTTGATGGTATAGGAGGCAAAGCAAGGTTCAGAGGACCCGTTTTTGTACAGATTGGCGCAGACGATGGGAACGCCGATCTGCGGCATCAGTTCCTGCATCCGGTCCATCCCGTAGTCGAACTCGTGGTTTCCCAGCGTGACGGCGTCATAGCCCACTTCTTTCATGACATCCACGATATACTGTCCGCGGGAAAGCGCCCCCGCGTTCCCTCCTTGGAGGTAGTCACCGCAACTGACCGTGGCCACCCACGCCGTATCGCTGGCTTCGATGGCATCGTGGAGGCCAGCCAGGCGCGTATAGCCGTCGATGGCGCAGTGCACGTCGTTGTCGGAAAGGATGACGATGCTTTTACCAGACTCGGGATTGGTGGGAATATCTTCCCGCTCGCAGGCAATCAGCAGCAGGGAAAGGACGGTAAGGAGGAAGTATCCGGTTCTTTTCATGATAGGGTAAGTTGGTTGCTTTTGGCGAATTTGGGTGCAAAGATAGTTTTTTTCGCTGAAAAAAAAAGATGTAATGGATTGATATAAAACAAAAACAGATGCTTTGCCTGCCCTGGCCGGTAATTTGCAGTTTAATTCCTGGAGCCTTATTGGATAAAACATGATTCCCATGAAAAGATTGTATATCATCCTTTTGTCCATAGCAAGTCTTTATGGCTGCGGCAAGCCTTCTTCCATCTGGGATGGACAACTTGTCCCCGGAACGTTCAATCTCAGTACGGTCATCACTGACGCGAATGGAAAGAGCCTGGATCTCGCCGGAGACTGGGCGGTCTTCCAGGATCCGGAGGAAGACAGATTCTTCAACTATCTCCACTACGACCAGGACAGCGAGACTGTCTATAGCGTTAAATTCAATGAAATCTTCATGCTGGAATATGACCAGGGGCGCGAATCGCTGCCACGCTATGACATGGGCGTTGTGGACAAGCGGCGCAGTGTTTTCTTACGCGGGGGGTCCCGTAACCTGTTATACTTCGACGGGCGGATCCATGAAGATTATCGGAATGTCGCCATCCTCTATCATTCCGCCTATGGTTCGCCGACTCTTCATGTGATCCTCGACGATAACACGCTCACATACGAAGATCTTCCCAATGTCAGGCTCCGCCGGATAACCTCTTTTTCCGATTGAAAAACACATTGATACCCGAAATGTGACAAGGAAGTAAGAAAAAAGGAGCGGAACACTGTCCGGCGCTATCCATGAAGCGATGTACAAATCTCGCTTGTACATAGGGGTGCGCTTCTGGCCGAGTTTTCTTGCTCAAATCTTCCAGAATCGGGGGAAGATCGGTCGAATCGGCGAGACTTGTACACAAAAATGCCGCTCTGCGAATGATTTCCTGTACAAATCAGATTTGTACGAGGACCACTTGGGAATACCAGTGCCCGTACAGGTCCACCTGCGGGACCTATACAAGCAAAAAACGCCCTAAATGCTTGTACCGGTCCAGGATCTGGACCTGTATGGGCATAGGTTATCGTGAGGTTGGGAAACGACAGGTTTATAAGGAGCACTTCCCACTGGATTATCCGTAGACGTAGAATTCCGGAATCTCTAGAAATGGTAAAGGAAGCCGAGGGTGATGTCGCCTAGGGAACTCAAGATGTTTTTGGAGGTGGCGCTCAGTCCACAGGTGAAGGTGTCGGATGTCTGGGCGTTGTTGGTGGTATGGGAAATGTTGGTGGAATGCGTTCCGTTCAAGGCGACGGAGAATAGGTTGAGCCGGGTTTCCAGAGAAATGTGGCCGCTCAGGTGATAAGTCAGTACAGGAAGGACTTGGATACCGTAATTCAAGATACGGGATTCGTTTGAATAACTGCCTCCAACTCCTTCTGACCGGGTCCGGGATAGACTGTAATTCAAGTAGGGACCAGCCTCTGCCCATAAACCGAAGCGCTTGGCGGTAAGCAATTGGTATCGGGCATAAGGATTGACTCCCAAGGAGAAAACATAATCATTCTGGCTGCCGACCGTATTACAACTGAACCCAAGCGTAGGACGGATACCTGCCGCCCATCTTTCTCCGAGTTCCCGCCCG
This sequence comes from Bacteroidales bacterium, assembly GCA_017530725.1. GTDB lineage: Bacteria > Bacteroidota > Bacteroidia > Bacteroidales > UBA932 > Cryptobacteroides. The sequence continues at coordinate 9,337 of JAFXMA010000140.1, forward strand.
AAATCAGGCGCGACGTTGATACCGAAAAGATTCCTTCGATCGCCGGATGACGAAACCTGGCTGACCGTATTTGAAATACTGAAACTACCGCCGATATAGTTTTGCGCAGAGGCGTTACCGGCACAGCAGAACAAGGAAACGGCTATTCCAAGAAGGAACACGTTCCGGGTTTGGGGGGAGAATAAACCTATCATATAATCATTATTCGTGAACAAATTCTCTCCCTTACAAAAAATGCACCTATGCGCTTGCAGGGTACTGGTGGGGAGGGCGTTTGGCGCAGGTCCCCACGGAAAAACCCTACCTGCGCCAATGGGTAACAGCCTGATAGACAATAAAAAATCCGCCGCTGAAAAGCGCCGGGTATATAGTGAGGTTGTTTCAGGAGCAAGCGGTTTCGTACTCACCGGCTTGCTTATATCGTATGTTCAGTAGCGGGAGTGGGTCACGATCCCACGACCTCCGGATTATGAATCCGACGCTCTAACCAGCTGAGCTACCCCGCCGTCATTGTTTTTCAAAAAGAAAATCAGCTTGACGAAGGCTGATTTTCGGTTGAGATAGAAGGACTCGAACCCTCACTGACAGAGCCAGAATCTGTAGTGCTACCATTACACCATATCTCAATATCCCAAAACGGGACTGCAAAGGTACTACTTTTTTCCGAATGTGCAAGCCGTTTTCAGAAAAAAGTTCAGTTCTCCACCAAGACGGGCGGCGGAAGCGGACCAACCGGCATATAAGTGCGGTGCTCCTGCACGCCAGGCGTCAGGCTGGCGTCGATGTCGCGGACCGGATCGACCGTAATATCCTTCGCCAGCCAGGACTCGAACGTGAAGCCTGCCGCATCGCCCGAGAGGGTGAAGATGCGCTTCGCTATCAGGTAGCGCTGCCAGGCGGAGAAATAGAATCGGTTGTCGATCATGCAACTGATCTTCTCGGAACGCCAGCGGCCGTAGATGTAGCCCATGGCTCCCTGGTACACGCCGATGCGGCTGTAATGGGAATCGAGCGCCGTCAGGTCGTCCAGGCGGTCCAGCAGGGTCTCCTTCCAAGGGGCGGCCGCCGGATCGGAGGCCACGTTAAGGGCCATCGGGACGGGCCATGTATGGCCGTCGATCCCGCCGTTGATATATTTCAGTTGTTCACTGGACCAGTACTCGTCACCCAGCCGACCGAAGCAGTGACCACCGAACTCATGGACCAGGATATTGCGCCAGTCACCGTTGTTCTGGCCCAGTTCGGCAAGGTCTTCCTGGGTCGTGAAACGGTAGTAATTCTGCAGGTCCTCGCTGGACGACGGCGTCGGAATCGGATCGTCCGTCGCAGCCATAATGCTTTCGTACTGCCAGGAAAGGCCACCGCCCCCCCTGGTATACGGAATCATGCCGAAACCCTGTCCGTTGCTGTAGGACCAGCATATGCCGCCATACCGCGTATCGTTGATGATCATGATGATGGGCACTTCGGAGATGGGGTGGATGCCGTTTACGATGTCGGGGCAATACTCGCTCACGAATGCGAACACCTTCGAATCGTCGGCCCGCATGTCACCATGTGCGGTTTCGCCCCATGCGGCGCTGAACAGGGTGGACACGGACTTCGTGACGGTACCGTTCCCGTCGGTGACGCTGGCTCCGGATTGAGGCGATGCTGCCTTCAGGAAATACACGTTGAACCGGTTCCGGTAGGTCTTGTACGGTTCCGTGGAGAACAGAGCGTCCACACCGGACCGGGCCAGTTGTTCGAACAGGGGAAGTTCATCCGCGGTGAATCCTTCCGGGATGACAGCGACCGTAACCGGCTTCGTCCCTTCCGACGCTGTCATATACCTGACGGCTTCCACGCCGGCACCGCCGCTCACGAACTCGTCACCCAGGCTGATGGTGCCGAAATCCTTGATGCGGGAGCGCTCGAACGTCAGGCTCTTGGAGGAGTGCTTGACCGTCGAAGCGCCCACGCCGTCGGAGAATTCCATCTGAAACCCGGATGTCTGGCGCGGCCAGAGCGCGATGTAATAATCCTTACCAGCTTCGAAATCGCCTTTCAGGACCACCTTGGACGACTTGACATCGTCCGTGAAATAATAGGAAGGGCTCTCGGAGAGGAAACCGTCCACGTTCAGGAAAGACATGTCACCCGCGATGGCGCCGGTAGCCGTGAAAGTGATTTCCTTGACCTGGGAGACGATGGCGCCGTCCAGGCGGAACTTCAGCAGGGAAATGGCGTTGTTCAGTGTCAACGGATCGTCCAGCGTCTTGGTCAGTTGGTCCGCATAGGCGAAGGCGCGGTTCATCCCTTCCTCGATGCCGCCGGCCACTGCGTTCTGGTTCACGGGAAGGTTGAGTCCGTACAGGAACGATCCATCGGGCAAGACCCCGAACTTGGGCAGGTTCGGATAAATGCAGTGGAATCCGGTCCCGGACAAAGTGGTGTACGTGGAGAAAGAGGCCGAGGTGACGCCGTCATCCTGTGTGGAGAACAGCGTATAGTTGTAACTACCTTCGTTGTAGTTGAACAGGCAGTAAAACGAGTCGCCGCGCGTCCAGAGGAGTTTCGCTTCCGACTCCCCCGGCTCCAGGCGGGAACGCGTCTGCGCGGGGTCGGCAAAGCCGGCGTAAACGGAGAACTGAGCGCCGGCCGGAGCGGAAACACCGGCGGCGGGTTCGACGGCAAATGGATCCGCGGAGACGGAATCCGAAACTTGAGCCGGTCCTGCCGTGGAGGCTATCTCCTCCACCTTGGCGCAGCCAGCCAGACCCAACACGGCCGCGCTAATCCACATTATCCTTTTCATGGCAGGTCAGTTGTCAAATTCAGGATCGAACGGATCGAACGGATACGGTTCGGTGGAACCGGTCAGCAAAGCGGTTTCCAATTCCAGGTCGCGGACCCAGCATTGGGGTTTTTCATAGTGCAGCATGGCTATTCCCATTCAATGGTTCCGGTGGGCTTCGGGGTGAGGTCGTACAGTACGCGGTTCACGCCCGGCACTTCCGTGATGATACGTTGGGTGATGTGGTGCAGGAGCGCGTAGGGGATTTCCTCGATGGTGGCGGTCATCGCATCTCGGGTGTTGACGGCACGGATGATGACCGGCCAGTCCCAACTGCGCTTGTTGTCCTTGACGCCCGTGGACTTGTAGTCGGGGACGATGGTGAAATACTGCCAGACCTTGCCCTCGAGGCCGTTCTTCGCGAATTCCTCGCGCAGGATGGCATCGCTTTCGCGCAGGGCCTCCAGGCGGTCGCGCGTGATGGCGCCGGTGCAGCGGACACCCAGGCCGGGGCCGGGGAACGGCTGGCGATAGACCATGTTGTCAGGAAGGCCCAGTTCCTTGCCCACGACGCGGACCTCGTCCTTGAACAGGAGTTTGATGGGTTCCACGAGTTCAAACTGGAGGTCTTCGGGGAGGCCGCCCACGTTGTGGTGGGACTTGACGGGACCGGATTCGACGATGTCCGGATAGATGGTTCCCTGCGCCAGGAAACTGATGCCCTCGAGTTTACGGGCCTCCTCCTCGAACACGCGGATGAATTCCGCGCCGATGATCTTGCGCTTCTGCTCGGGATCGGCCACGCCGGCCAGTTTGTCCAGGAAACGGTCCGTGGCATCCACGTACACCAGGTTGGCGTCGAGTTCGTCACGGAACACGCGCACCACCTGCTCGGGCTCGCCCTTGCGGAGGAGTCCATGGTTCACATGGACGGAAACCAACTGCTTGCCCACGGCCTTGATGAGGAGCGCCGCGACGACGGAGGAATCGACACCGCCCGACAGGGCGAGCAGGACCTTCTTGTCGCCGATCTGGGCGCGCAGTTCCTGAATCTGTTCTTCGATGAATTTCCGGGCCAGTTCGGGCGTCGTGATCCGCTCCATGTCGGCGGGACGAACATTGCTTGTACTCATGGTTTTAATGCTGATATGTTAATTTTCGTTCTATTCCCATTCAATCGTTGCCGGCGGCTTCGAACTCACGTCGTACACCACCCGGTTCACGCCCCGGACCTTGTTGATGATCTCGTTGGAGACCTCGGAGAGGAAGTCGTAGGGGAGCGGGAACCAGTCGGCGGTCATCGCGTCGGTGGAGACGACCGCGCGGAGGGCGACAGGATGTTCGTAGGTGCGCTCGTCGCCCATCACCCCGACGCTGCGGATGGGCAGCAGGACCACGCCCGCCTGCCAGATGGCGTCGTACAGGTTCGTGGCCATGAAGCGGGGGTCCGAGGCGGACCGGAAGCCCATGCCGGTGCAGTCGTAGGCGCGGAGGCCCTTGATGAAGATATCGTCCGCATCACGCAGGATACGGAGTTTTTCCTCGGTGATGTCGCCCAGGATACGGACGCCCAGGGACGGGCCCGGGAAAGGATGCCGCCCCACGAGTTCCTCCTTGATGCCCAGGGCGCGGCCCACGCGGCGGACCTCGTCCTTGAAGAGCATCCGGAGGGGTTCCACGACCTGCAGGTTCATTTCCTCGGGAAGGCCGCCCACGTTGTGGTGGCTCTTGATCTTGGAGGCGATGCCGGGGATGCCGGCGGACTCGATGACGTCGGGGTAGATGGTCCCCTGGGCGAGCCAGCGGGCGCCCTCGATCTGCCGCGCGTACTTGTCGAACGTCTCCACGAACAGGCGGCCGATGACCTTCCGCTTGGCCTCGGGTTCCGAGACCCCGGCAAGGGCGTCCAGGAAGGCGCGGGAGGCATCGACTCCGATGACGTTCAGGCCCATGTCCTGATACGAGGTGAGGACATCCTCGAACTCGTTCTTCCGGAGGAGGCCGTTGTTGACAAAGATGCTGGTGAGGTTATGGCCGATGGCCTTGTGCAGCAGCACGCCCGCGACGGTGGAATCCACCCCGCCGCTCAGGCCCAGGATGACTTTGTCGTTCCCGATCCGGGCGCGGAGGTCCGCCACCGTGGTCTCGATGAAGGAATCCGGGGTCCAGTCACCCTCGCAGCCACAGATGCCGAGGGCGAAATTCGCAAGGATCTTCCCGCCTTCCTCGGTATGGAACACTTCCGGGTGGAACTGGACCGCGAAGGTAGGTTCGCCTTCGATCTGGTAGGCGGCGTAAGGGATATCGGCCGTCCGCGCGATGGCGACGCCCCCTTCCGGCAGGCGGGAGATGGTGTCGCCGTGGGACATCCACACCTGGGAATGGGCCTTCACTCCGGCCAGAAGCGGGGAGTCCGGACGGATGACGTCCAGCATGGCACGGCCGTATTCGCGGGCGAGGGAACCTTCGACCTTGCCGCCGCAGGAATGGGCGATGTATTGGGCGCCGTAACAGATGCCCAGGATCGGCAGGCGGCCCTTGATGCGGGCCAGGTCCAGTTGCGGCGCATTCGCGTCGCGCACGGAGCACGGACTGCCGGACAGGATGACACCCTTCACAGTGTCATCCAGAGTCGGCATTTTATCAAAGGGGAAGATCTCGCAATAGACATTCAACTCCCGGAGGCGACGGCCGATCAACTGGGTCACCTGGGAGCCGAAGTCTAGGATCAGGATCTTATTCACCGCGGGAGTAGTTGGGCGTTTCCTTGGTGATGGTGATGTCGTGCGGGTGGCTTTCCGTCATGCCGCTGGCGGTGACGCGGGTGAACTTCGCGTGCTTCAGGGCCTCCAGGTCGCGGGCGCCGCAGTAGCCCATGCCGGAGCGGAGGCCGCCCACCAACTGGTACACCGTCTCGGCGAGGGTGCCTTTGTACGGAACCCGTCCCACGATGCCTTCCGGCACCAGTTTCTTGAGTTCCACCTTGTCGGACTGGAAATAGCGGTCCTTGGAGCCGGCGGCCATCGCGTCGATGGAACCCATGCCGCGGTAGGCCTTGAACTTACGGCCGCTGTAGATGATCGTTTCGCCCGGGGACTCCTCCGTCCCGGCGAACATGGAGCCGCACATCACGCAGTCGCCGCCGGCCGCGAGGGCCTTGACGACGTCGCCGGAGTAGCGGAGGCCGCCGTCGGCGATAAGCGTCACGCCGGTGCCCTTGACAGCCTGGTAGGCGTTATAGATGGCGCTCAGTTGGGGCACGCCCACGCCCGCGACGATACGGGTGGTGCAGATGGAGCCCGGGCCGATGCCCACCTTCACGCCGTCGGCGCCGGCCTTCACGAGGTCACGGGCGCCTTCCTCGGTAGCGACGTTGCCCACCACCACGTCCAGGGACGGAAAAGCCGATTTCACGCGCTTCAGCAGGTCGATCACGCCCTTGGAGTGCCCATGGGCGGAATCCAGCACGACGGCGTCCACGCCTTCGGCATACAGGGCGGCAACGCGGTCCAGGGCGTCCGGCGTGATGCCGATGCCCGCCGCCACGCGGAGACGTCCCCGGTCGTCCTTGCAGGCATCCGGGTGCAGGCGCTCCTTGATGAGGTCCTTGTAGGTGATAAGGCCCACGATGCGGCCGTTCGCATCCACCACGGGGAGTTTCTCCACCTTGTATTTCTGGAGGACGGACTTCACGTACTCGCGGTCCGTCCGGTTGTCGGGGATGGTCACCAGGCCTTCGGCCGTCATCACGGCACGGACCGGCACGGACAGGTCCTCGAAGAAGCGGACGTCGCGGTTCGTGACGATGCCCACGAGGTGCCGTTCGCCGTCGGTCACGGGAATGCCGCCGATGTGGTTTTCCCGCATGAGCCGGAGGGCGTCTCCGACGGTCTGGTCCTGGTTGATGGTGACGGGGTCGCTGATCATTCCGTTCTCGGAACGCTTGACCTTGCGGACCTCCGCCGCCTGTGCGGCTATGCCCATATTCTTATGGATGACGCCGATGCCTCCTTCCCTTGCCAGGGCGATGGCCATCGGCGCCTCGGTGACGGTGTCCATCGCAGCGGACACGACCGGTATGTTCAGGCTGATGTTGCGGGAGAAGCGCGTGTGCAGGCTTACCTCCCGCGGAAGGACTTCGGAGTACGCCGGAATGAGGAGTACATCGTCAAAAGTAAGGCCTTCCTGGGCAATTCTTTCATCGATAAAGGACATGTTGCGCGGAATTTTTGCAAAGGTAGCGATTTTTCTCAAAAATCGCGGTACCGCTCAACTGTATTTCCGCGGAAATCTGAAGACGATGGACAGGGAGGCGAACACGGCCAGGGCGAAGGGATAGTAGAGGTAGCCCGTGATGGAGGCGGCGGACACGCCGGCGAGGCCGGAAGCCATCAGCATCTGGGCGCCGTAGGGGATGATGCCCTGGATCAGGCAGGAGTACGTGTCGAGGATGGAGGCTGTTTTGCGCGGGTCCAGCCGGTACTTTTCCGAGATGTCCTTCGCCAGCGGTCCCACGGTGATGATGGAGATGGTGTTGTTCGCCGTGCAGAAGTTCACCAGGGACACCAGTCCGGCGATGGAGAAATAGGCCCCGCGCGGTCCCCGGATGCGCCGGGTGAGGCCCTGGATGATGAAGTCCAGGCCGCCGTTGTAGCGGATGAGTTCCAGCATGCCGCCGGCGAGCAGGGAGACGATGATCAGTTCGCCCATCGCCCCGATGCCGGTGCCGATGGAGGACATCCATCCGATCCAGTCGTAGGCGCCCGTGCTCCAGCCGATCACCCCGTTCACGCCGATGCCGAGCGCGAGCACCGTCACCACGTTCATCCCCGCGAGGGCCAGGCCGATGACCAGCAGGTAGGGGATGAGCCCCAGCCACTGGACGGACGCCGTCGCCGGTGCCGCTTCCACCTTCAGGCCCATCACCACGTACAGGACCGTCACCACCAGCGCGGCCGGCGCTGCAATCCACAGGTTAGCCCGGAACTTGTCCCGCATCGAGCAGCCCTGGGTCTTGGTGGCCGCCACGGTCGTGTCGGAAATGAACGAGAGGTTGTCACCGAAGAAGGAGCCGCCGATGATGACGGCTGTCATCATCGGCACGCCCACGCCCGTTTCCTGGGCGATTCCCGCTGCGATGGGCACCAGGGCCACGACCGTACCCACGCTGGTGCCGATGGCCATCGAGATGAAACAGGCCGCGAGGAACAGTCCCGCGAAGATCAGTTTTCCGGGCAGGATGCGCAGCATCGCATTGACGGTCGCGTCGATGGCGCCGATATCCTTGGCCGTCGCTGCGAAGGCGCCCGCCAGGACGAAGATCCAGATCATCAGGAGGACGTTCCGGTTTCCCGCGCCACGGGAGAAGATGGAGATCTTGTCGTCCGTCTTCTCCACGCTGCGGGTGATGACCATCGCGTACGCCGATGCGATGATGAACGCCGCGGCGACGGGAACCTTGTAGAAGTCCCGCGCCACGAGCGATGACACCAGGTACGCCAGCAGGAATACCAGGAGCGGGCTGAGCGCCAGCCAGCCGTTCATCTTGCGGCCGACGGGGAGTTCCGGCCGCAGATTCTCCGTATGGATCGCCACTTACCGGTTCTCCGCGGCCTCGACGGCCTTGAAGTAGCGGTAACTGTTCACCTTCACTTCGCCGATGGCGGCCTCGTCGCAGACGATGATGCCGGCCGGATGGCTCTGGAGGGCGCTGACCGTGTTGTAGTGGGACATCGGCCCCTCGATGGCGCTCGCCAGGGCGCGGGCTTTCTTGGAACCGAAGGCAAGGATGAGCACTTCCTGGGCGGAAAGGACGGTCGCGACGCCCACGGACATCGCCTGGGCGGGAACGGCCTCGGGATCGCCGCCGAAGAAGCGGGAGTTGACCTCGCGGGTATCCTGGGTGAGGGTCACCACACGGGTGCGGGACTCCAGCGGGGAGAACGGCTCGTTGAAGGCGATGTGGCCGTCTTCGCCGATGCCGCCCATGAACAGGTCGAAGCCGCCGGCATCGACGATGGCCTTCTCGTAAGCGGCGCATTCGGCGGCGAGGTCGGGCGCGTTGCCGTTGAGGATGTGGATGTTCTCCTTGGGCTCGTCGATGTGGTCGAACAGGTTCTTGTGCATGAAGGAGTGGTAGCTCTCGGGATGCTCCTCGGGCAGGCCCACGTACTCGTCCATGTTGAAGGTGATGACGTTCTTGAACGACACTTCACCGGCCTGGACCATGCGGGCCAGTTCGGCATAGGTGTTCAGCGGGGTCGAGCCGGTGGGGAGACCGAGCACGAAGGGTTTGGAAGAGCGGGCGGCTTTCTCCTTGATCTTGGCGGCGATGTAGTGCGCGGCCCAGATTCCGCCTTCCTTGGCGTTGTTTCGGATAATGACTTTCATGGTTGGTGAGAATAAGAATAGTTATACTGAACTAACAGAGTTTCAAGAATACTTCGATGGCCTGGTATTCCGCCATGCCCAGCTGGTCGTAGAGCCGGGCGGTGTTCTGGGTGCGCTCCTCGGCGCGCTGCCAGAATTCGCGCGGATCCTCGCCCGGGAACGGGACGATGTCCTTCTGCGAGAGGTGACGGAAGATGGCGTGGCGCTTCTTGACGACCTCGTCCGGGCTCAGCGGGACAGCCATGTCCACGCGGCCGAGCTCCCACTCCATCCAGGCACCCCGATAGAGCCAGATGTGGGTGTCGGAAAGCCAGTCGTTGCCTTCGGCCTTGAGCTGGTCCACGGCGTCGAGGGCGGCCTCGGTGCAAACGCGGTGCGTGCCGTGCGGATCCGCCAGGTCGCCCGCCATGAAGATCATGTGGGGCTTCAACCGGACGATGAGGTCCTTGATGATGTCCACGTCGGCCTGGGTGCGCGGCTTCTTCTTGATGCCGCCGGACTCGTAGAACGGGAGGTTCAGGAAGTGTGCGTTGGTGTTGTCGTTGAGGCCGAAGGAACGGACGGCGCCGCGGGCTTCGCTGCGGCGGATGGCGCCCTTCATGTCCAGGAGCGCGCGGGGTTCGGGCTCGCCGGGGCGCTTGCTCTCGACGAGGGCCTTGGCTTCGGCGAACTTGTCGGCAAAACCGAGTTGGTATGCGGCGTCCATGTGCTGGAGCACGACGTCGTCGTGGACCGCCACGTTGCCGGAGGTCTCATAGGCGACATGCACGTCGTGGCCCTGGGAGGCCAGGCGGATGAACGTTCCGCCCATGGAGATCACGTCGTCGTCCGGGTGCGGGGAGAAGATCAAGACGGTCTTCGGGAACGGCTTGGCCGACACGGGACGCGTCGCGTCCTCGGCCTCGGCGCCCGGTTTGCCGCC
>JAFXMA010000141.1 GCA_017530725.1 Bacteroidales bacterium
AACTACGGCACCTACCTCACCTGGACCTGGAACAAGAACAAGATCGTGGACCTGAAGTTCCGCGATCCCGTGAGCGGCACGATGCGTGACGGCAACGGCCTGCCCATGGGCGGTTTCGGCGGCGTGAACAACTTCCTGTATGAAGGCGGTTCCCTGGGTGACGTGTACGTGACCACGATCGCCACCGACGAGCACGGCTTCTACAAGCTGAACGCCGACGGCATGATCATCGCCGACTACGACGAGAAGGACATGATCTTCGCCGGCTCCACCGATGCCAAGCATCGCCTCTCCTGGGGCGGTCACCTGGGCTGGAACGGCCTCACCCTGAACTGGCTGTTCACCGCCCGCCTGGGCGGCATCGCCATCTCCAAGACGCAGGCCATCCTGGACTACTACGGGGTGTCCCAGGATACCGCCGACGCCCGCGAGAAGGGCTTCTTCGAGTTCAACGGCATGAAGACTTCCGACGTCCAGGGCTACTACCAGACCCTCGGCATCCGCGACGGCGTGATGAGCCAGTATGTCTATTCCGCCACGAACGCCCGTCTCGCCGAGGTCTCCCTGAACTATGACCTCCCGGTCAAGAAACTCGGCTCCTGGGTCAAGGGCATCACCCTCTCCGTGGTGGGCAACAACCTCGCGATGCTGTACCTCAAGGCCCCGTTCGATCCCGAGATGACGTCCAACGTGGGAACCTACAACCAGGGCGTGGACTACTTCATGCAGCCTTCCACCCGGAGCCTCGGCTTCTCCGTGAAACTCCGCTTCGGCGGCAGCACCGCCTCCGCCCCGAAGGCCGCCCCGGCCGCTCCCGTGTACATTCCTTCCGAGCCCAAGGTGGTCGAGAAGATCGTCGAGAAGGTGGTCGAGAAGGAAGTGGTCAAGGAAGTCAAGGTCCCTGTCCCCACCTCCCCGGTGGACTCCTACAGCGACGACCTCTACTTTGTCATCGGCAAGGCCGAAATCCGTCCGGAGGAAGCCTTCAAGTTGGGCCGCATCTGCCAGGTCCTCGCCGAGAATCCGGATGCGAAGATCACCGTGACCGGCTACGCGGACAGCGGCACCGGCAACCACGAGATCAATTCCGAACTTTCCGAACAGCGTGCGCTCAAGGTCGTGGAGATGCTGGTGGACGCCGGCATCGACCGCGGCCGGATTTCCCAGTCCTCCGTCGCCGGAGACCGTGATGCTTCCAAGAGCCCCGAATCCAACCGTGTCGCCGTATGTATCGTCAAATAAGCCAGTGCCCTATGAAAAAGATTGTCAACTATATGCTTGCGGCGGCTGTCATGACGGCCGTCCTGGCCGGGTGCACCAAACGATTTGAAGAAATCGCGCAGAACGTGTACGGCGTGAGCGACGAGCAGATGGCCCAGGACGGTCTCGCCCTCGGCGGCATGCTGCAGCAACTCGAGCGTTCCGTCATCATCTACCGGGACGGGACCTGGCTGGATTCCGACTACCAGATCATGTACAACCTGTGCGCCGAGACCTGGTGCGGCTACATGGCCCCGACCCTTTCCGACGGCCACAACGCCGGCTGGGACGTGAACGACGGCTGGCACCGCCGGATGTTCACCGTCAAATACCAGTATGCGATGGGCGGTTACACGAACTTCGAGACGTCCGCCCTCGAATACGGGATGGAGAACGAACTGGCGCTCGCCAAGGTCCTGAAAGTGGCCTCGATGCATCAGGTGGCCGACTACTACGGCCCGATCGCCTACGCGCACGTGGGTGACCTCTCCAACCTCTACGACCCGCTCGACCAGGTCTATATCCAGTTCTTCGACGAACTCGACGCTTCCATCGAGATCCTGGAAAAGGTGGCCGCCTCCGGCGCCAAACTCCTGGAGGACTACGACCTCGTGTACGGCGGCGACGCCGGGAAATGGGTCCGTTTCGCCAACTCGCTGCGTCTCCGCCTGGCGATGCGCGTGAGTTACGCTGACCCGTCCCTCGCCCGGGAAGAGGCCGAGAAATCCATCCGGAGCCCCTTCGGCGTGATCGTTTCCAACAGCGACAACGCCGTCATCGCCGAGGCCGGCGTCCGCCATCCGATCTACACCATCAACGTGGAGTTCAACGATGCGGACACCCAGGTGGGCGCTTCCCTGGAATCCTACCTGAACGGATTCAACGACCCCCGCATGTTCCTGTATGCCAAGCCCGCCGGGGACGGCAAGTTGCACGGCGTCCGTCCGGGCATCTCCCCGTCCAGTTGGACCAACTACAAGAACACCGCCGCGAAGGTTTCCGCCCCGAACGCGGGCCTCTACAAGATCTGCTGGCTGAACGCCGCCGAGGTGGCCTTCCTCCGCGCCGAGGGCGCGCTGAAGGGCTGGAACATGGGCGGAACGGCCCAGGAGTTCTATGAGCAGGGCATCAAACTCTCCTTCGAGGAGTGGGGTGCCGAAGGCGCCTCCGCCTACATCGCGAACAAGACCGCCAAGCCGGCCGAATTCCGCGACAACGTGGCCCGTGCCCATGCCGGCGCTCCTTCCACCGTCACCATCGCCTGGAACAACGGCGATTCCGACGAAGTGAAACTCGAGAAGATCGCCACCCAGAAGTGGATCGCCCTGTTCCCGAACAGCGCCGAGGCCTGGGCGGAATACCGCCGCCTCCACTACCCGGTGCTCATCCCGCCGGCGAACAACTTCTCCAACGGCATCGTGAATACCGAGCAAGGCATCCGCCGCGTCCCGTATCCCGTCTCCGAGCAGACCGACAACCCCGAAGGCTATGCTTCCGGCGTCGCGGCCCTTGGCGGCGAGGACAACGCAGGCGTGCGCCTGTGGTGGGATGCCAAGCCGTTCAACAATTAATGACGCGTGAATGATGAAAAAGATACTGAGCATAATCCCTGCCGCCCTGGCCCTCCTTGCGGTCCAGGGTTGCGACACCAAGGTGGAGAAGCTTGAAATCCAGCATTTCAACACGTACGATCTCGAGCAGGATGCGCAGGACCCCTACTATACGGACCTTCGCGCCTGGAAGCAGTCCAAGCATACCGTTTCCTACGTGTATTTCGCCCGCTGGGCCCCGCCGGAAGGCGCGACCAGCCTCTTCATCGAATACAAGACGATGCGCCCGCGCCTGATGGCCCTGCCGGATTCGCTGGACATCGTGAACCTCTGGATGGGCACGCCCATGAAGGAGGAGTACACCGACGCCTGTTTCTACGGCAACGTGAAGAACCAGGAGACCGGCGAGATCGAGAGGGCCCCGATGCACACCTATGACTACTCCCCGAACGCCTATGCGGACCTCGAGTACTGCCAGAAGGTCAAGGGCACCCGCTTCGTGATGCACGCCGACGCCTCCCACTACGGCCAGGAGTTCGACCTGCTGGACGAGGCCACCGGCGAGGTGAAACACTGGGTCGTCCAGCGCGGCGACCGCGCCTCCATCGAGGCATACGCCAAACTCGTGGTGGACATCGTGAACACCCACGGCCTGGACGGCGTGGACTTCGACTACGAAGGCTGGGCCGCCGGGGACATGACCATCGCCATCCAGAAGGCGGGCGAGTACTTCGGCCCGAAGGGCAAGGATCCTTCCAAACTCCTCATCGTGGACTATTTCGGCGGCTATCCCTCCGGCGACATCGAGCCGTACATCGACTACCTCGTGAAGCAGGCCTACTCGATGCAGGGTTCCGGCGTCGGCGGCCCTGACTGGTGCCCCGAGTCCAAGATGGTGTACTGCGAGCAGTACGAGCAGTCCTCCGGAGACGGTCCGAACTATCTCAACGGCGGCTATCCCACCTCGATGACCACCGAGGGCGGCGCGAAGATGTACACCCTCGAACGCTACGCCCGCTATGCCAACGAGGCCGGCAACGGTGAAGGCGGCTTCGGAGCCTACTACATCGACAACGACTATGACAACGGCGTGGACGCGCTCAAGAAGAAGGGGTATTCCGGAAACTTCCAGACCTATGCCTTCCTGCGCCGCGCCATCCAGATCGTGAACCCTGCCAAGTAAGACGCGCCTTATGAAAAAGTATATCCTACTCCTTAGCGCCGCGGCCCTTTGCCTCGCCGCGTGCACCCAGAAGGCCGACAAGTTCGACTATGGCCAGGAGATCGCACTGATTACCGGGACCGACGCCTCGCCGGTTTCCAAGGACCAGGTCCTGGCCGACGAGATTCCGATCTCCTACAACTTCTCCGTCTCCCTGACGGGCGTCGCCCCGGAGGACGTGGACGTCCACATCGCCTATGACAGCCTGGCCGTCATCCGCTACAACGCCCTGAACAAGACCAACTACGCGGCCGTTCCCCGCAACACGTTCGTCATCAACGACGAGTTCGTGACCATCAAGAAGGGGACCGCCACCTCCCCGATGACCTCCGTCACGCTCCGGGACAACTCGTTCATCCAGGAAGGCGTGAACTACGTGATTCCGCTGTCGGTCGCCTACATGGAAGGCGGCAAGGCGGGCATCCTGGAGTCCTCGAAGAACCTGTTCATCAAGATCGGCAAGACCATGGAGACGTTCTCCCTCGAGATTCCGGGGACAGGCGTGTACAGCACCCACAGCCTGGGCGCCGGATACAACCTGAACACCTGGACCCTCGAGATCAAGGCCCATCCGTACAACATGAAGTCCCGCGGCAACGACCAGTTGTGCCGGTTCTGCTGCTGGAACGAAGACGGAGGCGGCCAGGTGCTGCTCCGCTTCAACGAGAACGGCAAGCCCTGGAAGACCCTGGACATCGTCGCCCCTTCCGGCCGCTATGTCACGGGCTCGACCGGCGATCCCAAGACCGGCACCTTCGAACAGAACCAGTGGTACATGATCTCCATCGTCTGGGACGGATCCAACATGTCCGTTTACATCAACGGTGAGAAAGACACCCCGACCGAGAACTCCGTCTCCGGCAACCAGGGCTTCAACCTGAACCGCTTCGAGATCGGCATGTCCTGGGGCGGTTACGGCACTTCCCAGAGTTACACCGGCCGCATGGCCGAGATGCGCATCTGGAACATCGCCCGCAGCGCCAGCGACATCGCTTCCACCCAGTGCTCCGTGGATCCCAAATCCGAGGGCCTGGTGGGCTACTGGAAGATGAACGAAGGCGAAGGCCATGTCTTCCACGATTCCGTGGCCGGAAACGACATGGACTGGGACAAGTCCGAACGCCAGAAGGACGAGACCAACTATGTCACCACCCCCGAAGCCGGGGCCTCCATCGTCTGGGTCAAAGACGAAAAGAACAAGTGTGCACAATAAATGAACAAAACAGATAAACGATGAAAAAGTTATTTACCGCTTTCGCACTGGGGCTCCTCCTCGTGGGGTGCGCCCGGGAGTACGATGACTCCGAACTCCGCAACCGGGTCACCACGCTCGAGACCAAGGTAGGCAATCTCGAGGCGAACATGAAGGCTATCCAGAGCGCCACCGCCGACGGGATGTTCGTCCAGAAAGTGGAAGAACTCACCAAGGACGGCAAGGTGGTCGGCGTGACCGTCACCTACACGACCGGCCAGGTCGTGACCTTCGAAATCTCCGGCGCCGGCGCCGAGACCAACCTCTCCGCCGTCCGCAACGCCGCGGGCAAACTCTGCTGGGCCCTGAACGGCCAGATCATCCAGGTCGACGGGAAGGACCTCGAAGTGGGCCAGACTCCGACCTTCTCCGTGGAGAACGGCCACCTGTTCGTCACCGTGGACGGCCAGAAGACCGATGTCGGCGCCATGGGCGGCGGCTTGGGCGATGCCATCTTCAAGGACATCCAGGTCACCGACAGGGCCGTGGTCCTTACGATGGACGACGGAAGCACGGTCGAGATCCCGTTCGCCAAGGCGTTCAAACTCGTGATCGCGAAGACCCGGTACGCCGTGACGACCACCGACCCGATCGAGATCCCCTACACCGTGGAGAACAGGACCGCGAACACGGTCGTGGACGTCTTCACCGATGCCAACTATGAGGCTACGGTCGATGCCGAGAAGATCGTCGTCACGCCGCTTGCCGTGGTCAAGGGTTCCGCCCTGGCCTATGCCGACTCCCAGGTGGGCCTGACTTCCATCGTGAAACTCACCTTCGGCGGCGACGCCGAGCCGGACACCTTCGAGATCACCGACGAGAGCGTCGAGTACATCGCGGAGGCCAAGGATGCCTTCGTGGAGGCCCATGCCGTGTCCAACATCGACTTCGAAGTCGTCCCGCAGGTGGACTGGATCCACTTCGTGGAGACCCGCGCCACCAACTACACACTTGTCCTCAAGGTCGATGACAACCCGGCCGCCGAGATCCGCACCGGTGCGGTGAAGATCGTCCGCGCCGGCACCGAGGAGGTCCTGCAGACCATCACCATCGCCCAGAAGGCCATGGAGAAGGATCTTGAACCCTACACCCCGGCCGGCTGGGACAAAGTGTTCAAGATGTCCGACTACCAGGTCAACACCACCTTCCAGTGGGAGACTCCGCTCACCCTGAATCCGGGTTCCGTCACCCTCCAGTGGAAGTTCTGGTCCAACCGCTGGAACAACCACAAGTTCAACGACACCGACGCGGCCGGCAACCAGTTGTTCTGCAACCGCCTGGGCGAGTTCGCCACGGCCGACGAGTCCAAGTCCGTCCTGCTCCGCTTCTCCAACGACGGTGACGCCGACGGCCAGTTGTGCCTGAACGCCGGCGCCCTGGGCCTGAACCAGGTGCAGGTCTCCAAGGACGGCAAGCCGTATGTATGGCCGACCGGCGAATGGGTGGTCCTCACCCTCGTCTGCGACGGCTCCAAGATCTATGTCTATGACGACGACGTGCTGGTCAATGCCTACGACGCCCGTCCCGGCGCGTCCTGGGATTTCGCCCGTTTCGACCTCTCGATGACCTGGGATGACGGCAGCAAGTGGCCGCTCAAGCAGGCCTTCGACGGCTATACCGCCTATGCCCGCGTGTGGAGCCGCGCCCTCAGCGTGGAGGATATCGCCGCCACCCTGTGCGAGGTTCCCGCCGACAAGGCGGAAGGCCTGGAGATGGACTGGGTCTTCGACGGTGCCGAAGACAAGTATGTCGCCAACAAGGTCGCGAAGAACGAGGCCTACGGCCTTGACTTCACCGACTGCTGGGACGGCAACGGCAACCGCAAGGACAACGGGGATGCCGCCGCGGCCGCCTGGACGAGCCTGGAAGGCCTCGGCTCCCTCTGCTTCCGCGAGAAGGGCACCGAGCCCGTGACGCCCGATCCGCCGCAGCCGGCCGGTTCCATCAAGGCCATCTACTGGGGCAACCCCCAGGCTGCCGCCTGGTACAAGGCCTTCAACCGCGCCGTCGCCCTGCCCGAGGGTTATTCCGTGACCATCCACTTCTACTATGACGCCGCCAAGGCGCAGCGCCTGGGTAACTTCGGTGATGCCAGCGAGGCTCCCTGCAACATGCTCCGCTTCGGCGAGGCAGGCAACAACAACCAACTCGAATGGATGGTGGACACCGGCGCCGGCCGCGTGAAGATCCGCGCCTCCAAGGAGGCCGTTCCCGGCCAGTGGAACGCCGTGACCCTCACCGCGGGAGCCGATGGCTACAAGATGTACATCAATGGCGAGGCGGCCGGCGAAGATGCGTCCGCCTACCGTTCCGGTACGTCCTTCCAGGCCTTCGAGTTCGCGAACTCCTGGGGTACGGCCTACCGTTCCGCCTTTGATGGCGCGCTGTGCTTCATCTCCCTGTGGAGCAAGCAACTGTCCGCCGAAGAAGTCGCCGCCAACGTCTTTGTCGAGCCGTCCGGCGCCGGTCTGGAGGCCTTCTGGCCAATGACCGAGGGTGAAGGCTTCGTGTTCGCCGACAAGACCGGCAAGTACGACGAGATTGACCTCCACTACATGACCCGCTGCGACGACGAGGTCAACTATGTGGACGTGGACATCACCCCGTACGTGGAATGGAAGGAGTATCCGGCGCTGAAGGCCGAGTAAAGGCTTCCCATCCCGAATGACGGACCGGCCTCCGAAAGGGGGCCGGTCTTTTTGCCGTGCGGATTTCTTTTTGTACCTTTGAAAGACCATAACCACTAGTCATGAAAAGAATCCTCCTTTTTGTCGCGGCCGCGCTGGTGCTGGCCGCCTGCGGGCCCAAGGCCCCGAAAATGCCGGCCGACGCGGTCGTCCTCCGCAGTCCGGACGGGCAGTTGGAGTTGAAGTTCGCCGTCGTGAACGGCGTTCCCGAATATACGCTGGACCGTGCCGGGAAGGCGGTCATCCTTCCTTCGCGCCTGGGCTACGCGTTGCTGGACCGGGAGAGCCTGGACGGCGGGTTCACCCTCACCGACTCGGCCTTCAACTCGTTCGACGAGACCTGGGAGCCGGTCTGGGGCGAGGAAGCGTCCATCCGGAACCACTATAACGAATTGCTCGTGACCCTGGAGCAGAAGCCCGAAGCGGCGCGCGAAGCGCAGCGGGGCGTGAGCGTCACGGATCCGGAATACACCGGCGACCTGGGCAACCCGTACGGCAAGGGCGCCGTGATGCAGGTGCGTTTCCGCCTGTATGACGACGGCCTGGGCTTCCGCTACGAGTTCCCGCTGGAAAACGCTTTGACCTACTTCAAGGTCAAGGAGGAACTCACCGAGTTTGCCTTGACGGGCGACCACACGGCCTGGTGGATCCCGGGCGACTACTCCACGCAGGAATTCGTGCCCACGGAGTCCAAATTGTCAGAGGTCCGTGCGCTGCAGGACAACCCGCGTCCCGCGGGCGGCTCCCCGCAGACGAAGTTCTCGCAGACCGGCGTGCAGACGGCCCTGCAGATGAAGACCGCCGACGGGCTGTACATCAACATCCATGAGGCCGAAGTGCTGGACTATCCCACCACGAACCTGGACCTGGACGACAGGACCTTCGTGCTCACGACGCACCTGACCCCGGATGCCGAGGGTGTCAAGGGACGGCTGCAGGCGCCGTGCAAGAGCCCGTGGCGCACGGTCATGGTGTGCGAGAAGGCCACCGACGTGCTGGCCTCCCGCCTCATCCTGAACCTGAACGAACCCTGCGCCATCGAGGACGTCTCCTGGATCCATCCGACCAAGTACATGGGCGTGTGGTGGGAGATGATCACCGGCAAGAGCGAGTGGTCCTACACGTATGACTATCCTTCCGTGCAGTTGGGCGTGACGGATTACGCCGCCTCCAGGCCGCACGGCCGGCATGGCGCGAACAATGAGAATGTCCGCCGCTACATCGACTTCGCGGCGGAGAACGGCTTCGACGCCATCCTCGTGGAAGGCTGGAACGAAGGCTGGGAGGACTGGTACGGCCACCAGAAGGACTTCGTCTTCGACTTCATCACCCCGTATCCGGACTTTGACCTGCCGGCGCTGAACGAGTATGCGCACAGCAAGGGCATCCGCATCATCATGCACCACGAAAGTTCCTCGTCCACCGTCAATTACGAGCGCTGGATGGAACAGGCCTACGACCT
>JAFXMA010000142.1 GCA_017530725.1 Bacteroidales bacterium
ATGCCGATTCCGGGCATCAAAGACCATTTCTCAAGAAAGCGGATATCCAGACCATAGGAAAGACGAAGCACGATCCCCGGGTTTTGAAAACGGGTCCGATAGTCCTTTCCTGTTTCCAGAAACAGGCCGCTGCCGATTTGGGCATTGCTCTCGATTCGCTGAAATGGTCTTTTCTCTTGTGCCGAAACACCAAGGTCGGCAAGATAAAGGAGAGCGAGAAGGAAAACAAATCTCTTCATGGTTTTTCCAATTTGTGGTATATGTATATAACGCCAATAATTCGGAATACTGCTTCAAATATACAAATTGTTACAGGACAAGCAATTTTCATTTCTCCAAAATCTGTCTTTAAGGGAGAGAGTCTCGAATGACCGGAATAACATTCCTCAAAGCCCAGATTCTCTCAAGATCCTCCAAGAAATGGTTCGATATTACTCCGGTTGCGGGTACAATCATACAAGATTTAATAAGAATTATTAACTTTGAAGAAGATAATCGAACACTTGATGAAATGGGCAGATAACCCTATGCAAAGAAAGCATTCCATCCTATATCCGGTCGTTGGAGCGGCGCTCCTTCTGCTATCCTGCAGTGAAAAGCAGGTGCCTTCCTCTATTACGACCGTATCCCTGGAAGATTACCGTGAAACGCTGGACGCAAAAGAAATCTTCCGGCGTAGCGACTACTATAATATGTCCGATTGGATCGTTCCGGATGAAAAGGGAAATCTGAAGATTCAGTTGGGACAGGAAAGCGGGGTGCGGAACCTTTGGATGAGGAACGACGAACCCCTTGGTTTCTCGATGCAAGGAGGAGCAGAGAAGACCGTAAGGATTGATATCCCGCCAATCGGAGAGTCCGCATCGATGGATGTCCCATTTTCTTTCGAGGTTCCTTGGTCTCTGTCTGCTGACGCTGTACCTGATATCTACAAGCGCCTGTTCGAAATCGGACTATTCCAGAGAGGTGACTTCCGTTATGATTTTGGAGAAGATATGCCTTTCATCTGTATTATTCCGGATATCCGGCTCTTGCTGCCGCCATGCATGTCTCCCGACCCCGATGATCACAATGTCATGCCGGAAGAGAATGGATATCGATTCTACGTCCAGTATTATGGACCTTCCAGCGAGGATGTCTCCATGTTCGCCTCCTTCAAAGTCCCGGACGACTGTCAATCGCTGCCGGATCGCGCGATCCGTATGGACTCGAATCTTACGATAAGCGGAACGTTGCATCTGGAGAAAAAAAGATTGAAGGAAGGAAGGGAGTGGCCTGACCATCTGGACTTTTCCTTCTCCTTCACGCATGAAGGCAGTCTTTTCCAGGCAAACGGACAGTTCAACCTTCCCTCGGCGTACACCGTTCCGGATATTTCCTATCATTATGACTTGCAAATCCGGCCTTTCCTGTTTCAGGATAGTTTTTCGAACATACACTTATATGACACGCGAATCCGTCTGGACTTCTTGAATAAAAGCCCGTTCCATGTCCGGCTCCGCGGGACTGTCGCATCTTATAAAAATGGAGAGGTCCTCCATTCGATACCCTTTGGGGACGACGGCACGGTCGAAGCGAAACCATTCGATGCCGTCCTGGCCAGGTGGAGTTTAGACAGAGTCTGTGAAAAAACGATCTTCCTCAGCGAATCCGACCGGTTCCCGGTCAGTTTCCCGGGCTCGGAATTCCCGGATTATCAGAAACATGTCTCCCTTCAAGTCGATGGACTCTCGAGCCTTTTCGCCGGAGATCCGGACGACATCCGCTTCACCGATCTCCAGGTCGAAAGAGACCCCGATGAGATCATCGATATAACGGTCAGTGATTTCGAAGACGCGGACTTCAGGTTGAGCGGACAGGTCACCACTCCTCTCCAGGCCGGGAATGATTTCGCTGCTCGGACATATTTCCCCGTTTCTTTGCCGAGAGACATATTCAAGGAGGATGTCCCTCTGCATAAAGTCATGATAGAAGGGACATTGACTTCCACACTTCCGTTCTTCCTCGAACTGAAAGATATCGTTGTCAACCCGGATATTACTTGTACCTGGGATAAGGTCCTCCTGGCTCCTTCTCTTGCAAATGAAACGTCTTCCGCCCGCTTCACCATGCAACTTGAATCAGGGAAGGATTTGAAAAGCCCGTGGATTGATGCAACGCTTCTTTTCCGGCTTTTCGCCGATGAATCCTGCGCCGGTAAGCCCATCAACGAGTCCGGCTGTATTTCCTTGAAAGATTTGGTTGTCAAGTATTGACTTTTATCTCAATGACGCTGCTGAAAATGAAGAGATTGCTGGCCATAGCCCTGCTGCTCCCTTTCGCCTTCGCCACGTATGCCCAGACCGGGTCGTGGGCGGGTAAACTGGATGCGATGGGGAACAAGTTGACCATCGTTTTCCATTTGGACGGGGAGGAGCCTACGATGGATTCTCCGGACCAGGGGGCGCTGGGGTTTCCCATCCAGGTGGAAAGGACGGCGACGGGCGGGATTACCATCCGGATTCCCTCCCTGGGGGCTTCATACGAAGGGCAGTGGGTGATCAGGCAGATTGTCGGGACATTCCGGCAAAGCGGGCTTTCATTCCCCTTGACACTCACGCCGGAAGTGAAGCCGAACCGGCCGCAGAATCCCGTGGGACCCTTCCCTTATACGGCGGAGGAGGTCTCTTTCACCAATGGCGATGCCCACCTGGAAGGGACGCTGCTCCTGCCTGAAGGATATTCGCGCAAGACACCCGTACTCATCATGGTCACGGGCAGCGGACAGGAGAACCGCGACGAGGAAATCTATGACCACAAGCCTTTCGCGGTCATCGCCGATGCGCTCGCGCGGGCCGGAATAGCCACGCTCCGCTACGACGACCGGGGCGTCGGAGGATCGACCGGAGATGTCGCCCAGGCGACGACCGAGGATTTCAAGGACGACGCCCTCGCCGGTATCAGACTGCTTCGGGAACGCTTCGACAGGGTGGGCGTCCTTGGCCACAGTGAAGGCGGTACCATCGCCCTTATGCTGGCGGCGGAAAAGCAGGCCGATTTCATCGTGAGCCTGGCCGGGATGGCCGTTTCCGGCACGGAGGCGCTTGTCTGGCAAAGCAGGACCGGCCTCCTGGACGCCGGATTCCCGGAAGCCACCGTCGATACCTACTGCAAAGCCTTCGCCGAAGCCTGCCAAGTGCGGGTCCATGGCGGCAGGATGCCTTCCCCGGACGAGTTGGATCTCCCGGATGCGCTGAAACAGAATTATGTGGCAGCACTGCGTCAGATCCAGTCACCGTGGATGACCCGGTTCCTCGCGCTGGACATGCGCCCACTTCTGGGCGGCATCACCTGTCCCGTCCTGGCCTTCAACGGCACCAAGGACATCCAGGTCGATCATGAGAGCAATCTCGGTGCACTCCGCAGCGGCCTTCCGGCGAACCCCGGGAACCAGATCGTCACCGTCGAAGGAGTCAACCACCTCTTCCAGCATTGCACCACCGGCGCCGTCTCGGAATATCGCAGCATTGAGGAAACCTTTGCTCCGGAGGTTCTGGAGCAGATGGTCCGCTGGCTGGCCGGACTGAAAACAAATAGCCTATGAATAAAGACATTTACCTGGAATCAAAACCCCGCTACGAGATCCTGGACGGGCTTCGCGGTGTAGCCGCCCTCATGGTGGTGGTGTTCCATCTTTTCGAGACCTATTCCAAAGGTCCGGCTTACCAGATCGTGAATCACGGCTATCTGGCTGTGGATTTCTTCTTCGTTCTGAGCGGCTTCGTCGTGGGGTATGCCTATGATGACCGATGGGGCCGGATGAGTACCTGGGGCTTTTTCAAACGGCGTCTCACGCGTTTGCACCCGATGGTCGTTGCGGGCACGCTCGTGGGCGCGGCCCTGTTCTTCTTGGCCGCCCCCGCCTTCCCGAAGACGCTGGAAGTGGAAGGGTGGAAGTTTGCCCTCTGTCTCGTGATGGGGCTCTTCGTCATCCCGTGCGGGAACCGTCTGGATATCCGCGGCTGGGGAGAGTTGAACTCTTTCAACGGTCCCCAGTGGACCTTGACCCTGGAGTATATCGGCAATATCCTGTATGCCTTCATTTTCAGGCATCTGCCCAAGTTCGCGCTGGCTGCCCTCTGCGTCGTATGCGCGTTCTTCACCCTGGACCTGACGATGGGATGGAACGTTTTTGGCCTTCTGGAGAAACCCCATTACAACGTGATCGGCGGCTGGGCCCTTACCCCGGACCAGATTTACATCGCCTTCACCCGGCTGCTGTATCCTTTCCTCGCAGGCCTGCTCATCTCCCGGATCCTGCCCGCCCATCGGACCGAATCCAACCCCAGCGGATCCCCAATCCATCTGAAGGGCGGTTTCGGGTGGTGCGCCCTCGCCATCGCCGTGCTGCTTGCCATGCCTTGCATCGGCGGGAAGCAGGGCGTTCCGGACGGCTTGTACCAGGCACTCTGCATCCTTGTGCTCTTCCCGCTCATCGTCCTCACGGGTGCCGGATCGGTTACCCGCGGCCGCAGGAGCACGGCCATCTGCAAGTGGCTCGGCGGCATTTCCTATCCGATCTACATCACGCATTATCCGCTGATCTATCTGCAGATGGGCTGGGTGGCATCCAACCCGGACGCCCCGCTGTGGCAGCATGTCGCCGTGGCGGTCGGCATCCTGTTCATCGCCGTCATCCTGGCGTGGGGACTGCAGAAGGCCTATGACGAACCCGTTCGCGAATGGCTCAAAGACCATTGGCTTCACCGAAAAAAGACAACCGTATGAATCATTTCATCCCGGGCCTCGTGGCCCTTTCCCTCCTGTGCGGCGCCTGCACCGCGGAATCCGAATTGAAGGACTGGCAGTTCTCCCGGGACGGGGAACAATGGGAGGCCGTAACGGTCCCGCACTCTTACAACGCCCAGGACGGGCCTACCCAGAAGTATTACCGCGGTAAGGCCCATTACCGCCGGGAAGTCTCCTTCCCCTCCGGGAAGAATGCCTTCCTGCTCTTCGAAGGCGCGGCCCAGGCGGCGGAAGTGTACCTGGACGGAACGCTCCTGAAAGCCCATAAAGGCGGCTATACGCCTTTCGTCGTACCGCTCCCGCACAGCGGCCAGGTCGAAGTGGTGTGCGACAACACGGAGGACATCGAGATGATTCCCGTGAGTTCCGACTTCAACAAGAACGGTGGCCTGCACAATCCCGTCCGCCTGCTGATGTACGACGCTGTCTTTTTCTCTCCGGAGGAATACGGGCCTTACCGCCTGCATGTGGTCCAGAAAGAAGTCTCTGACAATAAGGTGGTTGCCGAAGTCCGTGCCAGCGTCCGGAATACCGGACGGGCCCGGAAGGAGGAGGTCCTGGTGACCCTGAAAGATGCCGAAGGAAAGGTTGTGGCGACCGAGACGGTCGATATCGATGCTCAGCCCGGCACCGACCGGGAGGTCAAGGCGACTCTTACCCTGGACAATCCCCATCTCTGGAACGGTGTCCTGGACCCGTACCTTTATACGGTGGAAATCCAGGTCAATAAGGACGTCGCCCGCACCGAGGTAGGCTTCCGCTATTTCAGTGTCGACAGGGACAAAGGCTTCAGCCTCAACGGAAAGCCTTATCCGCTCCGGGGCGTGTCCATGCACCAGGATATGGCCGGGAAGGCATCGGCACTTACCAAGGAGGACATCGCGAACGACTATGCCGTCGTGAAGGAACTCGGCTGCAATTTCCTCCGGCTGGCGCATTATCCGCACAACGACGAGGAATTCCGGTTGTGCGACCGCATGGGCATCATCGTCCAGACCGAGGTCCCCTGGGTCAATGTCTGCGGCGTCAACGCCTCCCAGGCCTATTTCGACAACATCCACCAGCAGATGTGGGAGATGGTCACGAGCCTGTACAACCACCCGTCCATCTGCTTCTGGGGCATGTGGAACGAACTGGACTCCTGGGGCAACCGCCCGAACTACCAGGGCTGGCTGGACACGGACCGCGTGGTGGCGGAGACCGCCCGGCTGTATGA
>JAFXMA010000143.1 GCA_017530725.1 Bacteroidales bacterium
CGTCACCACGAGGCTCAGCAGCACCGTGTTCTTCCGGCCGATCCTGTTCATCAGCATCCCCGTCGGGACGGAGAAGATCAGGAACCAGAAGAAGACCAGGGAAGGAAAGATGTTGGCGGCCGAGTCGCTCAGGCCCAGGTCGGACTGGACATAGTTGGAGGCGATGCCCACCAGGTCCACGAATCCCATGGCGAAGAAGCAGAGCATCACCGGGATGAGTTGTATCTTTTTATTCATTTGGCTATCGGATAAAGGGTTACGTCGGCCTTCAGGTTGCCGTAGAGTTTCAGGATGTTATAAGGGGTGGAAGGGAAAACGAGGTTGGTCATGCAGAAATCATCGCCGAAGGCCTCGATGCTGGCGCTGTCCACCAGCAGACGCAGTTCCATCTTCCCGCCAACCTGGGCGGGCGCGGTGGTGACCGCCGCGAAGGACTTGCTGAACTTGACGTTGCCGCTCCCCCGGCGGTCCATCGAGAAGGTCTGGCTCTCCGGTTCGTAGGTGAACACCACCTGCTCGCCGGTCTCGTTGGAAAGCACGAAGGTGGCGCCATCCTTCTTGGGAAGGGCGAAGCGGATCACCAGTTCGTAAGCCCGCTGTGGATTCTCGAAAAGGTTCACGGGAGCGGTGGCCAGCGTGTACTGCACCGGCCGGCCGCGAAGGGCTTCCACTTCCGGAGAAGGCGTGCTCTTCAGGATCACCTCTTTCCCCTTCCGGACCAGGGACAGGTCGCGGGGAACGGAGTTGGCGCTGCGGAACTGCTGCGTCGGGACGGAATTGGCATACTGCCAGTTGCTCATCCAGGCCAGGGCGACCGTACGGCCCTGCGGCGCGTTGCTCCAGGTAACCGTGGCATAATGGTCCTTTCCGTAGTCCATCCACCGGGTGACCGTGGGCAGGTCGTCGCACTTGAAGGTCTTCCCGTCGAAGTTGCCCACGAAATACTGGGTGGCGCTGCCGCCGAAGGGACCGCCCGGGTTGATGTTCAACAGCAGCACCCACTTGTCCTTGCCCTCAAAGGGAAGGCGGATCAGGTCCGGGCACTCCCAGACCCCGTTGTGGTTGCCGTAGGCCAGGCCGAAACTGCTTTCATACTTCCAGTCCTTCAGGTTGTCGGAACTGTAGAACTGCACTTCCTGCCCGGCGGCGAGGACTACCTTCCACTGCCGGGTCTGGTCGTCCCAGAACACCTTGGGATCCCGGAAATCGGGCGTATCTTCGGCCACGATCACCGGATTGCCGGGATACTTGGTGAACGTGCGGCCGCCATCGTTGCTGTAGGCCAGGCTCTGCGTCTGGTTGTCACCGGCGGAGGTGTACATGGCCACGATGGCATCCCGGCCGAAGCCGGCCGTGTTCTCCCGGTCCACGACGGCGCTGCCGCTGAAGATGTCGCCGAGCGCATCCGGGACGATGGCATTGTCCAACTGCTCCCAGTGGACAAGGTCACGCGTCACGGCATGCCCCCAGGTCATGTTGCCCCAGAAACTCCCGTAGGGATTGTACTGGAAGAACAGATGCCATTCCCCATCCTTGTAAACCATGCCATTGGGATCGTTCATCCAGCCATACTCCGGGGTGAAATGGTAGGCAGGCCGGTAGGCCTTCTCCTTGTTGGTCCGGTCGAAGACAGGCGCGGTGGTCATTTCGCTCCAGCAAACGTCGTCGGAAGGATCCCGGCGCACGCCGCGGCCCTGGGTCATCCGAATGTCCAGCAGGATGCTGCTTCCGCTCCAGGCGCCGAGGTCCAGCGGGACCAGGTAGTCTGTCTTGTCGATGGCCAGGGAAACATTGGCGGCCAGGACTTCCCTGCCGTTCGAAATCACTTTCACGCGCGCTTCCTGGGCCGTTTCCTGCACCGGAAGGAGCACGTAGCGGTCCTTTCCGTCCACCCGGATCATCGTATGCGTGTCGCTCAGATGGCGGATGGTGAGATTCTGCGCACCCGCGCCCAGGGATAAGGCGCAAAGCGTCAGGATGGTTATCAGTTTTCTCATGCTTGTATCAGTTTCAACTGCTAATATACTCATTATTTCCATATACTGGACAGGGAACGGATCTCTGCCTGGGCCGCGGCACCCGTCACCTCCAGGTGATTATAGATGCCGGTCGGGAAGACCAGATTCGTCATGGACAGCGTCCCTTCGCGGGTAAACAGTTCCACGGAGGACTGATCCACGAAGAAATCCAGCGTAACCTCGGTGCCTTCCGTGCACAGGGGGCCCTGCATGGCAGGGACGGAGAAGGTGCCGTTGAAGGAGGTATCCCCCGTGGCGGCGGAACGCTTCAGGGCGATCTTCCGGTCGGCGGCATACACCTCGACGACCAGTTTCTGGCCCTTGTCGTTGCTCAGGGTGATGGTGGAATTCTTGTCCAGCGCCACTTTCACGCTGAGTTGGTATGCGTCCATGCTCTCCCAGGAACTGCCGGCCTCTTTCCAGGAACCGGCGATTCCGTCGATTTCCTTCACGACGGTGCTGCAAAGCAGCGGTTTCCCCTCATATTCCACCAGTTTCAGTTCGCGCGGCAGGGTCATGGCCGAACGCCAGGGGCTGCACGGGACATTCCCCGCATAACTCCAGTTGTTCATCCAGCCCAGCATGACGAGGCGGCTGCCGGTATTGGACCAGGTGACACCGGCATAGTTGTCCATGCCGTAATCCAGCCAGAGCGGATAGTCCCGGTCGTCAGCCGTGAACGTCGTCCCGTCAAAATCTCCGGGAAGGTACATGGTACCGGAGCCCAGGATGGGGCCACCGGGATTCACGCTGACGATAAGCACCCATTTCTTGCCGCCCTTATAGTCCATCCGGACCAGGTCCGGGCATTCCCACTGCAGGTCGGGACGACCGGAAAGCGGGACGAAGAACGTGCTCAGGTGGGTCCAGGTCTTCAGGTCGGAAGAGCCGTAGAACTCGATGCCCTTCGCCCAGCCCTTCGCCAGGGACATGACCCATTTCCCGGATTCCTCATGCCAGAAGACCTTGGGGTCGCGCAGGTTGTCGTCATTGTTGCGGATGACGGGATTGCCGCTGAAACGGGTGAAATTCTTCCCCCCGTCCGTGCTGTAGGCCAGGGACTGCTGCTGGGCGCTTCCGGCGGACGTGTAGAGGGCCACCATGGCACCGGCCCCGAAACCGGCCGTATTGTCCTTGTCGATGACGGCCGACCCGGAGAAGATGTCGCCCAGGTCGTCCCGCGTGAGGGCGACGTCCTGCTCTTCCCAGTGGACCAAGTCCTTGGAAGTGGCATGTCCCCAGGACATGTTGCCCCAGTCGTTCCCCTTGGGATTGTACTGGTAGAAATGGTGGTACACCCCTTCGGCATACACCATGCCGTTCGGGTCGTTCATCCTGTTCCGCGCAGGCGTGAAGTGGATCTGCGGACGGTACTGCTCTTTCCGAAGCCCCTCGTCCGTCGGTTTTTCAGGCTCCGGTTCGGTCTTGTCGTCGATGAGTGGATTGTAGTCCTGCTTGTGGGTGTCGTCCGGCTGACATCCGATGACAGCCGCCGCCAGGAGGGCGGTGGCTGCCAACAGACGCAGACCGATCATGCGGGTATGCATTTTAGCGGGTCTTTAAGTATTCGAGGGAATTCTTCGCGAGTGTCAGGACGTTGTCCTGGTAGATGTTGTTCTTCGGATGGGCGCTCTTGTCAGGGGTGCCGTCCGGATTCTTCATGGAGAATTCGCAGCCGCCGTTGCCGATGCACAGAAGCGTGCCCTGGAACTCGGTGTTGCCCTGCTGGGCCTCCCAGACATTCATCTGGCTCACCCAGTCGATCTGGCTGTCCCAGGTGCCCAGCGGATAGATGCCGAAGGTCTGGGTCAACTGCGTGTAGCAGGCTTCCTCCTGGTTGCCGATTCCGGTGAGGAGGCTCGGGAGGTTGAAGTACAGGCAGTTGTGGTCCTCCGTCCAGCCCGGTCCCTTGAAGGCGATGAGTTTCGTACGGTCCGTGGACTCGACTTCGAGCCCCTTGTAGATGGGGTGGGTGGAGTGGTCCTTGGAGAAGCGGGAACCCGGGTTCAGTTGGACGGCCATCTTCCAGACATCGTTGTTGATACCGCCGGGGCCGAAGCCGAAGGCATGGTCATTGCCCTTCATGTCGTCCAGGTTCAGACGGCCCAGGTGGCCGGCGTACACGGTGGCATGGCTCCAGAGCAAGAGGCTGCCGCCATTCTTGTACCATTCACGGATGGCAGGTGTCGCCGCCTCGACGGTGGCCGGGATGTTCCAGACATCGGCCTCGCCGACACCCTCCAGGTCACGCAGCCAGAACAGGACACGGTAAGGAGCCAAGTCGCTGGCGGAAGTGATGGTCGTGAAGGGAAGGAAGACGGCGGTCGGATAGGTGTCATGCAGCCACAGCCAGGCGGAAGCCTCGTCGTCGTCGCCGTCCGCAACGAGTTCCTCGGGCGTCGCATAGACGCTCAGGAAGCCGATGGCGGTCTTTCCGATCCGGAGCGAAGAACGGGATGCCAGGGCGGAACCCTCGCCGTTGACGGCAGTCAGGGACACGGTCCAGGTCTCGCCGTCCACCACGTCGGTAATCGTGTAACTGGTGGCGCTGCCCGGGAGGGTCTCATTGACCGTCCGGGTCCCGGTCGTGGCGCTAAGTCTGATCGAGGTGGCATCCGGAGCCGCATCCCACTCCACGAGGGCGTCATAACCGCCCACCTTGTCGAGTTGGCTCATGGTGATGCCGGAGATGCTGGTGGCACCGGGGCGGGTGTACTGCTTCACCACGCCGACCGAGTAGTTCGTCCCGTCCGTACGCTTGAACACGTACTCGAAAGGAACGTTGGTAGGCACGTCCTTGTGGGTATAACTGGTTCCGTCCACGACCACGTCGGAGGACAGGGTGCCGTTGCGGTAAGTGACCACCCGCATCTTCTCCGACTGGGAAGACCAACTCCAGACATAATCGTCCCCGCTGAGGGTGCCGGTGATCGAGGAGGCATCCGGAGCCCGGAGGATGGGTTCGGTCCGCAGGATTTCCTTGTTCTGGCAGGCGCCCAGCACGAGGGCGGCGCCGAAGACCAGGAAGCATTTATAGAGCGTTTTCATATCGGCCGTCATTAATTGTAGTTCTTGTTCTGGGTGTATAGACCGGGCACGTAGTACATCTGGATGTAAGGCAGCGGGAAGTACTCGTTCTTGCCGGCGGTAAAGTGGGCGTCCTTGTAGTAGGCGGCATAGGCCTGTCCCTCATAGACGCAGTTCTGCTCGGATTCGAAGAAGCCGTTCAGGGTGGAGGAAGCGATGCCCCAGCGGCGGAGGTCGAAGAAACGGCCGTCTTCCATGGCCAGTTCCAGGCGGCGCTCCCAACGGACGCGGAGGCGGGCCTTCTCCTGGGTGCTGAAGTCATTGGCGGAGTACAGGGAGATGTCGCACTGGTTCGCGGCATAGCCGATGTGCTTGCCCACGGAATTCTTGGCACGCTGGCGGATGTCGTTGATGATGGCACGGGCCTCTTCCAGGGCGCCGGTCTCGACCAGGGCTTCCGCCCGCATGAGCATCACGTCGGTGTAGCGGATGACATAGTCATTCATCGGGAAAGCCTGCCAGGGATTGTCGTAGGACTCGCCCTTGGAACGCTGCGGAACCTCCTTCAGCGAAGCGTAGTAACCGTACGTGCTGGGGTTGCGGGAATTGTCCGTGGTCATGGTGTAGGCGACCTCGTACTTGTACGGGAAGGTGGGCATGCCCACGGTGTGGAACAGGCGCGGATCCCACTTCTGGGCGGTCGGGACGCCGTTCACCGGATAGTCGGTCTCCTCGTTGTAATCCTCGAACATCGGCAGGCCGTCCTTGGTCTTGAAGGCGTTCACCAGGTTCTGGGAAGGCTTGTGGAAATCCCAGCCGCAACTCCACATGCCCCAGCAGCCGTTGAGCATGTTGCTCCAGTTGGCCCGGCCGAAGCGGGTGTTGTCGTCCTCGTAGTTGGAATGCTGGACGGCGAAGATGCTCTCCTTGGAGTTCTTGTACTCGGGAAGGAAGATGTCGCCGAAATCCTCGAGGTAGCCATACCGGGAGTTCTGCACGTCCTTCGTATAGGTAAGCACCTGCTGCATGTACTGGGGGTTGATGTGGCTGACGCCGGTATTGGCCTCGTAACCGTCGCCCCAGGCCATGGTCAGATAGCACTTTGCGAGATACGCGGCAGCGGCGATCCTGTTGGCGCGGCCGCCCTCGGGCTGCACTTCCGGAAGGTTGTCGTAGGCGAACTTGAAATCGGCCACGATCTTGTCCATCAGTTCCTCGTGCGTAAAGGCGTTGTTGGGCGTCTGCTCCTCGGTATGGTTCTCATACACTTCTTCGTCCACCCACGGAACCTGGTACCAGAGTTGGACCAACTTGAAGTAGAAGTGGGCGCGGAGGAAACGGACTTCCGCTTCGCGGACCGTCTTCCTGTCTCCGAGTTTCTCGTCGCCGAATTCGCGGATGGAAACCAGGGCGCGGTTGCAGCGGCTCACGGCGCAATACAGGTGATACCACAGTTCGTCCATGTGGTCCGGCGTGGATGCGGTGAGGGTGGACCAGACTTCCAGGGAATGGTAGTTGGTGTCGGTGGTACCGGAACCGCCCTTGTAGGCGTCGTCACTGGTCAGGTCGCCGTACGGCCACAGGTTGAAAGGATAGGTGTACCAGTCGTCTCCCAGGCGGGCGTAGGCGGCGGTGACCATCTCCTCGGGCTGGCTCATGGCCAGGTCTTCGCTGATGACGCCCTTGGGCTCCACGTCAATGAACTTGTCGCAGCCCATGAAAGCGGCGAGGCAACTGATCGCGAGAACTTTATATATCGTTTTCATATCTCTGATCTTTTTATGGGGTTAGAAACCGACCTGCAGGCCGACGGTGAAGGAAGTGCAATTCGGATAGGCCCAGTTCGGGTTCTCCGGATCGGAACAGGTGAGGCCCGCACTCTTGAGGGTGAGCAGGTTCTGGCCGGACACGTACACGCGAGCGCTGGTCATGTGGATCTTCTGGAGCAGGTTCTCGGGAAGTTTGTAGCCCAACTGGACCTGGCGGAGTTTGCCATAGGAACCGTTCTCCACGAAGTAGGTGCTGGCGCGGCCTTCGTTGCCGGTGTTGTTCGTGGTGAGGGCCGGGATGGTGGAGGCCGTATTGGAGGCCGTCCAGGCGTTCAGCATGCGGTTGCCCTTGTTGGAACCCGGGTCGGTGATGCTGAAGAAGTCGGTCTGGAACTTCTGGTTGTTGTACACGTCCTGGCCGGCGACGCCCTGCCAGAACATGCTGAAGTCGAAGTTCCGATAGGCCAGTTCGACGTTCAGGCCCCAGGAGAGGTCCGGAACGGGCGAGAAGATCCAGGTCTGGTCCCACTCGTTGATGATGCCGTTACCGTCCAGGTCGGCATACTTGAGGCCGCCCACGCGGGCGTTCTCCTGACCGCTGGCGAGGACTTCCTCGCGGCTCTGGTACAGGCCGTCCACGACGTAGCCCACGATGGAGCCGTACGGGCGGCGGGATTCCACCAGGTTCTCCGTGGCGGTGTGCACATAGGAACCGGTCGTCGTCTCAGGCAGGTAGGTGACACGGCTGCGGTAGAAGTCCATGTTACCGTAGATGTTGTAGTACAGGCCGTTCTCGAGGGTCTTGCGGTAACCCACGGCCAGTTCCATACCCCAGTTCTGCAGGCTCGGGCCATTCAGCCAGGAGGCACCGCCTTCACCCATGGAACCCAGGTAGGCCGGGTTGATGAGCATGTCCTTCACGTTCTTGATATAAGCGTCGAAGGAACCGTAGAGGGAACTCTTGAACAGGGAGAAGTCCAGACCGGCGTTGTACTGCTCGGTGGTTTCCCACTTCAGGTTGTTGTTCTGGGCCTGGGTGGCACGGAAACCGGACGGGAAGATGCCGGAACCGGCGAGGGCCAGGTCATAGGCCGTGGACTGGTTGCGGTCACCGCCGTAGGTGGCCTCGTACAGGCCGTAGCGGGCGTAGTTGGAGATGGCCTGGTTACCGGTCTCACCCCAGGAGGCACGGAGTTTCAGGTCGTCCAGCCAGGCGAGATCCATATGCTGGGATACACGGTAACCGAG
>JAFXMA010000144.1 GCA_017530725.1 Bacteroidales bacterium
GGAATGTGGTCCTGCTCCAGGAGCCAGCGGACCACCTCGTCCAGCGGACGGGTGTCGGAGACGTCGAACTGCGCGGTCTCGTCATGCCGCTCTTTGGTCGTGTAACCGCCGACGCTGGTGCGTGAGCCGCCGCTGATCTGGGAAATGCCGCAGTTGAGCAGTTGCTCCCGCATCCGCTGCGATTCGCGGGTGGAGACGATCATGCCGGTGTAGGGGACGGCGATCCTGAGGACGGCGACCAACTTGTGGAAGATGTTGTCCGGGAGGGCGTCGAAGTCATTGACCGAGATGTCGTCGGCCGGGCAGATGCGCGGGACGCTGATGGTGTGCGGGCCCACGCCCCAGCGGGCTTCGAGGTGCTCGGCATGCATCAGCAGGCCCACGAGTTCGTAGCGGTAACTGCTGAGCCCGAACAGGACACCGATGCCCACGTCGTCGCAGCCGCCTTCCTGGGCGCGGTCCATCGCCTCGGTATGCCATTCGTAGTTGCTCTTGGGGCCGGTGGGGTGCAGGCGCTGGTAGTTCTCCTTGTTGTAGGTTTCCTGGAACAGGATGTATGTGCCGATGCCGGCTTCGTGCAGTTTGCGGTAGGAGTCCACGTCCGTCGCCGCGATATTGACATTGACGCGGCGGATGCTGTTCCCGCCTTCGCGGACGCTGTAGATGGTCTTGATGCTGTCGATGATGTATTCCAGCGGGTTGTGGCGCGGGTCCTCACCGGCTTCGACGGCAAGGCGCTTGTGCCCGATCCGGATCAGGGCGCGGACTTCCTCCTCGATTTCCTGCTGGGAGAGTTTCCGGCGGGGAATCGTGCGGTTCTTGGCGTGATAGGGGCAGTATGTGCATCCGTTGATGCAGTAGTTCGACAGATACAGGGGGGCGAAAAGGACGATCCGGTTTCCGTAGAAACGGTGTTTGATCGAGGCGGCGAGGGAGTAGATCCTCTCTTCCAGTCCGGGTTCGTTGCAGTCCATCAGGATGGCGGCTTCCCGGTGGGTGAGCCCTTTGCACAGGGCGGCCTTTTCCAGGATTTCGAGCACGCGCTGGTGGTTGCCGCTTTCTCGGGCGGCCTCCTGGAGGGTGTCCATCACTTCTTCGTGACAGATGAATTCCTCCGCGTGGACAGACTTGGGATTATACATGAGCATATAGTGGATTAGGGACACAAATGTAGGGAAGATTTAGTATATTTGCAAACTATTAACAGTTGATATACGAGCAGAAATGACGCAGAACCAACATACCCTGCTTATCCTGGGCAAGGACCTCCTTTTCATCCTGGTCGCCCTGTTCCTGATCGTGAAGGGACGCTTCCTGGGCGCCATTGTCGGCGTGCTGGCGCTCATCTGGTACGGACGGGATTTTTCCTTCCGGATCAAGGCGCTGGGAAGCACGAAGGAGACCCGTCGTGACGTGGAACGCCCCTCTGAGCCGAAGCGCCCGGACGCCGCCCCCGCCGTGGACGACGGGAAGATCCAGGTCACGGACCTGTCCGGCGCCAAGGAAGTGGATTTCGAGAAGGAATAGGACGATGATTCCGCAGGAGACGGTACAACTCATTCTGGACACGGCGCGCGTCGAGGACGTCGTGGGCGATTTCGTGACGCTGAAGCGCCGCGGAAGCAGCCTGTGGGCCTGCTGCCCGTTCCACAACGAGAAGACGCCGTCCTTCCATGTGGAGCCTTCCCGCGGCATCTACAAGTGCTTCGGCTGCGGCAAGTCGGGCACGGCCGTGGGCTTCGTGATGGAGTACGAGAAACTCTCCTACACGGAGGCCCTCAAGTACCTCGCCCGCAAGTACCACATTGAGGTGAAGGAGAAGGAGGAATCGGCCGAGGACATCGCCGCTCGCCAGCGGAACGAGAGTCTGCTCGCCGTCTCCGAGTTCGCCTTCAACTTCTACAAGGACCAACTTTCGACGGACGAAGGACGCGCCGTCGCCGTCCAGTATTTCCATTCCCGCGGCCTGGAAGACGAGACCATCGCCAAATACGGCCTGGGATGGGCCCCCAAGTCCAAGAACGCCCTTACCGAGGCGGCGAAGAAGGAAGGCTACAAGGACGAATACCTCCTGGAGACGGGCCTCTGCGCCCAGTGGGACGCGGACGGCTCCTTGCACGACCGGTTCTACGACCGGGTGATGTTCCCGATCCATTCGGTGAGCGGCCGCGTGATCGCCTTCGGCGGACGCACCCTGTTCACCGACAAGACCGTCGCCAAGTACGTGAATTCCAAGGAGTCGGAGATCTATGTCAAGTCCCGCTCCCTGTACGGCATCTATTTCGCCAAGTCCGCCATCTCGCGGGCCGACAAGTGCTACCTCGTGGAAGGCTACCTGGACGTGCTGTCCATGCATCAGTTGGGCATCACCAACGTCG
This sequence comes from Bacteroidales bacterium, assembly GCA_017530725.1. Classification (GTDB taxonomy): domain Bacteria; phylum Bacteroidota; class Bacteroidia; order Bacteroidales; family UBA932; genus Cryptobacteroides. The sequence continues at coordinate 2,379 of JAFXMA010000144.1, forward strand.
TGGCATCCAGCGGCACCTCCCTTACCGTGGAGCAGATCCGCCTCATCAAGCGGTTCACCGAGAACGTCACGATCATGTACGACGGTGACGCCGCCGGCATCCACGCCGCCCTCCGGGGCATCGACCTGATCCTGAAGGAGGGCATGAACGTGAAGGTGGTCCTCATCCCCGACGGCGACGACCCGGATTCCTACGCCCGGAAGCACACGCTGGAGGAGGTGGAAGACTTCATCGCCGCGAACGAGCAGGACTTCATCGCCTTCAAGGCCGATCTCCTGCTGGGCGAGGCCGGCAATGACCCCCTCAAGCGGGCGAACCTCATCAACGACATCGCCGACACCGTGGCCGGCATCCCCGACGCGGTGAAGCGGTCGGTCTATACCGACACGATTTCGGCGAAGTTCCGGATCGATGCGGACATCCTTACCGACCGCGTCCGCCGCACCCGTGAGAAGATCCAGGGCGAGGAACGGTCGCAGGCACAGCGCGAAGCGGTCCGTGCCCGCCGCGAGGAGGAGGTCCGGCCGCAGGAGAACACATACACGCCTCCCGTGAACGAACTCCGGGCCCTGGAGACGCAGAATCCGCTCCTGGCCCCTTCGGAACGCGAACTCCTGGGTTTCATCCTCACGGACGGCCGCACGCCGCTCACCTTCGAGAGCGATTCGGAGTTCTACGACCCCGAAGGTGCCCCGACCGTCGCGGAGTTCATCGACATGGCCCTCGGCGGCGATGGCATCGAATTCGCGAACGACGCCTATCGGCGCACGTACGCGGCCTATTTCGACCTCTACGACGCGGGCAAGGAGCAGGACGGGATCGTCCGGGACCTGATGAACGGCCCCGACGATGACATCCGCTTCGTCGTCTCGCAACTCTCGGACGACAAGTACACCCTTTCCGTCAAGCATTTCCGCGAGGCCCTGACCACCCGGGAATCCTGGCTCACGAACTTTGTACCCAAGGCCATCCTGGCCTACCATATCAAGCGGCTCCAGGCGGACCAGACCGCCCTGACGCGCGAACTCGCCACCGCCGGCCCCGACCGGCAAGTGGAGATCTTCGGCGCCCTGGGCCGCATCAACGAACTGAAGAAAAAGATCAACATCAAACTCGGAAGACTGAAATGAACGACCACAAGAGAACCCTCGTGACCTGCGCCCTTCCTTACGCGAACGGTCCCGTCCATATCGGCCACCTGGCCGGCGCCTACATTCCCGGCGACATCTATGTCCGCTACCTCCGGATGCGGGGGGAGGACGTCGTCTTCGTATGCGGCTCCGACGAGCACGGCGTGCCCATCACCATCAAGGCGCGCGCCCAGGGCGTCACCCCGCAGGACATCGTGGACAAGTACCACCAGGTGATGAAGGACGCCTTCACCGGGCTCGGCATCAACTTCGACATCTATTCCCGGACCACCTCCGACGTCCATGACCGGACGGCCTCGGAGTTTTTCCGGAAACTGTATGACGAGGGCAAGTTCATCACCAAGGAAACGGAGCAGTACTACGACGAGGAGGCGAAGACCTTCCTCGCGGACCGCTACATCGTGGGCACCTGCCCCAAGTGCGGCAATCCGGGCGCCTATGGTGACCAGTGCGAGAAATGCGGCTCCACGCTGAGCCCCGAGGAACTCCTCGATCCCCGCTCCGCCCTGTCCGGCTCCACGCCTAAGAAGGTGAAGACGAAGCATTGGTACCTGCCCCTGGACCAGTACGAGCCGTGGCTCCGCGACTGGATCCTGGAGCAGCACAAGGAATGGAAGACGAACGTGTACGGCCAGTGCAAGTCCTGGCTGGACGGCGGCCTGCAGCCCCGTGCCGTGAGCCGCGACCTGGACTGGGGCGTCCCGGTGCCGGTCGAGGGGGCCGAGGGCAAGGTCCTCTATGTCTGGTTCGACGCGCCCATCGGCTATATCTCCAACACCAAGGAACTTCTCCCGGAGAGTTGGGAGAAGTGGTGGAAGGACCCTGAGACCCGCCTCGTGCACTTCATCGGCAAGGACAACATCGTGTTCCACTGCATCGTGTTCCCGTCCATGCTCAAGGCCTACGGCGACTTCGTCCTCCCGGAGAACGTCCCCGCCAACGAGTTCCTGAACCTCGAGGGCGACAAGATCTCCACCTCCCGCAACTGGGCCGTCTGGGTCCATGAGTACGAGGAGCAGTTCCCGGGCCAGGA
>JAFXMA010000145.1 GCA_017530725.1 Bacteroidales bacterium
GCGTCTTCCACGACCTGGATCCCCAGGAGATCAAGGACGCTGGCGTGTCCATGACCTATGACGAGCACGGCCATCCGGAACTCGGCAAGATCTCCAAGGCGGTCCTGTTCAACGACATCCTCGAGAAGGAGTTCAAGAAGATCGGCCTGAAGGTCAAGACCCGTCCGGTGGAGATCGGCTACGATGTCCGCTGCCAGGATCCGATCGGCTACGACCTGACCTACTGCACCGAACTCGCCATGGGCGCCTACGAACTCTTCGCCAAGGGCGAGACCGGCTGCATGGTGTATGTCGATGCCGACGGCGAGGCCCATCCGCTCTACCTGAAGGACCTGCAGAATGCCGAAGGCAAGATTCCGCCGCGCCGCGTGAACATCGACGGCGGTACCTCCCAGAACTACTTCAACCACATCTGCCACTTCATCACCCCGGCCGACTATGAGGCCGCGAAGAAGTACGTCGCCGACCCGGAGACCTACGACTTCAAGAAGATCCTGAACTGGTAAGGATTTGAAGCAACTCGTTTACCAGATGCTTCCCCGCCTGTGGGGAAGCGGAAAGTTTGAAAGTATCGACGCCGCGTCCCTGGCGTACATCCGGGGACTCGGCGTCGATTACATCTGGTACACGGGCATCATCCGCCACGCCACGCGGAAGAAGGACGAAGGCTGCCGGCCCTCCCATCCGCAGATTGTGAAAGGGGAGGCCGGCTCGCCTTATGCCATCACGGATTACTATGATGTAAATCCTTATCTGGCAACGAATCCCGATGCCAGGATGGAAGAATTCCTTCAACTGGTGAAACGCACCCATCGACACGGGTTGAAGGTCATCATGGACTTCGTTCCGAACCATGTGGCGCGGGATTACCAGAGCCATGTCCCGGGCGTCCGTTCCCTCGGCGCGGACGACGACACGTCCGTGCACTGGTCCCCGGAAAACGACTTCTTCTACTACCCGGGAGAGCCGCTGCGCCTGCCGGAGCCCTTCAATGGAACCGGCTACTTCGAATACCCCGCGAAGGCTTCCGGCAACTGTTTCTCCCCGGCCCCCGGTCTCGGGGACTGGTACGAGACCATCAAGATCAACTACTGCGACTTCCACACCCGGACCTGGGACAAGATGTACGCCATCGTCCACTACTGGGCGCTCAAGGGCGTGGACGGCTTCCGCTGCGACATGGTGGAACTGGTCCCGCCCGCCTTCATGAAATGGCTCATCGCGCGGATCAAACTCGAATTCCCGGACATCGTCTTCATCGCCGAGGTCTATGAGAAGGAAAAGTACCGGATGTATGTCGATGAAATCGGCTTCGATTTCCTCTACGACAAGTCCGGTCTGTACGACGCCGTCCGCGCCGTCACCTGCAACGGACTCACCGCCAGGGCATTGACCTGGAACTGGCAGTTCCTTGGCGACCTCCAGCCCCGGATGCTGGATTTCCTGGAGAACCACGACGAGCAGCGCGTCGCTTCCGACTTCTTCGCCGGCAGCGCCGAGGCCGGCTATGCAGCCCTGGGGGTGTCGCTGCTCCTGAACACCGCCCCCTTCATGCTCTACTTCGGGCAGGAAATCGGGGAGCGGGGCATGGACAACGAGCCCTTCAGCGGCATCAACGGCCGCACCTCCATCTTCGACTGGTGGACCGTGGAGAGCCTGCAGGCCCTCCGCGCATATATCGGGGACAAGCGCAAAGGCTTGGACACCAGGCAGAAAGCCATCCTGAAGCGCTACCGGGAAGCGCTTGCGCTCGCCAAGCGTCCCGCCTTCTGCGAAGGCAGCACCTACGACCTCTGCTACTGCCAGTCCGAAGGCTTCAACCCCGACCGTCACTTTGCCTTCCTCCGCGCCTGCGCGGCCGAGACCTGGCTTGTCATCGCCAACTTCGGCCCCGCCGCGGACATCACGGTCCGCATCCCGGCGGAAGCCGGCACGGAACCGCGCACCGTCACGCTTCACGTGCCGGAGAAGGATTTCATGGCCAGACAGATCTAACGACGACGGAATTCGGCGACGGTGATGGCCGTCGCGATGGCGGCGTTCAGGGATTCGGAACCTGGATCGTCCGCCGGGTAGGGCGGGATGAAGAGCCGGTCGCTGACGCAGGCGGCCACGGCGGGGGAGATCCCGTTGGATTCGTTTCCGATCACGATGACCGAAGGAGTCTCCCGCCCGCAATCCAGCGCCTTGGCATAGAGATTCTCCCCATTCAGGAACGTTCCGTACACATGCCCGCCGGCGGCCACGGCCGTCCGGCAGAGTTCCGCGATGTCCATCCGGTGGAACGGCACGCGGAAGATGGCGCCCATCGTGGCCTGGACCACCTTGGGATTATACAGTTCCACCGTGTCCGGCGACGCGATGACCCCGTCGATGCCGAACCAGTCCGCCACCCGCAGGATGGTGCCCAGGTTGCCGGGATCGCGGATGCCGTCCAGCGCCAGGTACAGGCCGCGCGCGGGAGCAAAGGCCCTGGGGGCCGGCTGCCGGACGACGGCCAGGACCGGAGAAGGGGAGGACAGCAGGGACAGGCGCGCCATCGCTTCTTCGCCGATGTCGTCCCGCCGATAGACGGAAACGACCTCGAATCCCGATGCCAGGGCTTCCGAGACCATCTTTTCGCCTTCCACGACGAAGAGGCCGGTCTCGTCCCGGAACTTTTTCTGCGACAGGGCGCGCACCTGCCGGAGTTCATTCTTGGAAATGCTCATACCGTACAAAGTTATACATTATTCTTGTCGATTAATAGCGGAAAAGTGTTAATTTTGTAAGAATGAACTGCAAAAACCTCATACTTTGGGCCCTTGCCGGCGTACTCGCCACGGGTTGCGCCACGCAGCGCCTAGCGGAGGGGGAGTACCGCCTTGCCGGCAACAAGATCAAGGTGGAGGGCAAGCAGATCAGCCATTCGGAACTCACTTCGTACCTCGCCCAGAAGCCCAGCGCCTCGTTCCTGGGCATCCGCAGGCCCGGCACTCCGGTGACGGTCCATGATGACAGCCAGGTGCAGACCAGTGCCGACAACATCGTGAACCACCTCGAGTACATCGGCTACTACGGTTCCAAGGTGACCAGCGAAGTGGAATACAAGGGGAAGAAAGCCTACGTTACCTACCACGTCTTTCCCGGCAAGCGCTACACGATCCGCTCCATCGACTACGAACTCCCGGAAGAAGAGGAGTTCCGCAAGGAGTTCGAGACGGACCTCCCGCGAACGACCATCAAGGAAGGACAGTTCCTGTCCGAATCCACGCTCGAGGCCGAAGCCGACCGGTCCGCCGAATTCTTCCGCAACCGCGGCTACTACGGCTTCGACAAGAGTTACTATTTCTGTGAGGCGGACACCCTCTCGCACGACGGCACGGCGGCCCTGACGATGGCCATCCGGAACTATCCCCGCCACGGTTCCCCGGAAGACGCGAAGCCGCACAAGAAGTTCACCATCGGCAATGTCACGGTGTCGTATCCTAAGGAAGTCCCCATCCGGACCTACATCCTGGAGGAACTGAACGTCCTGCATCCCGGGATGCCCTACAGCGCACGGGCCGTAAACGCCACCTACTCCCGCCTGTCTAACCTCTCCGTGTTCAACAGCGTGAACGTCACGATGAATCCGGTGTCGGACGATGTCGTGGACTGCGACATCAACCTCCTGAACGGCGGCGTCCAGGGAGTCAAGGCGAACCTGGAAGCCTCGGTGAACTCCACCGGCCTGTTCGGCATCTCCCCGCAGTTGAACTACTACCACAAGAACCTGTTCCACGGCGGCGAAGTCTTCAACCTGGGCCTGAAGGGAAACTTCCAGTTCAAACTCAACGAGCCCGTCCGTTCCACGGAATTCAGCGTCTCGTCCACCCTCCGCATCCCCAAGTTCATCGGCCTCCCGAACACCCTCTTCCGCGGCCCGAACGTCCCGCATACGGACCTCACCCTCGGTTTCAGTTACCAGGACCGGCCGGAGTACAAGCGGACGATGATTACGACGAGTTTCGGCTACACCGGCAACCTGGGGCGGTACTTCTTCTACCAGTTCTATCCCTTCCAGGCGAACATCGTCCGCCTGTTCAATGTCTCGGAGAGTTTCAGGGAGCGCCTCCTGGAAGACCTTTTCCTCCTGAACGCCTACATGGACCACTTCGATGTGGGCGTGGGCGGCATGCTGTACTACACGACGGACGCTTCGGCCATCCCCAAGCGTTCCTTCCGCTACGGCCGCCTGTACCTGGACCTTTCCGGCAACGTCCTCAGCCTCTTCAATTCCGCGATGCCCACGGACAACCAGGGAAGCCACACCATCTGGAATGTCCCGTACGCCCAGTATGTCCGCGGAGAACTGCAACTGGGCCAAACCCTGCGGTTCGGTGACGGAGGCTCCCAGGCGGTTGCTTTCCGCTTCCTGGTGGGCGCCGGCTACGGATACGGCAACTCCACCACCATCCCGTTCGAAAAGCAGTTCTACGCCGGCGGCGCGAACAGCATGCGCGGCTGGCAGGCCCGCGCCCTGGGACCTGGCGGCGTCGAACCCTGGACCGAGTACTTCCTGATTCCCAGCCAGACCGGCGAGTTCAAGATGGAAGCCAACGTGGAATACCGCTTCCCGATCGTCTGGAAACTGGAAGGCGCGCTGTTCGGGGACGTGGGCAATATCTGGAACCTGAAGGGCACCGAGTGGCTGGAAAGAAGCGGATTCTCCTTCGATTCCATCGCCGCAGACTGGGGCATGGGCATCCGCGTGAACCTGGACTTCATCCTCGTGCGCATCGACCTGGGCGCCAAGATCTATGAACCCTGCCGTCCCGCCGGCGAACGCCTGATCGGTCCCGACCAGTGGCTCCACTCAGGCAATTTCGCCCTCCACTTCGGTGTGGGTTATCCTTTCTGATAGTATTTCGGCCAGCAGGCCTCGAGATAGGCACGGAGGACGTTCTCGTGTTTGTTGGGCTGCGGCTCGTAGAAGACGGTGCCCTGGATGGCGTCCGGAAGGAATTCCATGTCGGCGAAGTGCCCGGGATAGTCGTGGGCGTACTTGTAGCCGTCGCTGTAATTGAGGTCCTTCATCAGTTGCGTGGGCGCGTTGCGGATGGGGAGGGGGACCGGGAGGTTCCCCGTTTCCTTCACGAGGGCCAAAGCCTTCTCGATGGCCATATAGGACCCGTTGCTCTTGGGGGAGGAGGCCAGGTAAACCGTCGTCTCAGCGAGCGGGATGCGGCCTTCGGGCATGCCGATCTTCGAGACGACCTCGAAACAGGCATTGGCCAGCAGGAGCGCGTTCGGATTCGCCAGGCCCACGTCTTCGGAGGCCGACAGGCACAGCCGGCGGGCGATGAAGAGCGGATCCTCGCCGCCATCGATCATCCGGGCCAGGTAGTAGATGGCCGCGTTCGGGTCCGACCCGCGGATGCTCTTGATGAAGGCCGAGATGATGTCGTAGTGCATCTCCCCGTCCTTGTCGTAGATGGCCATGTTCTCCTGGATGCTCTCCGTGACCGACTTGTTGTCGATGACGATGGGGGAGCGGTCC
>JAFXMA010000146.1 GCA_017530725.1 Bacteroidales bacterium
CGGTTTTAAAGGCGTCCACCGGAGCGTCCCGGTCGGAATGATACCCCTGGGTCGGCCGATACCGGGCGGAACGTCCGAGGGATACTCGTCGGCGGCGCAGCCTAGGCGTCGCGGATTAAGCAATTTGGCTTGGCCAAATTAGGCAGCGAGTGCGTAGTTGTTGTTGGCAACTGATTTTTCGGGATCTGAGATTAACGGGCAAGGTCCCAACGCCCGGCGTGCTTACCGTCCGACATCAGCGCTGTCAAAACCAAAACACCCCCTGTTGTCGGTGTGGGCGATGGCGGATTCGAACCGTCGACCCCCTGCTTGTAAGGCAGGTGCTCTGAACCAACTGAGCTAATCGCCCGAAAAGGATTGCAAAGATAAGCCGAAAAAGCGAAAGATGCAAATTACAGCAAGGTCACGACCTTTTCCAGCCAGATCCGGTCCGTCTCGTCGAAAATGGCGAGGCGGTCACTGTCGATGTCCAGGACGGCGGTGACGCCCCCGTCGGGGCCATGGACCGGAACGACGATCTCGCTTCGGGAGGCGCTGCTGCAGGCGATGTGCCCCGGGAACTGCTCGACGTCCGGGACGACGACGGATGCGTTCCGCTTCCAGGCCGTACCGCATACGCCCTTCCCGAACGGGATGTGCATGCAGGCGACGGGCCCCTGGAACGGACCGAGAATGAGTTCCTCCCCGGCCACGCGGTAGAATCCGGTCCACCAGAAACCGAAGGATCCGTGCAGGACGGCGGCGACGTTCGCCATCTTCGCAATCCCGTCCTCCTCCCCTTCCAGCAAGGCGGTCAGTTGGCGGAGAATCAGGCCGTATTGTGCCTCCTTAGACATATAACTTTTTTGTTAGCGATATAAACAAAAATGTTTCCCCTATTGAATGAGAAACATTTACGCAGATTTAACCTTCGCGTTTCGACCCGCCCGGAATGACAGGGGAAAAGGGCTGTCATTCCGGACGAAGCGAAGGAATCTTACTTCTGCGGCTGGGGCGGAACGGGCTGGGCCGGAGCCTGCGGCAGCGGACGGCCGGTCATCTGGGCCACGATCTTGTCGAACTCGGCCTCGCTGATCATGCGGCAGTTGCCGTTGAACTTGGCGTCGAGTTCCACCTGGAGGCGCTTGATGTTCAGGTCGCCTTCGATGGTGCAGCCACCCTTGAGGGAGAGGGTGTCCTTGACATAGAAGTTGCCGTGCATCGTACCGGTGAAGTCGACGTTCTGGCAGATGATGTCGCCCTTGATCTGGGCCTTCTCGCCCACGACGACGCGCCCCTTGGAGCAAATCTTCCCTTCGAAGATACCATCGACCCGGAGGTCGGTAGGAGTGGTGATCTCACCCTTGAAAGTAGTACCGGCGGAAATCCGGCTCATTTCATTGACATTGACAGGTTCCATTATTTTAGCCATATTATGATATTGTTGTTGTCTCTAGACAATCCCCTTGCCGTGGCAGTTCTTGTACTTGAGGCCGGAGCCGCAAGGGCAGGGATCGTTGCGGCCCACGCGCTTGTCCACGCGGACCGGGGTACGAGCCTTCTGCTCGCCGTTGGTGGAGAGTTGGGAAGGATCGTTGGTGCGCATCTGCTGCAGGTCGCGGCGCGGCTGCGGCGCCCGGGGGGCCTGGCGGGCCTCGTCGGCGTCGCGGAGCGGGATGAACGCACGGAGGAGGAAGGTGAGCACGGCCTCGTTCAACTCCTCGAGCATCTGGGAGAAGAGGTTGTAACTCTCCAACTTATAGACCACCAGCGGGTCTTTCTGCTCGTAGGCGGCGTTCTGGACGCTCTGACGGAGGTCGTCCATGTCGCGCAGATGCTGCTTCCAGTATTCGTCGATCTCGTACAGGATGACCGAACGGCTGAGCGCCTTGGCCACTTCGCGGCTTTCGGTCTCGTACGCTTTCTTGAGGTTCACGGAAAGGTTGAGCATCCGCTTGCCGTCGGAGATGGGGATGGCGATGTTCTCGTACATCGACCCCTGCTTCTCGTACACCTGCTTGATGATGGGGTTCACCTTGTCCACCATCGCGTCCATACGGCGGTTGTACACCTCCTGCATGTGCTCGCACAGGCGGTCGGCGATATCGTGCGGCTTCGCCTTCTCGTAGAAGTCCGCATCGAAGCCCAGGTCGATGGAAAGCGTCGCGATGACGTACTCCTCGAAGGAAGCGTAGTCCATTCCTTCGGACTTCTCGGCGATGATGGTCGCGGTGTCCTGCATCATGTTCTGGACGTCGATCTCGATCCGTTCGCCGGAGAGGGCGTTGCGGCGGCGGGCGTACACGGCCTCGCGCTGGTAGTTCATCACGTCGTCGTACTCGAGGGTGCGCTTACGCCAGCCGAAGTGGTTCTCTTCCACGCGCTTCTGCGCGGTCTCGATGGACTTGGAGAGCATGCTGGAGACGAGGGCCTCGTCATCGGCCATGCCCAGTTTATCGACGACGCCGGCGATGCGTTCGGAACCGAACTTGCGCATCAGGTCGTCCTCCAGGGAGATGTAGAAGGTCGATGAACCCGGGTCGCCCTGACGGCCGGCACGGCCGCGCAACTGGCGGTCCACCCGGCGGCTGTCGTGGCGGGTGGTGCCGATGATGGCGAGACCGCCGGCCTTTTTCACCTCCGGGGTGAGTTTGATATCGGTACCACGGCCCGCCATGTTCGTGGCGATGGTGACCTTGCCGCTCTGGCCCGCCTGGGCCACGATCTCGGCCTCGCGCGCATGTTCCTTCGCATTCAGGACGTTCGGGCGCAGGCCGCGGAGGCGCATCATGCGCGCCAGGAGTTCGGAAGTCTCCACGTCCGTGGTGCCCACCAGGACCGGACGTCCGGCGTTGGTGAGTTCCACCACGCGGTCGATGACGGCGTTGAACTTGCCTTTCTTGGTCTTGTAGATGATGTCGTCCTGGTCGTCGCGGATGACCGGCCGGTTGGTCGGGATGGACACGACGTCCAGTTTGTAGATGCTCCAGAACTCACCCGCCTCGGTCTCGGCGGTACCGGTCATGCCGGCGAGTTTGTGGTACATCCTGAAGTAGTTCTGCAGGGTGATGGTCGCGAAGGTCTGGGTGGCGGCCTCCACCTTCACGTTCTCCTTCGCCTCCACGGCCTGGTGCAGACCGTCGCTCCAGCGGCGGCCCTCCATGATACGGCCCGTGGACTCGTCCACGATCTTGACCTTGTTGTCCACGATCACATAGTCGATGTCCTTGGTGAACATCGCATAGGCCTTGAGGAGTTGGATCACGGTATGGACACGTTCGCTCTTGAGGGAGAAGTCCTCCATCAGGGCGTCCTTCTTCTCGGCCTTCTCGGCCGCGGAGAGGGTGGTGTCGTTCTGGATCTCCGCGATGGCGGAGCCCATGTCCGGAAGGACGAAGAAGTTCGGGTCGGACACCGCGTTCGCCAGGACTTCGTGGCCCTTGTCGGTCATGTCCACGCTGTTCTGGATCTCGGTGATGACGAAATAGAGTTCGTCGGTGACCTGCGGCATCTCGCGCTCGTTGTCCTGCATGTAGTAACTCTCAGCCTTCTGCAGGAGTTGTTTCATGCCCTGCTCGGACAGGAACTTGATGAGCGGCTGGTACTTCGGGAGGCCCTTGTGGCAGCGCAGGAGGAGTTTTCCGCCTTCCGCCTCATCGCCGGCCGCAATGGCCTTCTTGGCCTCGTTCAGGGTGGTGTTGATGAGGGCGCGCTGCTTGTTGTACAGGTTCTCCACGTACGGGCGGTACTCCATGAACTGTTCGTCGTCCGCAGCCTTCGCCATCGGTCCGGAGATGATGAGCGGGGTACGGGCATCGTCGATGAGGACGGAGTCCACCTCGTCCACGATGGCGTAGTGGTGCTTCCGCTGGACGAGGTCCGACATCCGGGTGGCCATGTTGTCACGCAGGTAGTCGAAACCGAACTCGTTGTTGGTACCGAAGGTGATGTCGCAGTCGTATGCCTTCTTGCGGGCGTCGGAGTTGGGCTGGTGCTTGTCGATGCAATCCACGCTAAGGCCGTGGAACTGGTAGAGCGGGCCCATCCACTCGGAGTCACGCTTGGAGAGGTAGTCGTTCACGGTCACCACGTGCACGCCCTTGCCGGCGAGCGCGTTGAGGAACACCGGGAGGGTGGCGACGAGGGTCTTGCCCTCACCGGTCGCCATCTCGGCGATGCTGCCGCGCTGCTCCTTGTTGGTCTTCAGGGAGCCGTTCAGGACGATGCCGCCGATGAGTTGCACATCGTAATGGACCATGTCCCAGGTGATCTCGTTGCCGCCGGCCACCCAGTGGTTCTGCCAGACGGCCTTGTCGTCCTCGATGTGGACGAAATCGCGGCCGTGGGCCGCCAGGTTGCGGTCGAAATCCGTCGCCGTCACCGTGATGGTCTCGTTCTGGGCGAAACGGCGGGCGGTGGACTTCATGATGGCGAAGGCCTCGGGAAGGATCTCGTCGAGGCACTTCTCGATGGCGTCGTCCTCGTCCTTGACGAGTTTGTCGGACTCGGTGGCGAGGGCTTCCTTCTCGGAGACGGGGATGTCTTTCTCCATCTCCCCCTTGATCTCGGAGATGCGGTCCTCGAAGGGCTTCTCCACGGCGAAAATCTTCGCCCGCAGGGCGGCGGAACGCGCCCGGAGTTCATCGTCGGTGAGCGCGTCGATCGCCGGATAGGCCGCCAGGACCTTGTCCAGCATCGGCTTCACCTGCTTCATATCGCGGTCGGACTTGGATCCGAAAAGTTTCTTCAGTATATCTGTGAGTGCCATAGCATGCTTCTAATCGTTCAGTATGATTTTTAATCCTACAAAAATACGCATAATTCGGCGGATACACAAATTGTATTTCCAGCATTTTATCCTTATCTTTCGGCTTGATAAACCTTTTGCTGGAACCGATGGAAGAGAAAAAGAGTTTTTTCAAGTATGAGGGAGTGAACTACCTGCTCCCCTTCATCCTCATCACCTCGTGCTTCGCGCTGTGGGGTTTCGCCAACGATATCACCAACCCGATGGTGAAGGCGTTCTCCAAGATCTTCCGGATGAGCGTCACGCAGGGCACCCTCACCCAGATGGCCTTCTACGGCGGCTACTTCGCGATGGCGCTTCCCGCCGCCATCTTCATCCGCCGCTTCTCCTACAAGAGCGGCATCCTGATGGGGCTCGGGCTGTACGCCACCGGGGCGTTCCTGTTCATCGCGGCCCGTTCCACCGGCTCCTACTGGCCTTTCCTCATCGCCTACTTCATCCTGACCTGCGGGCTCAGTTTCCTGGAGACCAGCGCCAATCCGTACATCCTCGCGATGGGCGACCCGGCCACGGCCACCCGGCGCCTCAACTTCGCCCAGTCGTTCAATCCCATCGGCTCCCTGTGCGGGATGTTCGTGGCGATGAACTTCATCCAGGCGCGCCTGAACCCGATGGACTCCGCCGCCCGGGCCACCCTCCCCGACGAAGAATTCGCGGCAATGCGCCAGTCGGACCTGGGCATCCTGATCAAACCCTACGTGGTAATCGGCATCGTCATCGTGGTGATGTTCCTCGTCATCATGCTGGCCCGAATGCCCAAGGTCAAGGAAGAGAACGCCCGCGGAATCGGGGCGTCGCTGAAGTATCTGGTGGGCATCCCCCGCTACCGGGAAGGCGTGGTCGCGCAGTTCTTCTACGTGGGCGTGCAGATCATGTGCTGGACCTTCATCATCCAGTACGGCACCCGTATCTTCATGGAGCGCGGGATGAGTGAGATCGATGCGGAAGTGCTCTCGCAGAAGTACAACATCGCCGCCATGATCCTCTTCTGCTGTAGCAGGTTTATCTGCACTTACCTCATGAAGTACTTCAAGCCTGGGAAGATGCTCTACTGCTTCGCTTTCGGCGGCATCCTGTTCACCCTCGGGGTCATCTTCCTCCCGGGCGTGGCCGGCCTGTACTGCCTCGTCGCCGTCTCCGCCTGCATGTCCCTGATGTTCCCCACCATCTACGGCATCGCCCTCGAAGGCCTCGGGGAAGACGCGAAGTTCGGCGCCGCCGGCCTGATCATGGCCATCCTCGGCGGCTCGGTCCTTCCGCCGCTCCAGGCGATGATCATCGACCAGGGCACCGTCCTCGGCATGCCGGCGGTGAACGTCTCGTTCATCCTCCCGACGCTCTGTTTCGTGATTATCGCCCTCTATGGACTCCGGGTACACCGGAAAGCGGTCTAACGTCTCGCACGAAGTCGAGAAATCCTGATCTCAGGAAGCATCCTGACCAGAGAGCCGAAGTGCTTGAAGGGAAGGATGCTTCCGTATTTCACGGCCTTCACGAGCGTGAAGAGGCACACGAACAGGAAGCGCTCCCACAGCGGGCGGTTGATGTCGCACAGCCGCACCAGCGACCCCATATAGTAGTTCCGGAAAATGACCTTCTCCTTCGGTTCCTCGCGCGTAGCCCGGTCATGCACGGCTCTTGCCTGAGGCACGATCCCGATCTTGAAGCCATGGTACCGCGCCCGGTCGCACCAGTTGTCGTCGTTGCCATAAAGCGGGAACAACGCATCGAACAGGCCGATGACCTCCAGCGCTTTCCGAGGCACCAGCCAATGCGCCGCCATGACCCGGCGGACACTCCCTTTGTCATGCTGAGCAGAGCGAAGGATCTTCCCGAATTGCGCATCCAAGCCCGTAAACCCGTCCGTCATCTGCAACGGACTCAGAACGGCGTATTCTGGGTGCGCCTCCGATGCGGCGATGAGCGTGCCGAGGGTGGAGGGTTCGATCCAGGCATCCTGGTTCAGGAGATAGACGTAGTCGTAGCCCTTTTCCAGGGCGTAGCGCATGCCCATGTTGTTGGCCTCCGCGAAGCCCAGGTTGTCAGCGCTGCGGACCAGTTTCGCTTCCGGGAAATGCCCCTGGATCCAGTCGGCCGACCCGTCCGTCGAATCGTTGTCCCAGACGTACAGGTCCGCCGGCACTTCGGAGGCGCGGACGCTCCCGAGGCACCGTTCCAGCCACTTGAGGCCGTTGAACGTGACGACGATAACGAGGATCTTCATACCTTGCAAAGATACGAAAAAAGTGCTTGTATCGGTCCATCGCCTAGCCCCATGCCAGCGTTTTCGGCCATTTTTGCCTGTACCGGTCCAAGTTTTGGCCCCATACGGGCAGTTTTTTCCGTAATAATGGCTATTTTTGTCAGTTATGCCGAAGGTAAGCGTCGTCATCGTATGCATGAACAGGCCGGATCTGCTGTATCCGTGCCTGGAGAGCATGCGTGCCCGCAACGAGACCGAGTGCGAAGTCTGGGTGGTGGCCTACCGGTTCTCGGAGGAGAACCTGGCCCGCCTGAAGGCGGACTGGCCCGAGGTGAAGGTCGTCGAAAGCCGGGAACTCCGGGGCTTCTCGGAGAACAACAACCTCGCCCTGAAGCAGGTAACCGGAACGTACTGCTTCATCGTCAATGACGACACGCTGATGAAGATGCCCGTCATCGACCGCCTCCTCGCCGATTTTGACCGGCTTCCGGCGGATGCCGCCGTCGTCTCCCCGAAGATCGTCTTCCCCGACGGCCGGGTCCAGACCTGCGGCCGTGCCCCCTGGACCGCCTGGCGGTATGTGAAGCACTACCTCCACCGGGTCGATGAGACCGTCCCGACTCCATGGTCCATGAAGGACGGACTGTTCCGGACATGGACCGTCAACGGCGCCTGCTTCCTCATCAGGACGGAGGTTTTCCGGCAGGCCGGCTGGTTCGACGAGACCTATACCTTCACGCCGGAAGATATCGCCATCGGCCATCGGATCAACGAGATGGGATATACGGTCTGGACCGATGCCGATGTGGAAATCACCCACCTTGCCGGCGGCACCGTCTCCCGGTTGGAGGCCGCCATCAAGCCCACGCGCGTCCGCGGAGCGCTGCAGTTCTACAGCGGAGGCAGTACCCTCAAATATGCGCTCCTGGGCTCGTTCGTCTGGTGTGTCGAGGCGCTCCGCCGGATGAAATACCTGTTTGCAGACCGGTCCGATCCGGCCTCCCACGCATCCATCATGTATGCCACGGCCGGTAACGTGATGCATTCCATCTTCACCAAGCGCACTTCCAAGGAAATCTTTACCGAACTGTATCAGCAAACCCTTCAATTCCCGCACCCATGAACCAACTCCACCTCAAGCAGGAAGCCGTCCGCTGCCTGCTCTGCGAAAACGCTCCCTGTACCGCCGCCTGCAGCCAGGGTGATCCCGCCCGGGCCGTCCGGGCCGTCCGTTTTGACAACCATGCCCTGGGTGCCCGCCTGTTCGCGGCCATCAGCGAAAAAGACCTGGAGGCCGCCGAGAACGCCTGTATCCACTACGACCGGCCCGTCCGCCTGCGGGAAATCGCCAAGGCGCTGCCGGCCCCGGCTCCCGTGTCCGACCTTCCTTCCCTGGAAATCGATTTCTGCGGCCTTCACTGCGAGAACCCCTTCTTCCTGGCTTCTTCCGCCATCTGCACGAACTACGAGATGGTGGCCGCGGCCCTGGAAGCCGGTTGGGCCGGCGTGTACTACAAGACCATCTGCCTGCAGGACATTCAGGAAGTCTCCCCCCGCTTTGATGCCGTAAGGCGGGCCGACGGCAGTTTCGCGGGCTTCCGCAACATGGAGCAGTTGTCGGAAAATCCGGTGGAGATGGATTTCGACATACTCCGTCGGCTCAAGCAGAACTATCCCTCCAAGATCATCGTCGCCTCCATCATGGGGCAGACGGAGGAACAGTGGATAGAACTTGCGAAGATGGCCGAGGATGCCGGCGTCGATGCCGTGGAACTCAACTTCTCCTGCCCGCAGATGCGCCTCGCCGGCATGGGCAGCGACGTGGGCCAGAACCCGGAACTCGTCACTTTCTACACGGCCTATGTCAAGCGGTCCGTCAGCATTCCCGTCATCCCCAAGATGACGCCGAACGTCGCGTCGATGACCCAGTTCGCGCTGGCCGCCCATTTCGCCGGGGCCGACGGCATCTCCGCCATCAACACCATCAAGTCCGTGACCCTGGGCGCCGAAGTGAACGGCCGGCGGATCATTTCCGGCTACTCCGGAACGGCGGTCAAGCCCATCGCCCTCCGGTTCATCCAGGAGATGGCGGGCAACCCCATTATGCCCGGCCTTCAGTTGTCCGGCATCGGCGGAATCACCACCTGGCGGGATGCGCTGGATTTCATCCAGTTAGGCTGCCAGAACGTGCAGGTGTGCACGGCTGTCATGCAATACGGATACCGCATCATCGACGATCTCATCGACGGTATGAAGAACTACATGGCCTCCCGAGGCGTCTCCCGCGTGGAGGACCTGGTGGGCGAGGAACTTCCCAGTTTTGTCCGTACCTCGGACCTGGACCGTACGACGGTCGTTTACCCGGTCATCGACAGGAGCACCTGCATCGGCTGCGGCCGCTGTTACGTATCCTGCCGGGACGGCGGGCATCAGGCCATCACCTTCGGCGAAGACCGCCAGCCCCGTATCGTGGGAACCAAGTGCGTCGGCTGCCACCTGTGCTACCTCGTGTGCCCCACCGATTCCATCGGCCTCTCCAAGCGCGTACCCAAAAGGAAATAAGAGACGGCCATGCCTTCCAGCGCCAATATCCGCATCGCCCGCAACACGACCGTCATCTACATCCGGATGGCGGTCACGATCCTCGTGGGACTCGTCACGAGCCGGCTGGTGCTGCAGGCGCTGGGAGCGTCGGACGTGGGCATCTACAGCGCCGTCGGGAGCGCCGTAGCCCTTATCTCCTTCATCACGGGCGCCCTGACCGCGACGACGGTCCGGTTCATGAACTTCGAGATGGGGAAGGCCGGCGGCGATACGAACCGGATGTTCAACGTGTGCCACGTCATCCATATCGGCGGTGCGCTGGTGCTGTTCCTGCTGCTGGAATCCATCGGCCTGTGGTACATCCACACCCATCTGAACGTTCCGCCCGGGAAGGAAACGGACGCCATGTTCGTCTTCCAGGTATCCACCGTCGTCGCGTGCCTCGGCATAGCCAATGTCCCCTTCCAGAGCCTGTTCAACGTCCATGAGCGTTTCGCCACCGTCGCCGTCGTGGACATTGTCAATGCACTCGTGAAACTCGGCCTCGTCATCGGCCTGCTCTACTGGAAGGGCAACGGCCTGCGGCTGTACGCCGTCCTGATGAGCGTCACGACGTGGATCTCCTTCATCGTCTATCACTGGCTCTGTCACCGCCGCTGGCCCCAAATCATCCGCTGGAAGCCGGTCCGGGAACGGAAGGCCTACCGGGAGGTCCTGGTGTTCAACAACTACAACCTCCTCTCCTCCGCGTCGATGATCGCCCGTTCCCAGGGCTCCAACATGCTCATCAACGCCTTCTTCGGCACGACGGTCAATGCCGCCTATTATTACGCCGGCACGGTCCAGAACTATGTGAACCAGTTCATCGCGAACTTCGACACGGCCGCCGCCCCGCAGATCACCCAGAACATCGGCGCAGGCAACGAGGGCCGTTCCGTCGCCCTCGCGGAGCGCGTCTGCCGCATCTGCATCCTCCTGTTCCTGCTGCTGTTCTTCCCCCTCTGGAGCGAACTGGACTTCATCATGAACCTCTGGCTCGGGGCCGACAGGATCCCCCCGGGGACCGTGCAGATGTGCCGGTGGACCCTGCTCGTCGCCGCCGCCTCGGCCACCTCGGCCGGCCTCGCCCAACTCATCAACGCCTACGGCCGCATCAAGTGGTACAAGATCGAATTCAGCGTCCTGTACCTCGGCTGCCTCGTCGCAGGCTGGCTCCTGTTCCGGGCGGGTTACCCCGCCTATACCATCATCGTCTGCTTCGTGGCGGCGGACCTCCTAAGCCGCGTCATCCAGTTGGTTCTCCTGCATTTCCAGTTCGGATTCGACGTGAAACGGTTCCTGAAGGAAGCCTACCTGCGTCCGGCCGTCGCCGCCGTCATCCTCATTGCCTGGCTCGCCTTCTATCGCCTCCTCCCGCTGGAATGCGCCTGGGCGAAACTGGGCGGCATCCTGCTCACCGGTTGCGAGACTGCCGCGGTGCTGTTCTGCGTCGGCCTGAAACCCGGTGAGCGGAAGGAAATCCGCCGTTTCCTGGGCCGCAGATGGCACGAGTGGGAACTGGACCATCACCATGACCGGGTCGTTCAGAAAGCATGGAAGAAGCGCTTCGGCCGCACCATCGACTGGAACAATCCCCGCGACATCAACGAAAAGATCCAGTGGCTGATGTGCCATACGGACACATCGGCCTGGACTCCCCTCTCCGACAAGGTGAAAGTCCGCGGATACGTGAAGGGAAAAGGCCTCGGAGACCTCCTGGTTCCCCTGCTCGGCACCTGGAAGAACTCGGCCGACATCCCGTGGGACACCCTTCCGGAGAAGTTCGTCCTCAAGTGCAACCACGACAGCGGCTCCGCGCACATCATCGACCGGAACACCGACCGCAAGGCCGTCGGAACCGCCCTGGACGAAGCCCTGAGGCAGAAGTACGGCTATCGGCACGGCGAACTGCACTACAACGGCATCGTCCCCTGCATCCTCGCGGAGGAATACCTGGACAGCGGAGAAGCCGTTCCCGTCGATTACAAAGTCTGGTGCTTCGACGGCCGGCCCTACTGCATCTGGGCCTGCCAGGACCGCAGCGCGGACCATGTCTATGTCAATATCTACGACCTCGACTGGAATCCGCGCCCGGAGGTCTCCGTCACCGCCGGCCACTACCTTACCGGGGACGGCACCCTTCCCCGCCCCGTCACGCTGCAAAGGATGCTCGAGGCCGCCGCCACGCTCTCCGAAGGCTTCCCCGAGGTCCGGGTGGATTTCTACGAAGTCCGCGGCCGCCTCTACTTCGGCGAGATGACCTTCGCCGGCCAGGCCGGCTTCATGGACTATTTCACGCCCGGATTCCTCCGGGAACTGGGCGACCGGGTAAAACTCCCCCGCCGATGAACCGCAAAGTCATATACACCTGCCTGACGGGCGGCTACGACCGCCTGGAACAGCCCGCGGTCGTGGACCCGTCCTGGGACTTTGTCTGCTTCACGGACACGGAGGGACGGGACGGCGTCTGGCAACTCCGGAAGATTCCCTGCGACAGCCCGGACCCGGTGACCCGTTCCCGCTACCCCAAGATCCTGGCCCATCAGGTCCTGCCGGAGTATGCGTACAGCGTGTACATGGACGCGAACATCCGTATCACGGACGCCGCCTTCTACCGCATCGCGGACCGGCTCGTCGCCGACGAGATCACGTTCGCGCAGGTGGAGCACCCGGACCGGGACTGCGTGTATGAGGAACTCCGGTACTGTTACCTGAAGGACAAGGTCGATACCCGGACCGCCTTCCGCCTGCATCGGAAATGGACCGCCGAAGGCCTCCCCCGCCATGCCGGACTCTACGAGAACAACCTCCTTTTCCGCCGGCACAACATCACGGAAGCCCGCGCCCTGGACGAAGCCTGGTGGAAGGGCTGGGAAAGCGGCGTTCCCCGCGACCAACTGTGCCTGATGCCCATCTTCCTCCGCCACGGCATCCACCCGGCCCTCCTGCTCGGCAAGGGCCTCAACGCCCGCAACGTGCCTTTCCTGAAATACACCCACCATCCCCCGACCGGGAAAGAAAATACCCCGGGCCGTCTGACCTGGGGCAATGTAGTGTACCGCGTCCGCCTTGCTTTCCGGCGGGCCGTGCTGATGTTCCTCCGATAACTATTCCGGCTTGTAAGAGTCCTTCAGCGCCGTCGTCTTGTTGAAGACGGCCAGTTCCGGCGTGGAGTCCTTGTCCTTCACGTAGTAGCCGGTGCGCTCGAACTGGACGGCGAGGCCGGAGTTGTCCTCCAGGAGGGCGGGTTCGGCGTAACCTTCCGAGACGATGAGGGAATCCGGATTCAGGAAGTCCTTGT
Source organism: Bacteroidales bacterium (assembly GCA_017530725.1). Lineage (GTDB taxonomy): Bacteria > Bacteroidota > Bacteroidia > Bacteroidales > UBA932 > Cryptobacteroides. Next base: position 12,874 of record JAFXMA010000146.1, read on the forward strand.
AGTCCTTGTCCTCGGGGACCTGGGACATGTCCGCCAGGGTGAAGAGGCGGTCGTAGTTGCGGACCTCCAACGGCTTCGCGTGCGGGACGGAGACCCAGTGGATGGTCCCCTTGACCGAACGCCATACACCTGTGACCGGATGGGTGGACGGATCGTAGGTGCAGATAAGTTCAACCACCTTTCCTTCAGCGTCTTTCACCACCTCATTGCACTTGATGATGTAGGTGTACTTGAGACGGACCTCGCCGTCCGGCTTGAGGCGGAAGAACTTCTTCGGCGCATCCTCCATGAAGTCCGCCCGGTCGATGTAGAGTTCCCGGCTGAACGGAACCCTGCGGGTCGCGCCCTCCGGCTCCGCCGGATTCAGCGGGCAGTCGAACCACTCGACCTGGCCTTCCGGATAGTTGGAGATGGTGACCTTGACGGGGTCCTGGACGACCATGTACCGGTTGGACCGGGCGTTCAGGTCCTGGCGGACGCACCACTCCAGGAGTTGGATGTCCATGAGTTGGTCACGCTTGGAGACGCCGATCTTGTCGCAAAACATCCGGAGCGCCTCGGCCGTGTAGCCGCGGCGCCGGACGCCGCACAGGGTAGGCATCCGGGGATCGTCCCAACCGCTCACGAGGCCCTTCTGCACCAGTTCGAGCAGTTTCCGCTTGGACATCAAGGTGTACGTGAGGTTAAGGCGCGCAAACTCGTACTGGTGAGAGGGATAGATTCCCAGCGTCTCGATGAACCAGTCGTACAGCGGACGGTGTACGTCGAACTCCAGGGTGCAGATGGAATGGGTGATGTGCTCGATGGAATCGCACTGGCCGTGCGTGTAGTCGTACATCGGGTAGATGCACCACTTGTCGCCGGTGCGGTGATGGTGCGCGAACTTGATCCGGTACAGGAGCGGGTCGCGGAACATCATGTTGGGATGGGCCATGTCGATCTTCGCGCGGAGGACCTTCTCCCCTTCCGCATACTTGCCGTCGCGCATCTCGCGGAAGAGCCTGAGGTTCTCCTCGGGGGTACGGTCGCGCCAGGGGCTCGGGGTGCCGGGTTTCTCCACGGTGCCGCGGTTCTGCCGGATTTCCTCCTGCGTCTGGTCATCGACATAGGCGAGGCCCCGGTTGATGAGTTCCTCGGCCCACTGGTACAACTGGTCGAAATAATCGGAGGCGTAGAGTTCCTTGTCCCAATGGAAGCCCAGCCACTGGATGTCCTCCTTGATGGAGTCCACGTACTCGGTGTCTTCCTTCGTGGGATTCGTGTCGTCATAGCGGAGATTCGTCTTGCCGCCGTACTTCTGCGCCAGGCCGAAGTTCAGGCAGATGGATTTCGCATGTCCCAGGTGCAGGTAGCCGTTCGGCTCCGGCGGGAAACGGGTCATGACGGAGTCCACTTTGCCCGACGCGAGGTCGGCTTCGATGATTTCTTCGAGGAAATTCAGTTTGCGTTCTTCCATGGCATGTTACCTTATAGGGAACAAAGGTACGCATTTTAAATTATTTTTACTAACTTCGCAGCGTACTAAAAACAAACTGACCTATGGGTTTACTGCATGCCAGGCTGGCCAAATACGACCTGCCGCAAAAAATGATTGAGAAGGGAGTCTATCCCTATTTCCGCGAGATCGAAAGCAAGCAGGGCACGGAAGTCGAGATGGAGGGCCATAAGGTCCTGATGTTCGGTTCCAACGCCTATACGGGCCTCACCGGTGACGAACGCGTCATCGAGGCGGGTGTCAAGGCCCTCCGCCAATATGGTTCCGGCTGCGCCGGTTCCCGTTTCCTGAACGGTACCCTGGACATCCACGTCCAACTGGAAAAGGAACTCGCCGCCTTCGTGGGCAAGGACGAGGCCCTGTGTTTCTCCACCGGCTTCACGGTGAATTCCGGCGTCATCCCCCAACTTCTCACCCGGGAAGACTACATCATCTGCGACGACCGCGACCACGCTTCCATCGTGGACGGACGCCGCCTTTCCTTTGCCAAGAGCCTGCACTACAAGCACAACGACATGAAGGACCTGGAGCGCTGCCTGCGCCGCTGCCCCAGGAATTCGGTCAAACTCATCGTCGTGGACGGTGTCTTCTCGATGGAAGGCGACCTGTGCAAACTTCCGGAAATCGTGGAGTTGAAGCACAAGTACGACAACGTCGTCATCATGGTGGACGAGGCGCACGGCCTCGGCGTCTTCGGCCGGCAGGGCCGCGGCGTCTGCGACCACTTCAACCTGACGAAGGAGATCGACATCATCATGGGGACCTTCTCCAAGTCCCTCGCCTCCATCGGCGGTTTCGTCGCCGCGGACAAGATCATCATCAACTGGCTCCGCCATACGGCCCGCACCTATATCTTCAGCGCCTCCGCCACCCCGGCCGCCACGGCCAGCGCCCTGGAGGCCCTGCATATCCTGCAGCAGGAGCCCAAGCGCATCAAGGCCCTCTGGGACGTGACCAACTACGCGCTCATGAAGTTCCGCGCCGCCGGCTTCGAGATCGGTGACACCGAGAGCCCCATCATCCCGCTGTACGTCCGTGACCTGGAGAAAACCTTCATGGTCACCAAGATGGCGTTCGACGAAGGCGTGTTCATCAACGCCGTCATCCCGCCGGCTTGCGCCCCGCAGGACACCCTCGTCCGCTTCGCGCTGATGGCCACCCACACCCGGGCGCAGGTGGACCGCGCCGTCGCCGCCCTCGTCAAGGTATTCAAAGAATTAGATATCATCAAATGATTCTGTCCATGACCGGCTACGGCAAGGCCGAAGCCCAACTTCCCAACGGAAAACTGACCGTCGAAATCCGCACCCTGAACAGCAAGAGTGCGGATATCAATATCAAGACCCCGCTCCTCCCGAAGGAGAAGGACATCCCGGTCCGGAAGAAACTCGCCGACCGCCTCCAGCGCGGCACCATCGACTTCTTCCTCACCTATGAGGCCGGAGCCGCGGACGCCGCACGGCCCATCAACGCCGATGCGCTGAAGTCCTACTACAACCAAGTCATGCTGCTCCGCCGGGAACTCCCCGGCTTCACCGCTCCCGGTGACGAAGCCAACAGCGAGATCCTCGCCGCCCTCCTCCGCCTCCCCGACGTGGTGGACGCGAAGAAGGCCGACGTCCTCTCCGACGCGGACTGGCCCGTGGTGGAACAGGCCATCGACGCCGCCATCGACCATCTCCTCGAGTTCCGGAGCCAGGAAGGCGCGGTCCTGTACCGCGATGTCACCGGCCGCATCCGGACCATCCTGGGCCTGTATGACGAGGTCGAGAAACTGGAAGGCGAGCGTATCGAGACGGTGAAGACCCGTATCCTCAAGAACCTCGAGGACCTGGCCCAGAAACCCGATCCCGCCCGTTTCGAGCAGGAACTCATCTTCTACCTGGAAAAGTACGACATCAACGAGGAGAAGGTCCGCCTGCGCCAACACTGCCGCTATTTCATGGAAACGATCGACGGGGAGCCCTACCCCGGCAAGAAACTCGGCTTCATCATCCAGGAGATGGGCCGCGAGATCAACACCACCGGTTCCAAGGCCAATCACGCCGGCATCCAGCGGCTGGTCGTCCAGATGAAGGACGAACTGGAGAAGATCCGGGAGCAGTCGATGAATATCCTGTAGATTCCTTCGCTTCGCTCGGAATGGAAAAGAGGAGGCCGCCCTGAAAAGGCGGCCTCCTTCGCTTTATTTCCGGTAATCGATCCGGCCCCAGAAGATGCCGTAGCAGCCGTCCTGGACGATGGGTGTCGGAACGCCGTCCACGTTCGGCAGATACACCATCTCTTCGAGGAACGTGTGGGAATGGCCGCCCACGATAAGGTCGAGGTTCCGGGTCCTGGCGCACAGGACCGGGTCGGTGATGTCGCCCGGGGTGTGCTCCTCGTAGCCGATGTGCGTCAGGGCGATCACGAGGTCGCAGCCCTCATCGACCTTCAGGAGGTCCGCATATTTCTGCACGGTCTCCACCATCGGGAACTCGGGGACACGTTCGGTGATGTCGGCCGCCACCATCGACTTGAGGTCGCACAGGACGCCGATCACACCGACCTTCAGGCCGGCCTTCTCCACGATGACATACGGCTTGATGTACTTTCCCGCCTCGAAGGGCGAGAAATCATAGTTGCACACGACAACCGGCATCTCCAGCGAGGAAAGCCGGCGGCCCAGGTCCTCCAGGCCATTGTCGAACTCGTGGTTCCCCAGGGTGACCACGTCATATCCCATGGCATTGAGCGCCTGGATTTCCAGGTTTCCGCCGAGTTCCGAAAAATAGGTCGTCCCCTGGCTGAAGTCGCCCGCATGAAGGAGCAGCACATTCTCCGGGCCGTCCGCCGCGCGGAGGCTGTCCAGGTAGGCCGCCCTTTCGATCACGCCGCCCATGCCGGGATATTCCTCGTCCCGGACGGGTTCGAAATGGCTGTGCGTATCGTTCGCATGCAGGATGACCAGATGGTGCTCCGGCTCCGCTTTCCCGGCTTGCCAGAGGTAGCCCACACCCGCGGCCAGGGCCACGGAGAGGCAGATGAAGAGGATTCTTGCCGTCTTGTCCATACCCTAATCCTCCATCACGACGCGTCCGTCTTTCTGATAGTCGATGGTCTCTCCGGCGGCTTCCTTCGCACGGATGAAATCCAGCATCACATCCTTCATCAGCACCGACGTGAGTTTCACGTCCTCCGCCCGGGCACCGACAGCGATACCGTCACCGCCGGAGAGGAGGAAATCGATCGTGGCCACGTTGTAGAGCCGATTCGGGTCGATGGGCGCTCCGTCCACCTCCGCCTCCACGATCTCGTGGGCCTTGACCTTCACCCGGCAGCCGCTGACGGCCTGGAAGGCGGGCGTCTTCGCGAGTTGGTCCAGCAGGCGCCGGAGTTCGCTCCCCCGCACCTTCGCCAGGCACATGTAGTTCTTGAACGGGAACATGGATTCGATGTCATCCAGCGTGACGGCCCCGGCCGGCATCGGGACACGGATCCCGCCGTAATTGGTGAGGGCGAACTCCACCGGGACCTTGAAAAAGTCGGAGGCCTTCGCCCGGAGGGCATCCGCAGCCAGGTTCCCGATCGGGAGGTCGCACTCCGTCCGGGGATTGTCCATGAAACGGGCATTATGGCCCACCACTACCTTGAGATGGGCCATCCGGGGCTGGACTCCCATCAGGAGCGCAGCCACCTCGGGCGTGGCGCCCTCCGTGAACCGGGCTCCGCTGGGGGCCACATAGGCATCGTCATCGAACGTGCCCAGGGCCGTATCGACGTTCTCGGCGTTCACCGGAACCACGCCGGTCCGGCTGCCGTCCATCGGGATGCGCGTCCACTCCATCCGCGGCCCCTGCTGCGAGCAGGAGGCCGCGGCGAGGAGACAGAGCGCGATTAACTCTGCTTTAACCACTTCCAAAGGTCTTTAAAGGTCGATTTCTTTCCGAACATCAGGATGCCCACCTTGTAGATCTTCGCCGACGCCCAGGCGCAGGCGATGAAGGTCAGGATGAGCAGGCCGATGGACAGGCACAACTCCCACATCGGGACGCCGAAGGGCAGGCGGGCCAGCATGACGATCGGCGAGGTGAAGGGAATCATCGAGCCCCACCAGACGATGCTGCTTTCCGGAGCGCGGAAGGCGTAGAAGGCCACGAGGAATCCGATCAGGAGCGGAATCGTCACCGGCAGTTGCAGTTGCTGGGTGTCCGCCTCGTTCTCCACGGCCGAGCCGATGGCCGCGAACAGCGACGCATACAGCAGGTAGCCGAAGACGAAGAAGAGCAGGAAGGAGATGATCAGTTGCGGATAGTTCAGCGAACCCAGGGTGCCCAGGACCGCCTGCATGCCGGTGGGACCGTCGCCCACGGCCGTGGTGTCCGTGAGGGCCTGGAGGTCGATGGTGTTCCCCATCGCATCGTTCATCGAGGTCATCCCCGGCAGCGCCTCCACCTGGTTCTGGCTCAGGTCGCCCGTGATCTTGTCCATGCCGATGACGCCTCCCAGGATGCCGATGATCAGCAGCGTCAGGACGATCCACAGCAGGAACTGGGTCAGGGCCACGAGGGCGACGCCGATGATCTTGCCGAACATCAGTTCCGTGGACTTCACGGAAGAGACGAGGACCTCCACCACGCGGCTGGTCTTCTCCTCGATGACGCTGGACATCACCATGCCGCTGAAGATGACGATGAACATGTACAGGGCCATCGCCAGGACCATCGAGACGATCATGTACACCTCGCTCTGGGAGATGGTCTCCTTGCCTTCGTCATCGACGGTATAGGATGTGAGACGGACACTGGAGTGGACGTCTTCCATGATCTGCTCCAGGCCCGGAATGTCATAGGAGTCGATGCGGTAGGCCTCCACGGCGTCGTTGATGCGGTGCTCGATGGCCTCGGCCGTCTCCATGCCCATGGGCTTGTCGGCGTAGGTGGTCGCCGTCA
>JAFXMA010000020.1 GCA_017530725.1 Bacteroidales bacterium
ACTTCCGTGGAGCCGCAGGGGATGCCCACGACCAGTTTCAGGTTCGGGGCGAAGAGGCTGCGGTGCCGGGCGTTGACCTGGCGGATGAAACCGCGGATCATCATCTCGGCCGCGTTGAAGTCTGCGATCACGCCGTCGCGGAGCGGACGGACGGTGCGGATGCCGGGGTTCGTCTTCTCGTGCATCAACTTGGCTTTCTGGCCGAGGGCGATGCATTTGTTGGATGTATTGTCGATGGCGACGATGGAGGGCTCGTCCAGAACGATCTGGTCGTTCTGGAAAATGACCGTGTTGGCTGTGCCAAGGTCCATTGCCAACTCCTGGTTCAGGAAACGGAATGCCATATGCTAATCTTTAAATTCGACTGTTTGGAATGGAGTTCAAAATTACGAAAAAAAACTTATATTCGCGTAAAGAATTTTGCGTTATGGAGCGAAAAAGATACCTTGTCGTCACCGCCGGCGGATCCGGTACCCGGATGGGATCGGACCTCCCTAAGCAGTTCCTTCAACTGGGAGGGCGGGCCGTGCTGCAAAGGACCATCGAACGGTTCGTGGAAGCCTGTCCCGACATCAAGGTGATCACGGTCCTTCCGGAGGCGCATGTGGGCTGGTGGCGGCGGTATTGCCGGGAACGGGGCTTCAACTGCCCCCAGCGGCTGGTGAACGGCGGTTTCACCCGTTTTCACTCCGTGAAAAACGCCCTCGCCTACGTCCCCGACGGCGCGGTCGTCGCCGTCCACGATGCCGTCCGTCCGCTCCTGAGCCCCGCGCTCATCCGGACGATGTTCGGGCGGATGGACACGGTCCGGGCCCTCATCCCCGTGGTTCCCTCCGTGGACACGCTCGCCGTCCTGGACCGGGATCCGGACGGGACCCTGCGCGATTCCGGCGAACAGGTGGACCGCTCCCGCATCTTCGGTGCCCAGACCCCCCAGATCTTCCGTTCCGAGGACCTGAAAGCGGCCTACGGACAGGGCTTCGACCCGGCCTTCACCGACGATGCCTCGGTCGCCCGCAGATACGGCATTCCGCTCTCCTACGTCGCAGGAGAGCGGAACAATATCAAACTCACGACGAAAGAGGACCTCTCCCTCGCCGAGGCTATTCTTCAACTTTCTTGTTGAGGCCGGTATAGGTCGTCGATTTGAAATCCTTCACCCACACCTGGCGCTCGATGGGCTCGTCCAGGGAGATCATCGTATCCGTGGACTGGATGTACGGAATCTTCTGGATGGTGTTCAGGAGGACTTCCATCAGGTGGTCGTTGTCCAGGCAGTACACCTTCGCGAGGATGGCGTAACGGCCGGTTACGAAATGGCACTCCACGATTTCCGGAATCTTCTTCAACTGGGCGATTACCTCCGGGTAACGGGTGGATTCCGACAGGGAGATGCTGATGTAGGCGCACACGTTGAGGCCGAGGGCCTGCGGCTTGACGAGCAGGCGGGAACCGGTGATGACGCCGTTGGCTTCCAGGCGCTTCACGCGCTGGTGGATGGCTGCGCCGGAAACGCCGCATTCGCGGGCGATTTCCAGGAAGGGCATCCGCGCGTTCTTGACGAGGAAGGAAAGGATTTTCTGGTCAATCTGGTCGATGTGATAACTAGCCATGGGGAGTGTCAGGATTACTGTTTAAAACTAACCACCACAAAAATAAATATTTTTTTTAATAGTTGTTCATTTTCGGGCAGAAAAAATAACGAATCACAAAAAAACGGCACCCGAAGATGCCGTTTTTAAATGCCAATTTGCCCGTTCGGGGAGGTCTGCTTTATTTTTTAAAGCGCCTGTGCGTCTTGGATGTGGGATCGGAACCCGCGATAATGGCTTGACAATCAGCCTCTGTCAGCGTGGCGGCATCCGTTCCTTTCGGAATCCGGTAGTTGTTGCCACCCGATTTCAGATACGGACCGTAACGGCCGTTGACGATCTGGATGTCTCCCCATTCGGCGATGATGGCGTTGGAAGCCGGTGTCTCAGGGGTTTCCGCGATCAGGCGGGCGCATTCGTCAAGGGTGATCTTGAGCGGGTCCGCGTTGCGCGGAAGTTTGATGTTGCGCTCCCCGTATTTCAGGTAGGGGCCGAAGCGGCCCTTGGTGGCGATGACATCGACGCCGTCCAGTTCACCCACGGTGCGGGGCAGTTGGAACAGTTTCAGCGCCTCTTCCAGGGTGAGGGTCTCGATGAGTTGTCCCTTGCCCAGGGATGCGAACTGGCGGTTCTCGCCTTCGCCCTTCTGCACGTAGGCGCCGAACTTGCCGAAGGCTGCGGTCACGGGCTCCCCGTCGGGCGCGGTTCCCAGGTTCCGGCTCACGCGGCTGTATTCCCGTGCGGCGAGAACGCTTTCCACCTGCTGGTGGAAGGGCTTGTAGAAGGTGGCGATGGTCTGGTTCCAGACCTTTTCCCCTTCCGCGATCTGGTCGAAGTCCTTCTCCACGTTGGCCGTGAAGTCGTAGTCCATGATGGGGCCGAAGTTCTTGACGAGATAGTCCGAGACGATGATGCCGATTTCCTGCGGAAGGAGTTTGCCGCGCTCGGCGCCGACGGTCTCGGTCCGGGCCTTCTCCGTGATGACGCCGTCCTTCAGGTGCAGGTCCGTCACCGGCAGTTTAACCCCGTCCTTGTCACCCTTCGTCACGTAGCCGCGGGCGGTCGTGAGGGTGCTGATGATGGTGGCGTAGGTGGACGGGCGGCCGATTTCCAGTTCCTCCAGTTTCTTGACGAGGGTGGCTTCGGAGTAGCGCTGCGGGGGGACGGTGTACTTGCACTGGGCGGAGACACCTTTCTCCAGCATGCGGTCGCCCACGTGCAGTTCCGGGAGGACCAGTTCGCCTTCTTCGTTCTCTTCGTCGTCACGGCCTTCCAGGTACACCTTCATGAAACCGTCGAACAGCATCTCGGCGGCCTGGACGGCATAATGCTCGCTCCGGCGGTCGGAGGCGATGCGGATGGAGGTGTTCATCACCCGGGACTCGCTCATCTGCGAGGCGACGGTGCGCTTCCAGATCAGTTCGTAGAGTTTCTTCTCCTGCGCGGTACCTTCGATGGAGGTGTTCTCGATATAGGTGGGCCGGATGGCTTCGTGCGCTTCCTGGGCTCCCTTGGCCTTGGTCCGGTACTGGCGCATGTGGGAATACGCTTCCCCGAAATTGTCGATGATGAACTGCTTGGCCGTACCCAGGGCGAGGGTGGAGAGGTTCGTCGAATCGGTTCGCATGTACGTGATCAGACCCCGCTCGTAGAGGCCCTGCGCGATGCGCATCGTCGTCCCGACCGGGAAGTGGAGTTTCCGGGAGGCCTCCTGCTGCAGGGTGGACGTGGTGAACGGAGCGGCCGGGAACCGGGTTCCCTCTTTCTTTTCCAGGCTGTCGATCCGGTAGTTGGCACCGACCGAGTCCTCCAGGAACTTACGGGCCTCGTCCATCGAGTCGAAGCGGGCGTCCAGCAGGGCCTTCACTTTCACGCTGGCAGGTGCGCCTTCCGGACGGAAGACGGCCTCCACGCGGTAGTAAGGAACGCTGTTGAAAGCCATGATTTCCTTCTCCCGGTCCACGACCAGGCGCAGGGCGACGCTCTGCACGCGGCCGGCGGAGAGTTTGGGCTGGATCATGCGCCAGAGGACAGGGGAGAGTTCGAAACCCACGAGCCGGTCCAGGACGCGGCGCGCCTGCTGGGCATCGACGAGGTTCCGGTCGATGTCGCGGGGATGCTGGATGGCCTCCAGGATGGCCGGCCTGGTGATTTCATGGAAAACGATGCGACGGGTCTTCGCCGGGTCCAGGGCGAGGGTTTCGGACAGGTGCCAGGAGATGGCCTCTCCCTCGCGGTCCTCATCGGACGCCAGCCAGACGGTCTCGGCGCCGGAAGCGAGTTTCTTCAGTTCGGACACGACCTTCTTCTTGTCGGCCGGAACCACATATTCGGGCTGGAACCCATGCTCCACATCCACGCTCAGTTTCTTCTCCTGCAGGTCCCGGATGTGGCCGATGCTGGCTTTTACGAGATAGTCTCCGCCCAGGAACTTCTGAATGGTCCTTACCTTTCCCGGAGACTCGACGATCACTAAGTTTTTTCCCTCCATAATCTTCTGCTTTTACCTATTATTTTGCAAAGTAAGCGAGATTTCGGGCAATTTTCCAAATTTTCTGATTACTTTTGTAATTCAATAGTCCCACCAAGACCTTATGGTCTTGTGCGCAATGAAAGAATTTTTGAGATGACAGAGAATACACGCAAGAAGATTGTCCGCTGGTTCTGGACCCTCCTCCTGGTCCCGATCGCCCTCGTGCTGGTCCTGCTCGGGATCGTCTGGGCCTTCGCCGAGATCCCGACCATCGAGGAACTGGAGAACCCGGACAGCAAACTGGCCACCCAGGTCATCGCCGAAGAAGGCGAGATCCTCACGACCTACCATATCGAGAACCGCACCTTCGTCGGTTATGACGAACTTCCCCTGCACCTCGTGCAGGCGACGGTCGCCACCGAGGACGCCCGTTTCTACAGCCACTCCGGCATCGACATCCCCAGCCTTTTCCGCGTCCTGTTCAAGACGCTCCTTTCCCGCGACTCCAGCCAGGGCGGCGGTTCCACCATCACCCAGCAGTTGGCGAAGACCCTGTATCCCCGCAAGGAGCACGCCTCCAAGTTGGACATGGTCTGGATCAAACTCCGCGAGTGGATCACCGCGGTCAAACTCGAGCGCAACTACACGAAGGAAGAGATCGTGGACATGTATCTGAACGCGGTGTTCTTCGGTTCCAACTCCTACGGCATCCAGTCCGCCTCCCTGCAGTTCTTCGGCAAGAACCCCATCGACCTGAAGGTGGAGGAGAGCGCCGTCCTGGTGGGCATGGTAAACAAGCCCACCCGCTACAACCCGGCCATCAACCCGGACAAGGCCCTGGAGCGCCGCAACCTGATCCTCGGGCGCATGCGGGACAAGGATTACCTGACCCGGGCGGAGTGCGACTCCCTCCGGAACCTGCCCATCGAACTGCATTCCCGCGGCATGGACCGGACCACCGGTGTGGGACCGTATTTCCGCGACATGCTCCGCCGTACGATGAGCGCGGAACGCCCCAAGCGCAAGTCCTACGAAACCGTGGATGACTTCCGCGTGGATTCCCTCCAGTGGGCCGACGACCCGCTCTACGGCTGGCTGAACAAGAACCTCAAGAGCGACGGTACGCCGTATGACCTGGACCGGGACGGCCTCAGGATATACACCACCATCAACTACAAGATGCAGCGCTATGCCGAGGAGGCGATCGTCGAGCATCTGGGCCAGAACCTGCAGAAGGCTTTCTGGCGGGAGGTCCGCACCCGCAAGAACCCGCCGTTCTCGAACGGCACGGACCAGAAGGTGATGGACATCGCGATGGACCAGGCCCGCCGCTGGAGCGACCGCAACCGGATGATGAAGGCCTCGGGCTATTCCGACGCGGAGATTGCGAAGAGTTTCAACGAGAAAGTGCCCATGCGCCTGTTCACCTGGGAAAAACCCGGTTACGTGGACACGCTGATGACCCCGGACGACTCCATCCGTTACTACAAGTCCTTCTTCCGGGCGGCCTTCATGGCCATCGAACCGCGCACGGGCCATGTCCGTGCCTATGTGGGCGGACCCGACTACCGCTACTTCAAATATGACAATGTCCGGCAGGGCAAGCGTCAGGTGGGTTCCACCGTCAAGCCCTTCCTCTATACCCTGGCGATGGAGTCCGGCATGACTCCCTGCGACAAGGTGCTCAACGTCCCGCAGGTGCTCGTGGTCAACGGCGACAAGACCTGGACGCCGCATGACCCGCACACGAGCGGAACGATGGTGGACCTCCGCTGGGGCCTCGCCCAGAGTTCCAACTCCATAGCCGCCTGGCTGATGAAGCAGTTGGGACCGGAGGCGATGGTGTCCATGATGCACAAGATGGGCATCGGCGGCTGGATCGACCCGGTTGTCTCCCTCTGCGTCGGCTCGGCGGACCTCTCGGTTTACGAGATGGTCGCCGCCTACAACACCTTCCCTTCCGAGGGTGAATATACGTATCCGCTCTTCGTGACCCGTATCGAAGACAGCGACGGCAACGTGCTCGGCCAGTTCTCCGACCGCCGGCACGAGGCCATCTCCCAGCGCGCCGCCTATGCGATGATCCAGATGATGCGGGGCGTGGTGGACGGCGGCACGGGCTCCCGCCTGCGCTTCCGCTACGGCCTTTCCGGGCCCATCGCCGGTAAGACGGGTACGACCAACGACAATTCCGACGGCTGGTTCATCGGCTATACCCCCACCATCACGGCCGGTGTCTGGGTGGGTGCCGAGGACCGCTATGTCCACTTCGCTTCCACGGCACTGGGTCAGGGCGCGAACATGGCCCTCCCGATCTGGGGCATCTGGATGAAGAAGGTCCTTGCGGACGGTACCCTGGGGATTTCCTCGAACGATGCCTTCCCGGAGGGGGTGAACGCCTCTTTCTGCGACGGCTACGAAGGGGAGTCGTCCGCGAAGGACAAACTGGAGGATTATTACTTTGAATAAACGGTTTTAAACCTATGTCCCGATATCAATCCATCGCCGTCATCTACGGCAGTGATTCTTCCGAGTGGGAAGTGGCTTGCCGGAGCGGCGAGTTCACGGCATCCCGGATCGACGAGTTCAAGTACGATGTCTATGAGATCTTCGCCCGTTTCGGCGACTGGAAACTCGTGGCGATGCGGAAGGCCAATTCGATGCGGGTCCCGTTCCCGGAGGGCGCACAGCCCCAGGTGGACAAGACCGACTTCTCCGTCCGCGTGCTGGGCGAGAAGGTCAAGTTCGATTTCGTGTATATCATGCAGCACGGTGCCCCGGGCGAAACCGGCCTCCTGCAGGGCTATTTCGAGATGCTGGGCATCCCGCACTCCTCCTGCAGCGCTTTCGTCACGACCGTGGCTTTCGACAAATACTCCTGCAAGAACTATCTGCGGGGCCTCGATTACGTGAAACTGGCTCCGGATGCCTTCATCCGGGTCGGCCAGGACGTGGACGCCTTCTCGGAGAAGACGGTCGCGGCGCTGGGTCTGCCCCTTTTCGTCAAGCCCACGAACGGCGGTTCCAGTTTCGGCATCACCAAGGTGACCCGGGCGGAAGACCTTCCCTCTGCCATCAAGTATGCATTCAAGGAAGGCGAGACGGTCCTGGTGGAGAAGGGGATCCCTTCCGAGCACGAACTCACCTGCGCCGTCTATAACGACGGAACGGGCATCCGGGCCCTCCCCATCATCGAGATCATCTCCGAGACAGGCTGGTTCGACTATGACGCCAAGTACAACGGTCTCAGCCGGGAAGTGTGCCCGGCGGAAGTCCCCGACGCCCTGGCGCTGCAGATCCAGGACATCTCCCGCCGCATCTACCGCCATCTCGGCTGCAAGGGCCTGGTCCGGATGGACTACCTGACCGCCCGGGACGGCATCTATTTCCTGGAGGTCAACATCATCCCGGGCATGACCAACGCCTCGCTGGTCCCCAAGATGGTCCGCGCCGCCGGTCTCAGTTTCACCGATTTCCTGACCCAGATCATCGAAAACGCGTAGTCTATGCTCCTTTCCGAATTCCTGAAAGACGGCGTCGCTTCCCTGGAGAGCCTCTACCCCACGGCGGAGGCGAAGGCGGTGGTGCTGCAACTCTGCAGCGAGATCCTGGGAACGAAGAACTACACCCACATCATCGAGCCGCAGTACCAGATCGACAAGAAGAAGGTCCAGCCCCTGGCGGAGGCGATGGTCCGACTCCAGGCCGGCGAGCCCATCCAGTATGTCGTGGGCAAGACCGAATTCTGCGGCCATATCTTCAAGGTGGACAAGAACGTCCTGGTGCCGCGTCCGGAAACGGAACTCCTGGTGCGGGAGGCGATCAAACTCGCCGCCCGGATTAAGCAGCGCCGCATCCCGTACGGCCGCTCGGCGGAGCCGGTCCGCATCCTGGACCTTTGCACAGGGTCGGGCAACATCGCCTGGACGGTCGCCCTGGCCGTCCCCGGCGCCCGCGTGGTGGGCGTGGACAATTCCGAAGGGGCCCTGGACGTGGCCCGGAGCCAGAACTTTTCCTCGGAAATGAAGGCTTCCGGCGCCCAGGCACCCACCTTCGTCAATGCCGATGTGCTCGAAACCGAGCAGGAATTCAATTTCGGCGAGTTCGACCTCATCCTTTCCAATCCCCCCTACGTGATGGAATCCGAACGGAACCTGATCCGGAAGAACGTGCTGGACTACGAGCCGGCTTCCGCCCTGTTCGTTCCGGACGACGACGCGCTGAAGTTCTACCGGGCCATCGCCCGCTGGTCGGCCCGTTTCCTTGCCGCCGAGGGTAAGGGCCTGACGGAAATCAACGAAGTCCTGGGCAAGGAGACCGAGGCGGTCTTCCGGGAGGCCGGCTTCACGCAGACCGACATCGTCAAGGACTTCTACGACAAGAACCGCTTCATCTTCTACACGAAATAACGGGGCTATGCGTGCCCTGGAACTCCTGGCTCCCGCCCGGACGGCGGACATCGGCGTCGCAGCCATCGACTGCGGGGCCGATGCCGTCTATATCGCCGGGCCCGCCTTCGGGGCGCGGCAGGCGGCCGGCAATCCGGTGGAGGACATCCGCCGGCTTTGCGATCATGCGCACCGGTTCGGCGCACGCATCTACGTGACGTTCAATACGCTGGTCTATGAGGAGGAAATCCCCCAGGCACGGCGGCTGCTGCAGGAACTGCAGGAGGCCGGTGTGGACGCCCTGATCGTGCAGGATCCGGCCGTGACGCGGCTCGCTCCGGAAGGGATGGTCCTCCACGCTTCCACCCAGTGCGCCATCCGGACGCCGGAGAAGGCCCGGTTCACCGAGAGCCTCGGTTACGGCCGGCTCGTGCTGGAGCGGGCATTGTCCCTGGACCAGGTCCGCGCCATCCGGGAGGCCGTGAACGCCGAACTGGAGGTCTTCGTCCACGGCGCCTTGTGCGTGTGCTACAGCGGTCAGTGCTACTTGTCGGAGCAACTGGCCGGGCGAAGCGCGAACCGTGGGGCCTGCATCCAGGCCTGCCGGTCACTTTACGACCTGGAGGATGCCGAGGGACGGATGCTCGTCCGGAACAAGGCCCTGCTGTCACTGAAAGACTTGAATCTTATCCATCGGCTGGAGGAATTGGCGGACGCCGGAGCATGCTCCTTCAAGATTGAGGGCCGCTTGAAAAGCATTTCCTATGTCCGGAACGTGGTGCGGGCGTATTCCGATGCGTTGGACGCCCTGGTCCGCAGCCATCCCGACAGATACCGCCGTTCTTCCTTCGGCACGCTCCGGGGCGGATTCGCACCCGACCTACGGAAAACGTTCAACCGCGACTATACGGAATTCTATCTGGACGGGAAACGCGGGGAATGGGCGTCGATGGAAGCCCCCAAGTCGATGGGAGAATGCATCGGCACGGTGGAACGCCTGCGGGCGGGTGTCGTGACGGTTCGGCCGGACGATCCCGGCCTGTCGCTCCACAATGGCGACGGCTTCGCCTTCGTCGGCCGGGACGGCGACATCGTGGGATTCCGCGGGGACGTATGCGAAGGGTTTACCATCCGATGCAAGGAGGTTTCCGGCCTGAAGGAGGGGATGCGCCTGTATCGCAACATCGACGCGGCCTTCGAGCGGAGGATGGAATCCGATCGCCCCGTACGCGAAATCGCCGTGACGGTCAAGTGCGGGATCTCCGTCGATCCATCCCGCCATGAACGGCTTCAACCCGTCCTTTTAGCCGTCGAAGCAGTCACCGAAGACGGTCGTACGGCCACAGTCTCCGTTCCGACACCTTCCGAAGCGGCGCGGGACGCGGAGAGAATGCTGGAAACGGTACGGGGTCAACTCTCCAAGCGTTCGGGAATCTATGCCTTCACCGTCGCTTCTGTCGATGTGGACGCTCCGATCCCTTTCATGAGCACCTCCTTCCTGAACGGAATCCGGCGCGACCTGGCGGCCGCCCTGGATGGACAGCCCGTACGGATGCTGCCGCTCCGCCGGGGCACTGCGCAGCCCGTTCCGGCGCCGGAGACATCGACCTATAAAGACAACCTGGCGAATTCCATTGCCCGGGAGATTTACCGCGAGCGCGGCGCCATTCACATGGAGGATGCCTATGAACTCACCCACCGTGACGGCATCGAGTATATGCGAACCAAGTATTGCATCCGTCACGAACTGGGGCTTTGCCCCAGGCAGCGCCCCGGCACCCGCCCCGATCCGCTCTTCCTGGTGAACAACGGCCGCCGGTTCCGGCTGGACTTCGATTGCCGCGCCTGTGAAATGACTGTCAATCAATCCACATAAAACACTGAAACGATATGGAAAGAAGAGACTTTCTGAGAGTGTCCGCCCTCGGCGCCGCCGCGGGTCTCGTGCTCCCCTCCGGGCTGGTGCACGCCGCCCCGGCTCCCGCGAAGAAGAATTCCGCCAACGGGAAGGTGGGAATGGGCTTCATCGGCCTGGGCCAGCAGGCGATGTACCTGCTGAACGGCTTCATGTCCATGGACGACGTCCGCGTCATCGCCGGCTGCGACGTGTACGACATCAAGCGGGACCGCTTTGTCAAGCGGGTCACGAAGTATTATCAGGGGAAGGGTGAGAAGAAGGTGAAAGTCGATGTCTATGAGGATTATCAGGACCTCCTGGCCCGTCCGGACATCGACGCCGTCGTCATCGCCACCCCGGACCACCAGCATGCGATTATCGCCATCGCGGCCTGCAAGGCGGGGAAGGATGTCTATCTGGAGAAGCCGCTTACACTCACCGTTTACGAAGGCCAGCAGTTGGTGAAGGCGGTCCGCAAGTACAACCGCATCCTCCAGGTGGGCAGCCAGCAGCGCACCAGCGAGGAGTTCATCCACGCCGCCAACCTCGCCCGCGAGGGAGAACTGGGCCAGATCCGCAAACTCAAGGTCTATGTGGGCAGGAACGACATCAATCCCACCTCTCCGGCGCCCGCTCCGTGCAAACTGCCCCGGATGGCCGTGCCGGCCGGACTGAACTGGGACAAGTGGCTGGGTCCGCTTCCGACGTCCGTCTATTACCATTCCGACCTGGACCCCATCGTCTCGGACGAGCACGACGAGCAACTCTGGGGTGCCTGGCGCTGGTACAAGGTCTCCGGCGGCGGCCTGATGACCGACTGGGGCGCCCATATGTTCGACGTGGCACAGTGGGCCCTGGGCAAGGACGGTTCCGGTCCCGTGGAGATCATCCCTCCCGGATACAGTTACTACGATCACTTGACCTATAAATATGACAACGGCATCATCGTGACCGAGGAGCCGTTCGACGGAACCACCCCCGGTGTGCAGATCTATGGCGACGACGGATGGGTGAAGGTCTCCCGCGGCAAGTTCGTGGCCTCCGACAAGCGGTTCGACATGGGCGCTTCGGTGGGGGACGACAACGTCCCGTACGAGACGAAGGTGGGCCACCACCGGATCTTCATCGAGTCCGTCAAGTCCCGCATCGACCCGAACGTCCCCGTGGAAACGGGACATACTTCCTGCACGGTGTGCAACCTCGGCAACATCGCGATGGAACTCGGCCGTCCTGTGGTCTGGAATCCCATCGTCCAGAAATGCATGCATGACGAAGAGGCCACCCGCCTCCTCCACTACGATTACCGTCCCGGCTACAGCCTGGAGGTATAGTCCGGGGCCTCAGATCAGTTCCAGCACCAGATCCACGTCGCCGAAATGCCCGGTGACGCCGTTGTTGCGTTCGATGTAGGTCCGGGTGAGGGCGCCGCGCCAGATGATGTCGTCGCGGGCCCTGAGCGGAATCTCGATTTCAAACCCATAACTCCGGGAGTTGTACTTGACCATCGCCGAGCATTTCCAGGTGGTCATGGTGCCGCCGTCGTCCTCCACCATCATGAAGGCGCAGTTGTCCAGCATCCCGGTCCATTCCGACACGAGGACGGCGTTGAAATCCAGGACTTCGCCGATCTGCCTGCGCCGCACGACGATGAGGAAGTCCGTGACGGAAGGGGAGTAGAGGCGCAGTTCGGCGTCCGTCGTCGCGGTGAAATCCTCGACGGCTCCGCATTTCACCCAGATTTCGGAACCGCCGCAGAACCAGGTGTCGAACTGGCGGTTCGACCGGAAGGAGCGTAGGACGAGGGTCTTGAAATCCTTGCCGTCGGCACGGGTGGCGGGCGTCCTGCCGGCAGCCTTGGGCTGGACAAGGATGCTGCCGCCCTGGCCCCATTCCGTGTCCGCCCGCCGCCTCATCTCCAGGGTCTCGTATTCGGCGTCCCGGTTCCGGTTGATAACCCAGACGGGCCGTTCCCGGGCCATTCCTTCATCCACGATGACTTCTTCCACGGTCCCGTCTTCCTGCCGGATCCAGCCGATGTTCTTCGTTTCTCCATCGCCAGGGTCGAAGGTGATGACCGGCGTCTCATCGCCCTCGAACTCCTCGGAGAAGGGCCAATAGATTTGCACGTCCGAGCCGGACAGGGCGTGGAGGAACGAATCGGCGTCCATGGCCCGGGTCCCGTAGTGCCGGCGGACTTCGGCCGTGAGAAGGTCCCGGAGCGGCCGGGCATACCCCTCCACCCGGGTTGCCGGCACATCTCCGATGCCCGCCCCGGGCGATTCGAACAGTTGCCGCATCGGGTATTCCTCGTCATACCCGTTTCCGGTCGATGCCGAAACGGCATTCCGGACCTCCGCCACCTGGGCCTCTCCGACCGGAATGGCGGCCATGAGGCGCGCCACTTCATCCAGGGTGAATGCAAGGGGGTCTTCCTCCTCGTCGAAGGGAGGGTTCAACCGGCGGTCCAGCCGCTCGCAGGCGGTGACCGCGAGGGCGCCGAAAAGGCACCCGAAAAGGATCAGTCGTTTCATCTTTCCACACCGGATTAACAGCCCGGCTCCACGGATACAAAGTACCGGAAAACGAGCCGCGTTCGCAAAAAGGGACGCGGATAAAGTTGAAAATCGGCCTTCAAGGGCAACAGGAGGCCGATTCCGGGAAATCATTTCACGCGAAAATGCCGAATAATCCGTAAAAAAGGTTATCTTTACGCAAATTGTATGGACCACATGCGTAACCTTTTCCTTTCCCTGGCCTTTCTGGCCACCTTCCTGCCCCTCGCGGCACAGACCAGGATGGAACCCTGGCAGGACCCGAACGTCTTTGAAGAGAACCGGATGCCCATGCGGGCGACCTTCGTCTCCGCCCAGCAGCAGACCCTGAACCTGAACGGACTGTGGAAATTCCACTTCAATCCCACCGTCGAAGGCCGTCTCAAGGGCTTCGAGGCCGTTGGTTATGACGATTCCACCTGGGATGTAATCCCGGTTCCCGGCCTCTGGGACCTCAACGGCTACTGCGACCCGCTCTATGTCAACAATGGCTATCCCTGGAGCGGCCACTACAAGAACAATCCGCCCTATCCGGCCCTGGAGCACAACTATGTGGGCCAGTACCGCCGTTCCTTCACCATCGACAAGTCCTGGATCGGGAAGCAGATCTGCCTGAACATCGGCTCCGCCACCTCCAACGTCCGCGTGTGGGTGAACGGCAAGATGGTGGGCTACAGCGAGGACAGCAAACTGGAGGCCCGCTTCGATCTGACGAAATATGTCCATGCAGGCGAGAACACCATCGCCCTCGAGATCTTCCGCTGGTGCGATGGCACTTACCTGGAGGACCAGGATTTCTGGCGCTTCTCCGGCATCGCCCGCGGCGTGGAAATCTACACCCGCGAGAAAGAGCGGATCGAGGATGTCCACGTGACCGGCTGGGCCGACGGCCGCCTGAAGGTCCATGTCGAAGTGACGAAGGGCATCTCCCGCGTCGACCTGGAAGTCCGGAATCCCGTCGGCCAGTATGTCTTTGCGGTGGACGGTCTCAAGCCCGTGAAAGGCGTGGTCGATTATGAAGTGACCGTGCCGGATCCGTTGCTTTGGAGCGCCGAGACCCCGTGCCTCTATACCCTTGGCGTCCAGGCCGACACCCGCAAGGCGGTCGCCGAGAACACGGAGGTCTCCTTCGGTTTCCGCACAGTCGAGGTCGTCGGCAACCAATTGATGGTCAATGGAAAGCCCGTCCTCATCAAGGGCGCCGACCGGCACGAACTGAGCCCCTCGGGCGGCTACATCGTCACCGAGGCCGAGATGATCCGCGACATCCGGATCATGAAGGAACTGAACATCAACGCCGTCCGCACCTGCCACTATCCCGACGATCCGCGCTGGCTCGCCCTCTGCGACAAGTACGGCTTGTACGTCGTGGACGAGGGCAATATAGAGTCCCACGGCATGGGTTACGGCCCAGCTACGCTGGCGAAGAATCCGCTCTTTGCCGCAGCGCATCTCGCCCGCGACAGCAGGATGGTGAAACGCGACTTCAACCATCCGTCCGTCATCATCTGGAGCCTGGGCAACGAGGCCGGCGCCGGTCCCAACTTCGAGGCCTGCTACGACTGGATCAAGGCCTTTGACCCGTCCCGCCCCGTGCAGTACGAGCAGGCGGTCATCGGCAGGGAGCGCCGCAGTCTCCGCTACACCGATATCTATTGCCCGATGTACAGTTCCCCGGACGGTGACCGCGCCTATCTCCAGCATGCCGACAAACCCCTCATCCAGTGCGAGTACGCGCACGCGATGGGTAATTCTATGGGTAATTTCAAGGAGTACTGGGACCTCATCCGCAGTGAACCGGCCTACCAGGGCGGTTTCATCTGGGATTTCATGGACCAGGCCCTCCGCTGGCCGTCCGACAAACCCGGCACCGACCACATCTTCATCTTCGGCGGCGACCTGAACGACTATGACCCGTCCGACGGTTCCTTCAACTGCAACGGCGTCATCGCTGCGGACCGCAGCCTGCATCCACACGCTTACGAAGTCCGCTACCAGTACCGAAACATCCTCACGACTGCGGGCGACAAGCCGGGGGTCGTGAACATCTATAACGAGAACTTCTTCACGAACCTGTCCGGCTACCGCCTCGTCTGGACGCTGGAGGCTGATGGCGAGCCATTCCGGACCGGTATCGTAGAGAACCTGGATGTCGCCCCGCAGGCGACGAAGACCATCGACCTGGGCATCGGCGACCGGCCGGATGAAGGCCGGGTAATCACCCTGACCGTCCGGTATCAATTGAAGGAAGCCGAGCCGCTGCTTCCCGCCGGCTTCGAGGTGGCCTATGACCAGTTGGTGCTCGCCGATGCACTTGCCCTCCCCGTCGGCACCTCCGAGTCGGTAAAGGGAACCGTGAATTCAGCCGAGACCGCTTCTGCCTATGCTTTCTGCGGTACTGTCTCCCGTCCCGGTACGCTGAATCCCCGGTCCGCCACCTGGGAAGTCACTATCGACAAGAACCTCGGTGCCTTGACCTCCTACAAATTGGAGGGCAAGGAAATGATTTCCGAGCCGATGATGCCGTGCTTCGACCGCGCCCTTGTGGAGAATGACCTCGGCGCCCGTTTCCAGAACCGCTTCGCCCTGTGGCGGAACATCCAATTCCAGGTTGCGTCCGTCGCCGCGAAGCCGGTCGGGAATTCCTGCCAGGTGGATGTGACCTTCGCGCCCATTGACGGAAAGGGAATCGTAAAGGTGGCCTATCTCGTGGACCCGGACGGTACCGTGGCCGTTTCCGAGTCCCTGGAGGATGCCGGCGGCCTGTCCGAGGCGCAGTATCTCTTCCGCTTCGGCATGCGCTTCGCGATGCCCGGACAGTATTCCGACCTGGATTTCTTCGGCCTGGGCCCTTGGGAGAACTATGCCGACCGCCACAGCGCCGCCCTCCTGGGCCGTTACCGCCAGCGGGTGGAAGAGCAGTACCACTATGGCTACGCCCGCGCGCAGGAGTCCGGTACGCACACCGGCATGCGCTGGATGAACATCCTGGACGAGTCCGGCACCGGTCTGAAACTCAGCGCTCCCACGCCCTTCTCTGCCTCCGCCCTCCCGTTCAGCCTGGAGGACCTGGACACCCACGTCCACTCCCTGGAACTCAAGGCCAAGGCCCATGAGAACGAGCGTTCCCGCGGGACGACCTATGTCCACATGGATCTCGCCCAGATGGGCGTCGGCGGCATTACATCCTGGGGTACCTGGCCGCTGAAGGAGTACCTCCTCCCCGCGCAGCCCTACGACTTCGTCTTCACCCTCGCTCCGGTTTTCGACGACATCCACTAGTCACTGAACACACCCGATATGAAACGAATTGCACTCCTTTCCGCTGCGTGCCTGCTGATGCTGGGCACCGCTTGCAAGAGCGGCCCGGTCGCCCCCGTGGCCAGCCAGTCCAGGGTCGTCGAAGATGGCGGCACCGGCCCCTACAAGGTGCTGATGCTGGAGGACCCTTCCCTCGAGGCCCACACGATCTTCGCGCCGCAGGATCTCGCTCCGTTCGGCAAGAAGAACCCGCTGCCCGTCCTCGTATGGGGCAACGGCGCCTGCACCAACTCCCCGTGGGAACACTACAAGTTCCTGAATGAAATCGCCTCCCACGGCTTCCTCGTCATCGCCACCGGCTATATCCCGATGGATGACAAGCCCTATCGCGGGCCCATGTCCACCTCCGCGCAGCAGATCGAGTCCATCGACTGGGCCATCGCGCAGAATGCCGACAAGGACAGCCCCTACTACGGTCGGATCGATGTGGAACACATCGCCGCGGCCGGCATGTCCTGCGGCGGTCTGCAGACGCTGGACAACGCCACCGACCCGCGCCTCTCCACGATCATGATCTGCAACAGCGGCCTGTTCATCAACCCGGGTACCGCTGTCCCGAACATGCCGATGCCCAATAAGGAGCGTCTCCAGGAAATCACCGTCCCGGTGATCTACATCCTGGGCGGCCCCGAGGACATCGCCTATGAAAACGGCATGGACGACTTCCACCGCCTCGTGAAAGTCCCGGCCTTCGCCGCGAACTACCCGGTCGGCCACGGCGGCACCTACCGCCAGCCGCACGGCGGCGAGTTCACCGTCCCGGCCCTGGCCTGGCTCCAATGGCAGTTGAAAGGCGACAAGGAGGCCGCGAAACTCTTTGTCGGTGCCGACCCTGCCCTCGCGAACCGCGAAGGCTGGACGGTCGAGAAGAACGGTCTGATCGATTAAGCGTCAGGACGAAGGCATAAAAAAGGCCGGTCTCCGTGCGGGGACCGGCCTTTTCTGTCATTCAGAACCTGCGAAGCAGGGAAGGAATCTCCTTTTACTTCTGCAGGGCACCGAGTTGCTGGGTGGCCTGGGCGGCGTACTTGGCGTTGCCGGAGAGTTTCTTGTAGTACTCGATGGCGGTAGCCTTGTCACCGGCCTTCTGGGCGGTGGCGGCGATGGTGAACATCACGTCGGCGGCATCCTTCGCGTTGGGATCGACCTCGAGGTACTTCTTGTAAGCCTCGATGGCGGCCTTGCTCTTGCCGAGTTTGGTGTTGGCGCTGGCGATGAGTTTGTAGGCGTTGGCGTTCTCACCGAAACTGTTGGCCTTCTCGAGGGCGGTGATGGCCTCGGCGCTCTTGTTCGCCTTCACGAGGGCCATGCCTTCCTTCAGGTACACGTTGGAGAGGAGTTTCTTGGCCTGCTCTTCCTTGCCATTGGCGGCGGCGGCCTCGAGGGCGGTGATGGCACCGGCATTGTCACCGGCCTGCATCAGGGCCTGGCCATAGAGGAGTTGGTTCTGGCCATCCGTGGGGTCGATGGTCACGGCGCCCTTGAAAGCGGCGGCGGCACCGACGAAATCCTTGGCCTTCAGCAGGGCGGCACCCTTGCGGGACCAGGCGGTAGGAACGAGTTCTTTGGCGTCGGCGGCAATTTCTTCCTGTCCATAGCCTTCGGCGCAGGCGGCGGCCTCCTTCAGGGTCTCGAGCGCCTCGTCATACTTGGACTCGTTGATCTGCTCCTTGGCGATGGAGACCATGGTCTGAGGGATGATCTTCTTGCACTGGGCAATCATCTCGGCGGCCTCTTCGGCGTCACAGGCCTCGAACTGGGTGAGGGCGTTCTTGAACTGGGCGAGGGCCTCGGCCTTGTTGGATTCAAGGGTCTGGGCGCCCATGTTGAAGGTTTCCACAGCGGCGCTCATGTCCTGGGCGGAAGCGATTCCTGCGGCGAGTGCGAACGCCGCAACGGCGACAAATAATCTTTTCATCTTTCGTTCGGGTTTATTTGTTAATACTTATTGTAATCCTGTCGTTGCACGTATTTTGCAAAAGTAGCAATTTTTATTGTTATTTTTGCATTGCCATTGCGTTTATTCTATGTCAAGCCGACTATTCCATATCCTTTTCAGCCTGGCTCTCCTCACTTTTTCAAGAATTGTGCCAGCGCAGACACTACCGTCCCTGCCCATGGACGGCAAGATCCAGAAAGGGACCCTGCGCTGTGGCGTGGCTTACTATATGGTCAAGAATGACGAGGTCAAGGGATTTGCCGACATCGCCGTGGTCCGCCGGGGCGAGGCGCCTTCCCAAGCCTCCGTCGAGGGATTGGAGACGAAGTATCTCTCCCGCTTCGGCATCGGCCCCCGCCCGGGCGGCTATTTCCGGGACAGCGACGGTTCCACGGTCCTGCATCTGGACCGCGTCCCGGTCTATGATGCCAACGTGCTGGACTCCACCCTGCTCGTAACTTTCGCCCAGGTGGCGGCGTCCCGGGCTCCGGAAGCCGTCATCGTGAGCGGCGACATCGACCCGGTGGAGGTCAAGAAGAAGATGGACATCTTTTCGATGATGGTCCCGCAGCACTTCGTGGAGAACAGCCACGGCCCGGACTATGTGTGGGAGCCGTCGGTGATGCCGTCCATCGTGCTCCGCAGCGAGCCGATGGGGGACCGGGGCATCGTCCGCGTCGCCTATGCCGCCCCGCGCACCCCCCAGGAGCAGATGAATACGGCTCAGGCCCTGGTGATGGGCATATTCAGCCGCGAGTTCCGGACCATCGCCGTCCGGCGGATCGAGCGGAACCTCCGGGATGCCGGCATCCCGTACGGCCGGCTGGATTTCCGATATCTGAACAGCACCGAGACCGGCGGCGACGAAGAGTATGCCGTGGAGGTCCAGACGGACCGCGAACATCTGGAGGCAGCGATGAAGATCGTTTCCGGGACGCTCGCGGGTCTGGACGGATTCGGCATTCCGGAACAGGAGTTCGTCGATGCCAAGAAAGTGATGATGGCCGAGATGCTCCCCCGGGGTACCCGTCTGCTGACGAACCGGGAATATGTGGACCGATGCACCGCCCATTTCCTGTATGGCGCCAATCTGGCCCCTTACAGCGAGGAAACGCGTCTTTTCGCCCGCAAAAACCTGCCTGACAGCACGGAGACGCGCCTGTTCAACCAGTTCGCGACCTCCCTTCTGAGCCAACTTTCCAACCTGACGCTGGAATACCGTGCCCGCCTGGATACGCTGGACGAGGACAACGCCCTGTTCCAGTACAACCTGGCCTATCTGTACGGGTCCACGTTCAAGGAGGCGAAGGATTACTCCTGGCAGAAGGACACCTCCGGCCTGGAGGTGGGCTGTCCGAGGGTGAAATTGAAGGAGACCAAGCCCGAACCCGTCTCCGGCGGCGTTCTCTGGACGTTCTCCAACGGAATGCGGGTGGTGTACAAGCAAGTGCCCGGCCGGCAGACTTTCCAGTACGCGCTTCTCCTCGGCGGCGGCCTGTCCGGCGTCAGCGGCCTGACGGAAGGGGAGGGCGGATATTTCGGTGACATGCTGTCCCTGTATGACGCGGGCGGCCTGGCCGCTCCCGATTTCCGGGACCATCTGGCCGTGAACGGCATCAGCATGGACACCCAGGTCGCCTTGACCTATACATCCATCCATGGAGAGGCTCCCTCTTCCAAACTGCCTACGCTCATGAAGGCGCTGCTCGCCCTCGCGAACGGGCGGACGGTGAACCGGGGCGAATTCGACATATATCTCCGGAATGCGAAATGGGCGCAGGAGCCTGTCGATAACCGGCTCTACGCGATGATGTATCCCGGGTTCAACTATTCGGCGAAGAAGTATGTCTCGGGACTGAATCCCGGGACACAGGCGAAAGCCGCCCAGTTCTACGAGGCGCTGTTCTCCCGGATGAACGACGGGATGCTGATTGTCGTGGGGGATGTGGATGAGGCAACCGTGCGTAGGACATTGCTCCGATACATCGGCGGGTTCCGTACGCAGCGCGGCACTGCGCCGCGCAAGACACTCCGCTACCAGCCTCGCGCAGGTGTTGTCACACACCGGGAGCCGGGTGCCGGTAAGGGTGTCTATGTGCGTCTGGATGCGGAGTATCCACTTTCCGGTGTCAATTATGCGACGGCCGAAGTTGCGGTCGAGGTACTTCGCCGCAACCTGGTGGCAGCCCTGGAAGGGACCGGTATGTCGGCGGAAGTGACGACCGGTTTCCATACCTATCCCCAGGAACGGCTGTGGATGTTCCTCTCCTGTGAGGGAGGGACCGACCTCGACGCCGTCCGGAAGGGAATCAGGCAGGCGGCCGCATCGACCGTCTCCGCCAGGGACCTGACCGCCCTCAAGGCGATGGCCCTTGCCGGAATGAACCAGGAACTGGCCGAGCCCGAGACCGTCCTGACGGCCCTCGTCGTCCGCTATGGCGTCGGCAAGGACCTGGTCACCCATTATCAGGAAAGCGTGAACGGCGTCACCGCCGCCCGCGTGAAAGAGATGTTGTCCACCCTCGCGGTCGGCTCGACCGCGGAAATCGTCATCGAGTGATGGGACATAAACGACCTTTCGGAACCATTGTCGAGATTGGGGACATCCTGGTATCGGAGGATGTCATCCTGGAGTATTTTGCCTGCGATTATCCCGTTTGCAAGGGACAGTGCTGCATTGTCGGTGACAGCGGTGCCCCGCTGAAGGAGGAGGAATTGGATCCCATCGAGGTCAATTATGACGCGTTCGCCCCCCTGATGCGCCCGGAAGGCCGGCAGGCGGTGGAGGAGAAGGGCTTCTTCGAAATCGACCGGGACGGAGACCTTGTCACGCCGCTCGTGACCGGCAGCGAGGAGTGCGCCTTCTGCCATTTCGAGGACGGCAACTGCTTCTGCTCCATCGAACGGCAGTTCTTCGCGGGCAAATCGACCTTCCGGAAACCCATCTCCTGCCAGTTGTATCCCATCCGCGTGGTGCAACTCCGGAACGGCGGACTGGGCCTGAACCTGCACCGCTGGGACATCTGCCGATGCGCCTTCGAAAAAGGGCGTCGCGAAGGCATCCGCGTCTATCAGTTCCTGAAGGAGCCCCTCATCGCCGCTTACGGCCAGGATTTCTACGATGCCCTCTGCGCCGCAGCGGAGCAGGTGATCGCCCAGCAGTGATTCCCATGGACACACTCGATATCCGTCGCGGTGAACAGGTCGCCCTGGTGGGGGAGAATGCCTCCGGCAAGAGCCGGCTGGCGTCTGTCTTTGCGGGCCGGACCGGTGCGAAATACATTTCTTTCCGGGATTCGTACGGCAGTTACGGGGACCGCAGTTTCTTCATGCAGCAGCGCTGGAACCTGTTCACGCTCGAAGGCGACCCGCCTTCTGCGGGCGAGGCGCTGCGTCAGGAGGCCGCCGAAAGCAAGGACCCTGAGGCCGCACTTCTTCGGGTGCATGAACTGACGTCCCTGTTCTCGATGGAGCAACTGCTGGACAAGCCCCTGGTGACGCTTTCATCCGGAGAACTGCGCAAGTACCAATTGACACGGGCCCTGCTGGGCGGACCGGAGATCCTTGTGGTGGACAATCCCTACATGGGCCTGGACCCTCGGACACGGGCTTTGCTGACGGACCTCCTCGCCGCCTTGGCGGCTTCCATGACCATCGTGCTGGTCCTGTCCCGACCTGCGGAGATACCGTCTTTCATCACCCACGTCATTCCCGTCGTGGATGGGAAGGCTGGGGAGAAGGAGCCGCGGGAAGCATACCTGGACCGGGTCCTTCCGCCTGCCGTCATCCGTCTGCGGAACGTGACCATCCGCTATGGCGGGCGGATCATCCTGGATTCCCTGAACTGGACGGTGCGCAAGGGCGAGCACTGGGCGTTGACCGGAGCCAACGGCAGCGGCAAGAGCACGCTCCTGAGCCTCATCAATGCCGACAATCCCCAGGCCTATGCCCACGACATCGAACTCTTCGGCAGGCCCCGCGGCAGCGGCGAGACAATCTGGGACATCAAGCGCAGGATCGGCTTCGTAAGCCCCGAACTCCATCGTGCCTTCCGGTTGGACGCTCCGGCGCTGGATATCGTCACGAGCGGACATTTCGATACGGAAGGCCTGTTCCGGCGCCCTTCTGCGGAGCAGCGGGAGATTGCCCGGCGGTGGATGGAGGAATTCGGAATCGGTCAGTTGGCGGACAGGCCTTTCCTGAGGGTCTCCAGTGGGGAGCAGCGCCTTTGCCTGGTGGCCCGCGCCTTCGTCAAGGACCCGCCCCTCTACATCCTGGACGAACCCCTGCAAGGGTTGGATGAGCCGCAGCGGCAGCACGTGAAGACCCTGTTGGACCGCTACTGCGGCGCCCCCGGCAAAACCCTCGTGATGGTCACGCACTATCCGGAAGAATACCCCGGCTGCATCGACCACAGCCTGACTTTATAGGTCGGCATGAAAATCGGCATGAAAAATTGAGCCTCCGGCACTTGCACTTCCGGAAAAAATGCTTACCTTTGCAGTCCCGATTTCCCGGGACACGTATTGGAGAGATGCTCGAGTGGCTGAAGAGGCACGCCTGGAAAGCGTGTGTACCCCAAAAGGGTATCGCGAGTTCGAATCTCGCTCTCTCCGCGACATAAAACTCCGATTATCAATCGGTTAAGAGATTTGCACAACCGCTTTGCTTCAATAAAAAAAAGGCAACAGTTGTGCATTTTCGTGCAAAAACGTGCAAAATAGGCACTTTCTGTTTGCGACTTGTTTGCGACTTTCTCAAACATCTTCTCAAACCATGATCACCACGAAATTCTATCTCGACACCCGGAAGACCGCGCCCGGGAAATCCGCCCTCCTCAAGATCTCAATCACGAAGGACCGCACGGTCTCCTACCTCTCCACCGGCATCCGCCTCCTCCCCTCCGACTGGGACGCCGGAGCGCTCAAGGCGAAGTCCGCCGCCGTCCAGGTCTCCGCCGAACTGAAGAAGGCCGACGTCGACACCATCCTCCTGGACCTGCAGCGCAGGCGGAAGCTCGACGGACTCACGGCCCGCGAGGTCCGCGACAGGATCCTGGAGGAGATGACACCCGGCGAGAGGGAGCCGGACCGGTTCCTCGGCGTCTTCAGGAAGTTCGCCTCCACCAGGCCGAAGCCGAGGACGACCGAGATCTACATGGCCACCGTCGCGCGGATCCTCGCCTTCGACCCCAGGGCGGAACGGCTGTCCTTCGCCGACATCAGCATCGGATGGCTCGACCGCTTCGACTCGTTCCTCGCCCAGACCTCGCCGAAGAAGAACGCCAGGAACATCCACCTCAGGAACATCCGCGCCGTGTTCAACCACGCACGCAAGCGCGGCATCACGCAGCACTACCCATTCCTGAACTACGAGATCCGGGGCGAGGCGACCGCGAAGCGCTGCCTGCCCGCCGACAGGCTGCGCCGCCTGTTCTCCGCCGACCTCCCCGCCTGGAAGAAGAGATACGTCGACTTCTTCGAGGTCTCCTTCCTCCTGATCGGCATGAACACCGAGGACCTCGTGCACGCCACCGGC